>NZ_RZTJ01000024.1:0-77906 GCF_003997065.1 Mesorhizobium sp. M6A.T.Ce.TU.016.01.1.1 | reverse complement strand
GTGATCATGAACGGCGATGCCGAGCGGTTTGGCCGTCTCGATGACCAGCTTGGTCATCTCGATATCGGCGCGCGACGGCGTCGGGTCGCCTGACGGATGATTATGCGCCAGAATGATTGCCGTGGCGGAGAGTTCGAGCGCGCGTTTGACCACTTCACGCGGATAGACCGGCGTGTGGTCGACGGTGCCGACCTGCTGCACCTCGTCGGCGATCAGCGCGTTCTTCTTGTCGAGAAACAGGATTCGGAACTGCTCGCGCTCCTCGAAGGCCATGACTGACCGGCAGTATCCGAGAACCTGCGTCCAGGACGACAAGACCTCGCGGCCTTTGATCTCGCTACGTGCCGCGCGTTGGGCGGTCGCGGCAACGACCTTTAGGTCGAGTGCCACCGCCGGGCCGATGCCCCCGACCTCCTCAAGTCGCGCGACAGGCGCGCCAAGCACCTCGGCCAGCGTGCCGAAGCGCGCCAGCAGCGCCTTGGCGACGGGCTTGGTGTCGGCGCGGGGGATCAGGCGAAAGAGCAGGAGTTCCAGCAATTCGTAGTCGGGGAGGGCGTCGGAACCCGCGGCCGCGAACCGTTGGCGCAAGCGGTCGCGATGCCCGAGATAATGCGGCTTTTCGACCGACTTGGCTTTCGCGAGCGACTTTGTCGGTCTCTCGGGAAAGAAACCCCGCTCGTCGTCGTCGCTGGTTTTCCCCATAGCCGCCTGCATTTTCTTGACCGGAAAGATCCGACGCAGGGAGAAGGACTACAGCATCGGCCCGAAAATCGGAATCGATTTTCGAAAGCACGGTGTATGGATTCAAAAAACTTAGAGCATCTTACGCGTCCAGCACTGTCGTGCGCTCAAGGAAATTGAAACAGCGGACCGAGGATAAGAAGTCGACAAACCCTCGCCCGTCTGCTTCTATTTATCTCGGTGGAGGGGTTCTGAAATGTTTAAAACTTTTTTCTTGTTTGCTGCTGTGATCAGTATTCAGCCTGCTTGTGCTTGGGAAGCCAGTACCGAAGGACCAGATGTGTTTGGCGTGACAAAGGTGATCGCGACCGAAGGCGGCGTTCGCGATTCGTTGGTTGTTCAATGCGATAGTAAGGAGACGTTATTTGTTGCCTATGTCCTCCGCAAGAAAGAGTTTGAAGAGGTGACTGAAGCACCGGCAATGCTCTACATCCAAGGCAGCAGCGCCTCTCCTCTGAAGCTTGAGGCGACAATACGAACGTGGAATGACAATTATGCGGGGGTCGTCGCAGTAGGCCGAATACCAGAGTTGATGGCTGTTATTGCAGAGATCAAAGACTCAAAAGGAAAGGTCAATGTCGGGTACGATATCTCCGGCAACCAAGATTCCGCCTCCTTCAGTTCCCGTGGTTCGACCAAAGCTATGCAGCGGGTAATAGATGGCTGCAAACTGTCTGATATTCCCTTGCCTCCAGCTTAAGCTGGCAGGCCGGGGCGGTCGAGGTTTTTCGGCGACAGCGTGAAGATCTCGCATCCGGTCTCGGTGACGCCGATCGTGTGCTCGTACTGCGCCGACAGCGAGCGGTCGCGCGTCACCGCCGTCCAGCCGTCCGACAGCACTTTTACGTGCGGCCGGCCGAGATTGATCATTGGTTCGACGGTGAAGATCATGCCCGGCCGCATCTCGACGCCCTCGCTGGCGTTGCCATAGTGCAGGATGTTCGGGGCATCGTGAAAGAGCTGGCCGACGCCGTGGCCGCAGAAATCGCGCACCACCGAGCAGCGCTCGCCTTCGGCATAGGTTTGGATGGCGGCGCCGATGGCGCCGGTGCGGGCGCCGGGCTTGATCGCGGTGATGCCGCGCATCAGGCATTCATGCGTGACCTCGAGCAGGCGCTCGGCGGCGCGCTTGATCGTGCCCACCGGATACATGCGCGAGGAATCGCCATGCCAGCCGTCGAGGATGTAGGTGACATCGATGTTGACGATGTCGCCGTCCTTCAACGGCTTGTTGTCGGGAATGCCGTGGCAGACGACGTGGTTGATCGAGGTGCAAGACGACTTCGTGTAGCCGCGATAGTTGAGCGTTGCCGGCAATGCGCCGTGATCCATGCCGAACTCGAAGACGAAGCGGTCGATGGTTTCGGTGGTGACGCCCGGCGCGACGATCGACACCAGCTCGTCGAGGCAGCGCGCGGTGAGGTCGCAGGCCTTGCGCATGCCGGCAAAGCCTTCTTCGCCATAGAGGCGGATCTGGCCGGTGTTTCTGAGCGGTGCCGTGGCGGCGTCGAGATAGGTGACCATTGTGTCCATCTTGCCGGAAGAAAGGGCTTCTAATGAGCCTGTGAGAAAAGTCTCTCAGATTTGGCACCGGACGGCGCCAGGTTCAAGGACGAACTGCCGACGACGGGCACAAGCCGGTGAAATTCATGCGTTGCGGCTTCACCTTGTGCCTGTCCAGGGTGTTCGTCCGCACTGACGACATATTTCTGAGCAAGAAGCGTGGCCGAGCAAGAAGCCGGTCAAGGCAACCTTTTTGCAACGAGCGGCGTTGCTGCGGGAACGCTGCTCGGGAGAGACACGAATGGACAGATTGCAATTCGCGGTGCCGGTGCGCATCACGACGGCGCCTGGCCTGCCGGTCGAGGAAATATACAGCGTCGAACAGGCGCTGGATTTCCTGCAAGGCTGGCCGGTTCGCCGGCAGGGCCCGGTCTATCAGGCTGCGTTCAATGCCTGCTTCGGCGCCACGGTCGACCTGGTCGACACCGAGGAGGCTTGCCGGGCGTTCATGGCGTTCTGCCGGGTGAGCCGCCTCCTGGCCAGGGATATGATGGTTCCAGGCAAGCGTTCTGGCGAGGCGAGGGGGCTGAGGGCTTAAAGCACGTCGCGTTCGAACGGGCTCATGCGACGCGCTTTAAGCTCTTGTTTTTATGCATGTCGTTATCGCAAAACCGCTGCGCATTTTTGCGCGACATGCATTAGCGCCAGCTGGGCTCCAGGTTCTTGAGGAACCGTTCGAAGATCGGGCCGAACCGGTCCGGCGAATCCCAGAACGGCGCGTGGCCGGAATTGCTGATCAGGTGTTTCTTGCCTTCCCAGAGGTTGGAGAAGGCAATCGTATCGACGAAGTCGGTGTTGACGAACGGCTCGTCGGCGCCGTTGAGCACCGCGATCGGCGGTGTCTTGCCGGCGACGATCGCGCTCTGGTCCTTGCCTTCGCCAGCCGCGAATTTTCCGAGCATCAGTCTGCGCGCGCGGCCATCGGTGCGCGCGACGGCATTGCGGAGCAGCTGGTCATAGGGCTCGCCGCAGGTTGAATGCGCATAAGCGTCGATATCATCTTCGGTGAGGGTCTCCTTGCCAGCCAGGCCCATATGCGGGCTGGGCTTGAAGCCATTGTTGAGATCGGCGCCGGCGACCGGCGGCGTGCCGGTGATCATCAGACCGAGCATGCCGGGATAGCGGTCGATCATCTCCAACCCGATATGACCGCCCAGCGACCAGCCGAAGACCGCTGCCTTTTCAATGCCAAGCCTGTTCAACACCTCGGTCATTGCGTCGGCGTAACCCGGCATCGAGTAGCTGCGATGCGGATCGACCGCGTCGCAGGACTCGCCATGACCGGGAAGATCGACCGCGATCAGATGGTAGGTTGCGCCGATCCTGCCGTTGAATTGATTGCGGAAGACGGCGCCTGACGACGAATTGCCGTGGATCATCAGCACCGGCATGCCGGTGCCGGCGCTTTCGCGCACGGCGAGCGTGCCGTGACTGGTTTCGATCGTCTTTATCGTGGTCGCCATCCCTGTCTCCATCTGTCTCGATTCGCTTGGCCGCTGCAGTTCCGCGAACTGCTTAGCAGGCAAATTTGTCCGCCTACGCATGAAAATATCTTTTCAAATTGACCCGCCTGTGCATAATTTGTCAATCATCCAACCATCGTCACGATAATAACAGGGGAACAGGATCAATGATGACCAAGTCGATGAAACGCCATTTCAGGCATATGCTGATCGGAACGTCGCTCGGCGTGATGCTGGCCACAGCACCGGCATTCGCCGATGTCGTCAAGATCGGCCTGCTGGCGCCGCTGACCGGCCCGGCGGCGGCCGACGGCCAGGAATTCCAGCGTGGCGCGCAGATGGCGATCGACGAGGCAAACAGCGCCGGCGGCGTCGACGGCCATACGTTCGAACTGGTCGTGGGTGATGTGAAGGACCAGTCGGCGGCGAACGTCACCAGCGCGGTCGAGCGCCTGCTCGGCGACCAGGATGTGCATTTCATGCTGACCGGCTATGCCAGCCTGACCAATTTCGAGATCGACAACATGGCCGAGGCGGAGATGCCTTACATGCTTGCGGCCACATCGCAGCAGACCAAGGACATCATCGCGCCCGATCCGGAAAAATATGCCTGCTGCTGGTCGCTGACCCCGTCCTTCGACGCCTACAACACCGACGTCACGGTTTTTGTCGAGAAGCTGGCAGCCGAAGGCAAGATCACGCTGCCGACCAAGAAGGTCGCCATCATTTCGTCCGACAACGCCTATTCGAAGACGATCTCCGAAGGCATGAAGAAGACCTTCAAGGAGAAGGGCTGGACCATCACCGTCGATGAGCTCGTGCCCTTCGGCGAGGTGACCGATTGGCGTTCGATCCTGGCCAAGGTGCGCGAGGACGTGCCGGACGTGGTCATCAACACCGACTATCTGCCCGGCAATTCGGCCTCGTTCCTCAACCAGTTCCTGGAGCAGCCGACCAAGAGTCTGGTGTTCCTGCAATATGCGCCGAGCGTTCCGGAATTCGTCGAGCTGACGAAGGAAAAGTCGAACGGCGTGATCTATAACCTTCTTGGCGGCGCGCTGACCACGCCAAAGAACCCGCGCGCCGACGAAGTGGCCGGCAAGTTCAAGGCCAAATACGGCGTCGAGAGCGGCACATACGGCGTCGGTCTGTACGAGATGGTCAATGTCTATTTCGACGCGCTGAAAAAGGCCGGCGACCCGAGCGACCATGCCGCAATCATGAAGGCGCTGTCCGAGACCGACAAGCAGGTCGCCGAGGGCCGCCTGAAATTCGATCCGGCGACGCATCTTGCCATGCAGGGCGACGACTACATCCCGATTACCTTCTTCCAGATCTGGGACGGCAAGCGCGCCTTGATCTCGCCCGCCAAATACGCGACCGGCGAGTTCCAGCCGCAGCCCTGGATGAAATAGCGGCATGCCGCTGCTTGAAATCGAAGGCGTATCGAAGGCGTTCGGCTCGCTCAAGGCGGTCGATGATGTTTCATTCGCAGTCGAGGCCGGAGAAATCTTCGGCGTCGCCGGGCCGAACGGCAGTGGCAAGAGCACGCTGTTCAACGTCATCACCGGCATACCGTTCGGCCCCGACAAGGGCCGGATACGGTTCGATGGCATGGAGATCCAGGGCAAGACAGGCAATGTGATCGCACAGCTCGGTCTCGCCCGGACCTTCCAGCGCGAGACCAGCTTCGACGGGCTGACCGTGTTCGAGAACGCGCTGATCGGCGCGAGCTATGGCAAGCCCGGGCGAGGGGCGGCCGAGGCGCGGACCCGCGCCGCCGAGGCGCTGGAGTTCGTCGGCCTTTCGTCGGCGACGTTCGGACGGCTCGCCGGCGAATTGTCGGTGTTCGACCGCAAGTGCCTGATGCTCGCAACGGCAATAGCCACGGAACCACGCATGCTTTTGCTTGACGAGCCGGCATCGAGCCTGACCAAGCCGGAGATCGAGACGTCGATCGGATTGATCAGGCGCACGGCCGCGCGCGGCATCACGGTGGTGCTGATCGAGCATGTGCTGACCTTCCTGATGAGCCTGTCGCAACATCTGCTCGTGCTGAACCAGGGCCGTGTGCTTGCCGCGGGCGACCCCAAGAGCGTGATCGCCGACCATCGCGTGGTAGAGGCCTATCTCGGCACAAGGAGATCGGCGGCGTGAGCGAGAGCCCGATCCTGAGCGTCGAGGCGGTGACCGCCGGCTATGGCCGTGTGACCGTTCTGCATGACATCACGCTCGAGGCCGGCCGGTTCGGCAATGTCGGGCTGTTCGGGCCAAATGGCCACGGCAAGACGACGCTGCTGAGGACCATCTCCGGCCTGGTCGCGCCGAAACGCGGCCGCGTCGTCTTCGACGGCAAGGACATCACTGGCTTGAGCGCGCGCGCCATCGTCGCCACCGGTCTCATCCATGTGCCGCAGGGCAACAAGCTGTTTCCCGACCTGACTATCGGCGACTGCATGGCGCTTGGCGCCTATTCGCCGCGAGCGCGGCCGCACGAGGCCGAGAACCGCGAAAAGGTGGTGAAGCTGTTCCCGAAGCTCGCCGAACGGTGGCGGCAAAGGGTGCGCACGCTTTCCGGCGGCGAACGCCAGATGGTGTCGATCGGCACGGCGTTGATGAGCCATCCGCGCCTGCTGATCCTGGACGAGCCGACGCTTGGGCTGGCGCCGAAGATCAAGGACGAGCTCTGCACCGCCGTCATGGATATTTCGAAGGGCGGGGTGCCGCTCGTCGTCGTCGAGCAGGACATCGAGTTCCTGCTCGAACTCAGCCGGCAGCTGTTCCTTGTCGATCACGGAGCGGTCAAGACCGAGATCCGGCCGGGCGAGAGCATCGAGCATAGCGAAATCATGGCGATGTATTTCGGGCATTGAAGGCAGGATTGGACAGGGTTCGGGCATGAGCATGTTTTCGGATATCTTCTTTGGCGGCCTGTTCCAGGGCTCGCTCTACGCCATGATGGCGGTCGGGCTGGCGCTCGTCTGGACGACGATCGGCGTGTTCAACTTCAGCCACGGCGTGTTCATGATGCTGGGCGCCTATTTCGCCTGGCAGCTCGTCGCCTTCGGCCTGCCGGTGGTGATCGCTTTTCCACTCGCCGTCATCGTCATGGCCGGCGCGGGCTGGATCCTGCAGGCCTCGGTGGTGCGGCCGCTGATCGGCCGTCCCAACATCGTGCTGGTCGTCGTCATCACCACGTTGGCTGCCGGCTCGCTGATGGAGAACGGGGCACTGACGGTCTGGGGGCCACGCTCCAAGCAACTGCCGAGCCTGATCGAGGGCAACACCACCATCGCCGGTGTCGGCGTGTCGCTGCACCAGATCGCGATCATCGTCATCACGCCGCTGATCCTCGCGGCGCTGTGGTCGTTCCTCAACCGCACGCGGCTCGGCCTTGCGCTCAGGGCGGTCGCACAGAACGAGGATGCGAGCCAGCTCGTCGGTCTCAACGTCACGGCGCTTTACGGACTTGCCTTCGCCATCGCCGCGTCGCTGGCCGGGCTGGCCGGGATCTTCATGGGCGGCTACCGCTTCATGAACCCGTCGATGGGTGCCGACCCGCTGCTCAAGGCACTGATCGTGGTGGTTTTCGGCGGTATTTCAAGCATTTCAGGACCGATCTTCGCTGCCTACCTGATCGGGTTCTTCGAGGCGGCGAGCAACTACTATTTCGGCCTCTACTGGACGCCGGCACTGCTTTTCCTCGTGCTCATCGCGACGCTCATGGTGCGCCCGGAGGGTATTTTCGCCAGTCGTTCCAGGGGGCTCGCATGACGCTCCTCGACATCGCCATCCCGTCTGCTCCTGGCCGCGTCGCCTGGAACCGCGAGGCGATCGGCTTCGTGGCGGGGTTCCTGCTGCTTGCCCTGTTGCCGCTCGTCTTCGGCGACAGCTACAGCCGGCATGTGCTGATCATGATCTTCATCTACGCCATCGTCGCCTCGAACTGGGACCTCAGCCTCGGCTATGGCGGTGTCTTCAATTTCGGCCATCTGGCGCTGTTCGGCATCGGCGTCTATGCCTACAGCCTGCTCGCCAAGCAGGCCGGCATCGATCCGTGGATCGCGCTTGTGGCGAGCGGCGTGATCGCCACCGTGGCGGCCGTGGTGGTGACCATTCCGATCCTGAGGCTGAAGGGCATCTATATCATCCTGGTCACTTTCGGCTTCGCACAGCTCGTCATGCAGGTCATCATCAGCCAGTCGGACCTGACGGGCGGCACGCAAGGTCTGGTGCGGGTGCCCGGCCTCTATCTTTTCGACCACAACATGATCCGCGACGGCAAGATCGGCTATTTCTACATCGCGCTGACACTTCTGGTGCTCAGCACGCTGTTTTTGCGGCTGTTCGTGCGCTCTCGAGCGGGCGCCAGCATCGTGGCGCTGCGCGACAATGAGGAATACGCCATCAGCCGCGGCGTCTCGCTGGTCCGGCAGCGCATGGTGACGCTGGCGGCAAGCGCCTTCTTCACCGGAATTGCCGGGGCCTTCTATGCCGCCTACCAGCGCAATGCCTCGATCGACGTGTTCGGCATGAGCCTGGCGACCATCATCCTGTCGATGGTGCTGCTCGGCGGAACGAGCACGATCTACGGAGCGATCATCGCGTCCTTCGTGCTCACCGTCTTTTCCGAGGCGATGGCCGATTTCGGCGCATGGCGGCTGATGATCTCGGCGCTGCTCATCATCGTCATCATGCTGGTCTACCCAAGCGGCCTGGTCGGCATGATCCGCGCCGCATGGACGGTGGTGGCCGACCGCATCAAGGTGCGCTGATATTCAGGTGAGGCCGGCCTGCAAATGGCAGCTTCCTGCGCTTCCGGTGCTCACGTACCCAAAAGTACGCTGCGCTCCGGTTCTCGGAACCCACCATTTTCGACTCGGCCTGACCTGAATCTCAACACACCTTAACCAACTCGAGTCTAGCGGACGCCGCACCAGTCGATGACGGAGGCGGCGATGACCTTGGCGGTCTCCACCACCGAATCGATCTCGACATATTCGTCGGCGCCATGAAAACCGTCGCCGGACGGACCGAAGATGACGCCGTCGACGCCTGCGCCGGCATAGTGCGCGGCGTCGCATACGGCGACGAAGCCCTTCACCTCAGGCTTCTTGCCGATGCGCGCCTTGTTGGCGACGAGCGACCGGACCAGCGGATGATCCGGCGAGGTGTTCATCGGCGGGAAGTACAGGCCGCCCAGCTCCCACTGGATGGTCGGCGGGTTTTCACGCAGCCAGGCGTCGGTGGCAGCGAAATGATGCACGAAAGTCTCGAAATCGCGGCGATAATCGGCTGAATTCTCATCAGGCAGGAATTTCATATCGAGATCGAGAACCGCGACGTCCGGAATGATCGCCGGGTTGGTCATCACCGTCGGCAGGCCGTTCTCGCCTAGTCCGGTGCCGCCCTGCATCACCCCGATGTTGATCGTGTTCATGCCGAGCGGCAGCAGCGGATGCGATCTGGCCCGCGTGCGGTCGAGCTCGTATTGGCGCACGGCGGCGATGAAGCGCGCGGCGATCTCGATTGCGTTGACGCCGGGTTCCAGCCGGTCCTTGTCGTGGCGCTGCGGATAGATCTCATTGTAGCGCAGCGCCGAATGCGCGTTGCGGCCGCGGATCGTCACCCGCGCCCATTCGAGCCCGCCCTCGACCGGCAGCACGTCGCCCCAGGTCGGCTCGGCGACCAGCACCGCCTTGGCGAGCTTGCCCCTGGCGACCGCATCCATGGCGCCGAAGCCGCCGGCTTCCTCGTCGACCACCGTGTGGATCGCCAGCCGGCCCTGGAGCTTGATGTCGGCCTTGCGGATGGCGTGTGCCGCCGCGATGCAAGCCGCGACACCGCCCTTCATGTCGACCGCGCCGCGGCCATAGAGGCGCCCGTTCGTGATATCGCCGCCAAACGGATCGACCGACCAGTTCTTCATTTCGCCGACCGGCACGACATCGATATGGCCGCACAGGATCAGGCTGCGCTCCTCATCGCCGGCCCATTCGCCGACCAGATTGGGGCGCCCCGGCAGCGCGTCCCATTGTTCGGTCGAAAAGCCGTCCGCCTTGAGGATCGGCTCCAGCAGCGCCTGCACGTCGGCCTCGCGGTTCAGTCCTTGCCGGGTTTCGAACTTGGGATTCACCGAGGGGATTTTGACCATATCGCTGGTGAGGCCGATCACCCAGTCGCGATCCTTGTCGATCTCGGCTTGCGCGGCGGCGACGGCCGCATCCCTGTCCAGCATGTCGATGTCCTTTCGTGCCTTTGCGGCGTTCGCGATTGTCTCTTGGTGTGCAGGGTGGTTCAGCCGCTCATGCTGCGCCGATCATATCGGCCGCGGGCTATGTCGATTTGGGTTTGCCCCTGACGAACGGCGCTGCCCATTTGGCCGGGTCCCCGGCGACTGTCCTGCGGTCACCCGGCCCGGTGAAATCCGAGGCGTCGAGCGTTACGCCATTGGCGCGGCGGATCCCTTCGATGTCCTCGATGCGCTTGCGCACCGTCTGGCCTTCGCTCTCCAGCGCATGGGCAAACACGGTCTCCATCTGGACGACGGCCGTCGCCAGCGTGTCGAACGGCGAGTTGGCCTCAATTGCCGCGATCAGCGTCAGATCGGCGTGTTCGGAGATCGGCGAGAGCCAAGGATCGGTGAAGAGCAGAATGCCCATGCCCCGCTCGCGCGCCTGACGGGCGAAGCTCACCACGTCGGACTGGTAGCGGCGATAGTCGAAAACGACGAGCAGGTCGCGCTTGCCGAGATCGATCAGCAGATCGAAATCCGTCGGCGCCAGTGCGCCGATATCGTGCACGCCGGGACGGAACTGCACGAGATAGCCCGCGAGCATCGAGGCGATGTGGCGGCTGAAGCGTCCGCCGAGCAGCACGACCTGGCCCTTGCAGTCGAGCAGCATCCTGGCGGCGCGGCCGTAGCTCTGCGAAGGAACCGCCGTGCGCGTTCGCTCCAGGCTGTCGGAAACCGAATGGAAGTAGTCGTTGACCGTGCCTTCGCTCGAATTGGCAGGCCGCTTCGCCTCCATCATCAGCAAAGGAGAGTGCAGGCGGGATTCGATTTCCGCCAGAAGCTTGGCCTGGAAGGCGGCAAAGCCGCCATAGCCCAGCTTGACCATGAGGCGCATGACCGTCGGGTCGCTGACGCCCGCTGCCTTTGCCAGGCGCGAGGCAGTCCCGAGGCCGGACATCGGATAGTCGGCAAGGAGGACCTGCACGATCTTGGCTTCGGCGGATGTGAGGACCAGGGTGGTATGAGCCAACTCTTCGCGGATCGACACCGGACCTCTCCCTTTCCCGTGTTCAGCCGATGATAGAGAAATTACAAATTCTGGTTTCGATGTCAATTTTTGGAATGGTTTCTACAAAGACCGTTGGGTGCGTTATTGGTATGACTAAGTGGCTCTGTGCCACCCGCTCACGAATCGGCTATGGCTCCGGCATGCAGGAAACGTCTCTTTACATGCCGGTGAAGCGGTTTCTTGAGAGCCTGGAATTCACCGTCAAAGGCGAAGTTGGCGGCTGCGATGTCGTGGGACTGCGCGACGGCGAACCGCCCGTGGTCGTCATCTGTGAATTGAAACTGCAATTCAACCTCGAACTCGTACTTCAAGGTGTCGATCGTGCCGCGTCGTGCGACGAGGTCTGGCTCGCGGCGAGGATGTCGGCCCGCGGCAAAGGCCGGGAGCACGATCGCCGGTTCCGCGCACTCTGCCGGCGGCTCGGTTTCGGCCTTCTGGGGGTTGGTTCCGCCGGCAACGTTGAATTGCTGCTCAGCCCGGCAGCCTTGCCGCCCCGGCGAGATCCGAGGCGAAGATCGCGCCTGGTGGACGAGCATCAGCGCCGGCGCGGCGACCCTGTCGTCGGCGGCGGCTCGCGAACGCCGATAATGACCGCTTACCGGCAGGATGCGCTGGCCTGCGCCGCTGCCATGGTGGACGGCCCGAAGCGCCCGCGCGACCTGAAAACCATTTCGCCGCGCGCCGCCAATATCCTGCTTCACAATGTCTATGGCTGGTTCGCCAGGGCCGAGCGCGGGGTGTATGCGCTTACGGACGTTGGCCGTGCTGCGTTACAGCGCTGGCCCCAACCGGCACCGTGACGAGGCGGCGCCGAGTCGTTTGAGCGGCTTGCCGCGGCAGGGGAGACAACGAACCTATCCCGAACTCAAACGCGGCAATGGGCACCGTCGCCAGCGTGACATCGCAAACTGCGATCGCCCGGGGCAAGATTGTTCAAACAAATAGTCCAAACTGGCTATGAGGCGGCCAGCGTCGCCTCGTTGTGACTGCCCGCCAGAGCGCAAAAATCGAGCAGATGCGTCAGCAGGAGACAGTGATTGCAGCAGTCAGAAACAACAAATGTTGATATTTGCGTTACCAAGCGCGTCGAACGGATCGGTACGCCTAGGAACAAAAAAGGAATATTTTGATAGTTTATCAAGACTGTCTACGGATTGTTTCCACGAAATCGACATTGGCAGGAGCGCGCACTTTGTGCGGTGAAATCCGGGCTGCGACACTCGATGCAATACCAAAAATCTCAAAAATTCTATCAGAGGGGTGCGGGTATTTGATTTGGCGCTAATATACGCCGTCTAGTAGGCAGGCACCGCGGGGCGCTAAGAAAAAAAGGAATATAAATGGCACTTCATTTCGCAGCAGGTGGGTCCGCCACAGAAGTCGCAAGCGCCGGTTTCAATCTGGTTGACGTTCAATACATTGACCAGGTCAACGAGCTGCCGGATGGCACGAAGGCTATGGTCTGGCTCAACGAGGGCGAGGGCGTAACCCAGTCCTTTATCGACAAAGTCACCCCCTTCCTTGGCAATCCGAAGGTATTTGGGTTTTTTCTCGTCGACGAGCCGGATCCCACCGGCCAATACCACACACAGGTAGACGCTGAGGACTTGAAAGCCGAATCCGACTGGATCCACTCTCGTATGCCAGAAGCCAAGACCTTCATCACCGCGATGGACATGGGGTCTGCCGAAAACCCGGATTTTTCCAACACCTACAACTATGACAACACGCATATCGATCTGTTTGGAATAAGCGCTTATCCGGTGCGCACGGGCACAGACACGGTCGACTACGACATGATCGACAGAACCGTGGCTGCAGCGGTGGAGTCGGGCATCCCGACCAGCCAGATCGTTCCGATCCATCAGACCTTTGGCGGCGGCAATTGGACGACCAACACGGGCGGCAAATACGTCATGCCGACGGCGGATCAGCTGCAGACGATGATGGACCACTGGGACGAACTGGTTCCGTCGCCCGAATTCGACTTTGCCTATGCCTGGGGTTCGCAGGAAGGCGACGTCGCACTTGAGAGCTCCCCGGAACTGCAAGCCGTTTTCCGGGAACACAATCTCAGCACCGCTGGGACCGCCGCTTCCGACGTCACCACGACCGACGACAGCTCTACCGTGATTGCCCCTGCCGACGCCACCATCAGCGACGACAGCTCTACTGCGGCCGCGGCTTCCGACGCCACCACGAGCGACGACAGCTCTACTGTGGCCGCCGCTTCCGACATCCCCACGAGCGACGACAGCTCTACTGTGACTGTCCCTGCCGACGCCACCACTAGCGACGAGAGCTCTACAGCGGCCGCCGCTTCCGACATCACCACGAGCGACGAGAGCTCTACTGCGGCCGCCGCTTCCGACACCACCGCTAGCGACGACAGCTCTACTGTGACTGTCCCTGCCGACGCCACCATCCGCGACAGCTCTACTGCGGCCGCCGCTTCCGACACCACCGCTAGCGACGACAGCTCTACTGTGACCGCCGCTTCCGACACCACCACGAGCGACAGCAGCTCCACTGCGGCTGTCCCTTCGGACGTCACCACCGGCGATGACGGCAGCGACACCTCCCATGTCGCCGGCGACAAGGCAGGCAGCAGTGTCGACCGGGTGTTGGCCGCCCTTTCTAGCGGCTCGGAGTCTCTCGCCGGTCCACACGATAAAACGGCCGGCAACGGGTTCGCCCACACCGTCCAGGGCGATGAAAATGTCGGCGCCAACGCCAGCAAGGGCGGCGCCGCCGAGATCATGTCCGGCCGCGGGGGCAATGACGCCTTCGACTTCAGCTGGCTCCAGGAAAAGCTCCAGGACAAGCTGCAGGACAACCCTCACTTCGACCAGGCCTTCCTTGACGGGCTCAAGTCGGGAGGGCTTTCCGACGCTTCGTCTGCCGGTACGGCTGCGCATGATCGGTCCGACCATGTCAGCTACGACAGTTCAACCGGGTCGCTCTCCTTGGACAGCGACGGGACGGGAGACGCAGCTCAAACGCAGCTCGCCAGCCATTTCCCATGGCAGCATCATTCGCTGTGACCTGACGGAGCTACGCACAGGAAACTAGATCAGGCCCGGCCTTTGTTCACCTCGAAGAACATTGGCCGGGCCGCTCTCGTGCCGGCCATCGAGCAACTCCCGGACATCCTGCGGCGAAATACAGGTTATGCTGGCGTCGCGGGCAAGTTCTCTGCAACTCATGAGTCATGGTGTCTTCTCGATCATGTGCGCATTCATCGGGTTAGTCTCTCGACCCGTCTCAATGACGGCTTTGGCAAGCGCTTCGCCCTCGTGGATCGGCTCGGGATGATAGAACAGCAGGACAGCCTCCTCGCTAGGTAACACGCCAGCGGGGCAGGTCTGTTCAATCGCCATACGGACCAGTTTGAGGGCGGCCCGGGCATTGCAGATGTTATCTTGGCCGTTCATGCTTCCTCGCAGAGATGGACTGTCTCAGCGTCAACCGTGAAGGCGAGGCCCTGTTCCATCAAAGTCTAACGACTGGGAAAGCGCATTGGAAAGCACGTGCGGTAACAGTTGATTCAACCGTTGCTGGTATTTAGAGGAGTGTGGAAGCGGCTCCGACAGTGAGGCGGGGTGCTGAATTGCCGGAGCCGCCTGCGCAATCCGGTTGGGTTTGACCGCGCCGTCCTATTCTGGGACAGCGCGGTCAACGATTCGTTAAAATGGGAACTAATTAAGCGCATGCTAATTGAATCGCAGTTTTGCGAGTCAATGCATGCGTTTGATGTTTGTGCCGCCACTAATGCCGACTTTGGTGGAGAAGCCTCCCGAAAGCGGCGTGTGGCTACATGAGCTCAAGTTCGACGGCTACCGGTCGCAAATGATCGTTGACGAAAGCGGAACGCGCATTTTCACCCGCCGTGGCTTGGACTGGACGGCGAAATACCGCGACCTGGCCGCCGCATCGAAGTCGCTCGATGCGGACAGCGCCATCATCGACGGTGAGATCATCGGGCTCAATGATGCCGGCCTGTCGGATTTCGCAGCTTTGCGCAAGGCCATCACGCGGCGCCAGCACGATCTTTATTTTGTTGCCTTTGATCTGCTGCACCTCAACGGGCACGACCTGCGCGACATGGCGCTGCAGGAGCGCCGCGACATCCTTGCCGGCATCATCCCGCCAAACATCCACATCCAGTTCAGCCAGGCGCTTCCGGGCGACGCCAATGCGATCTATCGCCTGATCGACCAGGCCGGCCTTGAGGGAATGGTGTCCAAGCGTCGAGACAGCAAGTATCGCAGCGGCCCTTCGACCAACTGGCTGATGACAAAATGCTACACCGTCGGGGAATTCGAGCTGCTCGGCGTCGAGCGTGAGGCTGGAAAGCCGGCATTCGCCCTGATGGCCGAGCCAGGCACCCGGAAATATGTCGGCAGCGCCTCTGTCAGCGTCAATCGCGAGATGCGGGAGCGGCTGTGGCAGCGCGTCCAGGAACATGCCGGGCCACCGCCCAAAGATATGCCAAAGCGGCCGTCAACACAGTGGGTTAAGCCGGGGATCAAAGCCCGGGTGAAGCACTTGCGCGGCGAGGAAGACCTAAGGCACGCTTCGCTGCAGGATTTCTGGGACGATGACAAATGCCGGAATTCATGATCCTGCTTAGCACAAAATTCAAGCCATCTCTAATATGGGTCGTGGGTAAGTTTGAAATCCAAAAGCCGCGAGTAGATCTCATCCGGCGGGATTGAACTTGTCCCTCGGGGTGCGAAGAAGCACGTCCATCTGAATCTGCGATAGGCCTCGAACTCCAAACGGGGAATGATCGTTCGATAGAACGTCATTAGTCGTTCGCATATATGGTATCGATCATCAGGCGAGGTCTGGACACGCTCTCTGGGGATAAACAACTCCGCTTCCTGGGTTTCATTCAAGTAAGCGGGGCGCGGCAGCCTGACGAAATAGCCGTCTTTAGTCATCCTGACGTCGTTGGAATCGATCGGGTGGCAATCCTTGTTTCCGCAGCAGTCATAGTAAAGAACGGGATCAGTCTTGCCCGTATACCAATCATGGGCATCTGCATCGCCGGGCAACACAAGCCACGCCAATGCAATGTGTCCTAGCTGTCTCATGGAACTAGCCCCTCACCATTTTGCGTATAGCATATTAGTGAGAGCTAATCATAGCGCTTCGACATCCAGGCGCTGATTGACAGGCTCGGCCGTGACCAGGGCTCGATGCATGACGACCTAGCCGGGCTCTTTGTCTGGTCAAATTGCAAGGCTGCCGGCCGTGACCGCCGGCAGGTGTTCTTCACATGCATTCCTGATTACGAAGGCCAGCAGCGGGCGCGCAATCGCGATTGGAAGCCAACTTTCGAACGAGGGGGCTGAAAGTGGCCGGCGCCACTGTGGGGGGCGTTGGGGTAGATTGCCTGTAGGGCGCCGGCCGGGCGGATTGGGGTCCGCCGTTGGAAAGTACCGACCTTGGCGACTCATGTAACTTCCGTGATCGCGGAAGACCTACGCGCTGCCGTCTGTTTCGCTTTCTCGGCTGCATTGTCGTCGCGATGTGGGCGGGCGGCAATCCTCATGCAATGAGATGGTATACCCCCCAACGCCGGCCGGGATTGCGGCGGGCGTTTTGCGACCGAAGGGAGCGAGGACGAGAAGTTGCTTATAGGCGGGATGGCGACTTCATACAGAATGATGAACAGAGATAAATCCTGCTTCCGCATCCTTGGCCGTGTGTTCGGTGAACCGCGGCGCCATCCGCGGTATGCGACATGGGACGATCCCCAGATAATTTGATCTATCGCAAATTTGCAGAAGATTTAGCCCGCTGCCTCACGGTGGCGGGTTTTTTTCGATGAGGAACCTTACGCCGCGGCGTCCGTTGAGCCCCACCAAAAGGGGAGATCACAATGGCCGACGACCCAAACGAAGCCGCAACACCGACGGAGACGCAGCGCGAAGCTCAGGAAGCCTTGGAGAAGCAAGTTGCGCAGCTGAAGCGCGAGATCAACAAGATCAATCGGACGCTCGCGGAGCGCGCTGAAGAGGTGGTCGAGGAAGCCACTGGTTGGTATGAGGGCGCGGCCGATAGCGTGTCTCGGACAACGCAAGCACTTCGCAATAGGGCGTCTACTGCTTCCGGTGTCGTTCAAGAAAATCCTGGCACGGTTTCGTCAGCCTTCATGCTGGGCGCGGCTGTAGGCTTGCTGTTGGGCCTTGTTCTTCTGGCTGGCGGCCAGCGCCGGGACCGCTGGATCTAATCACGCTCAAATGAGGGCCACAGCCCGCTGCCTCCGGTGGTGGCGGGCTTTTTTTGCTGGGGCGGTCAGTTCGTCGCGATTAACGTTCTCTGCGATTTCCAAAACTGAGTGTCGCTCGCGTCTTTAGTAGCCGCCACCGCCAGTACCGCCGGCACTGCCACTATTGCTCCCGCTCGATGTAGACGCGGTTGGCGGTGCGGGTGGAGCCGCGCCGCGTGGTGCTGTCATGCAGGCAGTCAAAAGTAATACCGAAAACAGGACGAAAAGGCGCATATCGATAACCTCCTTTGGTAGGGTGTTCTCTATCGACAACGTCTCAGGTCCACCATTATTCCGCGAAGTCTGATCGGAATGCCCGCTGCCTCAGGTGGCGGGCTTTTCAAATATGTGCCAGGCAGGAAATTCTTTCCAATCTCTACGGAAAACCCATTGCCATGGGTCCAGCAGCATTCGAGTTCCGAGAGGCCGGGCCGAAGAAGCCTTACTGAACGAGGTAATTTTTGACTATGGTCATCAAGCAGACCAGTGAAACAATTCCAGCGATCGCTGCTTGAGCGCGCCCAACCTGGATGATCATCTCCTCCGTCCAGCCGGCCTCTTTGAAACCCCTGAAATGGTCCTCGAATTTGGCCCGACCGTAGCGGGTAAAAAAGACCCTGATGAGCAGGAATATCGTGCAAACCACGCTTGAGTCAGAAGGCTCGTCATGATTCCGGAGGACAAAGGTACACACCACGCCGGCCGAAAAGCAGGCTATCGAAAAGAAAAAACCGATATCCTGTGGCCATCTTCTGTTGGCGGGTCGGGTTGTCATCGGCGCGCTTGCGCTTCCTCACGGTCGCGGGCTTTTTTCACGGCGAGGCGGCCGGAATCGGCGGATGTTCCGATATAAACGAAGATTGGGCCACCATGTAGGCCGCACCTCCTGCGAAGCAAAGAATAGAGGCAAAGACCAAGATTAGGCCAACGGCCATCCACCGATTTGATACCTCTAGGTAAGCTCGCTCCATGCCTTGGTCTCTCTCGCTTTTGTCCACAAATCTCGAAGACAGAAAGGCGGTCGGCCAGGCGAGGGCTGCCAGGACCACGCCGACGGTCCAAGCCATGACTGACCAGACAACGGAACTCAGCAGGTCAAGCTTATAGAGCTCGGCCACTTGGCTTAGAACGGCGACCGACGCGCCGGCATTGATCAACATCGCTGCGCCGATAGCGCTCTTCGCATACTCCTGCGAAATCTCCCGGTAGTCGGCCATTCGAGTGCCCCTCCCATGTCGCGGCCATGTCGCGCGGACCTGCCGATAGTGGCAGGGAACCCTTGGAAAGCAACAAGGCGGATTCCGGCTCACGCCGAATCTGTTCGCTGAAATTCGCGGGGGTTTATTCGGTGGATATTCGATGAAATCGGGCCGAAGAGGCTTAAAGTGCTTGATTTGTCTGGTACGCCCAAGGGGAATCGAACCCCTGTTACCGCCGTGAAAGGGCGGTGTCCTGACCGCTAGACGATGGGCGCGCTCAGATGTGAGCGCTTATAGTTGCGTTGCACCAAACCGGCAACCCGTCTGCCGCCGCCTGCGACAACTTTTTTCAGTGACCGCAAAACCGCGCGTTTTCGGCGATTTGGCCCGGTTCCACGCGCCATCGCATGCCGTCCTCGGGCGGCACACTGCGGATGTTGCAAAAACGAGAGGAAGAACCAGCTTACCGCCGGCGGCGGCAGCGCCAGTTCCAGTCGCGCTCGGGGCCGACGTCGATGTGAACGGATTCGGTATGGCAGTAGGTGCCGACGCCGCCGCGCCCGGGCATGTTGCGGACATAGCTTGCCAGTTGCGCTTTCGAGACGCCTGGAACCTGGATGTCGGCGGCGGCGCAATACATGTGCAGCGAATTCTTGGCACCGTTGGCGCGGCGGTTGCGGGCCGGATCGCGGTAGCCGGAGGTGACGATCATCTTCTTGCCGTAGTGACCCTCGATCGTCTTCAGCACGCGGACCAGCGAAGGCTTCAGGCAGGCAACGTCGACATTCTCGGTCTGCTTCAAAAGGCCGTTGGGCGCCAGCCGGGCAAGGCCGGCAGCGGATGCCACTTGATAGGCTCCGCCTTCATCCTCGTTGAGATCGACGTCGCTCTCGTCGTCGAGGCCAGATTTGCGCTTGATCTCGAAGAGTGCGGTCTTGCGCACGCCGGGCAGCGCGTCGTCGGTGAAATGGCTGGTATCGCCGATCGAGGCCAGTTGCACCGGCTTTTCAGCCGATTTGGCCGAGGCCAAAGTGATGGTCGGTTTTGCCGCCTCCGTCTTGAGCTGAGCGGTCGCCGGTTGCTCGCCCGACCTGTTGTTGGCCTGCGGGGCCGCCGAGGCGGGCGTGGCGCTGAACAAAGAGGCGAGGAACCCCTTCTTCTTCGGCGCATAGGCCTGCGGTTGCGGCTCTCCGGCGGTCACATAGACCGGATTGCTCACCGCCGGCGCGGAGGCCTCGGCCTTGGACTTCGGCGCGGCCGTGCCGGCATCGGCTGTTTGTGTCTTCTGCGTAGCAGCGTCGACCTGCTCAACCGTCTGCGCGGACTGTTCCTGTGGCTGCGGCGTCTGGCCCGCAGTCGCTTCGGCACCCGCAGGAGCCGTGACCGGGAAGCCGGCATCGGACTTGGCGCCCGCCTGGGTGCCCGGCTTCGCCATCGGCACATAAGCGACCTGCTCGGGAAGGCTTGCATCGCCCTCGGCGGTCATCGTCATCTGTGAAGTCGTGATCTGCGACGACGAATCGGCGGCGACCTGTTGGGCGCCGGGGGCGGTGCCGATGTCCGTAGCGGAGGCGTTGTACCCCGGCATGCCGACCGACAGGGACGGGTCGCCGGCCGAGGTGCAGGACGCCAGGAGCACGGAGAAAAGCGCGGCGGCAATGGTGCGGCGTTCTCCCTTCGCGAGGCGCGATCCTGCTGATTTCAAAACAAAATTCCCCCTCGATGTCCGGCCGGTACGGCATTGGCGCGGCGTCGCAACGTCTCGCCGAAATAATTCCTTGTCCCCGAACGGAAACGAGACCTGTGTCAAATCCGCAAGCCCCAGAGTATTTCGACGGCTAGAGAGGAATCGGGGCTAGTTAAGGGTTGACGACACCATTTCGTCCTCTTTTACCGGCGCGTCAACTCACCACACATTACAGAAGGTTACACACGCACCTTGACATAGGTGCCTGGCGCATCGCCCAGGGTTTTCATGCGCTTGCCGGGTTTGCGGGCCGGCACGCGGGTGTTGTCCCTGGCCTCGATCCAGCGTTGCCAGTGCGGCCACCAGGAGCCGGGATGGTCGGTGGCGTTGGCGACCCACTGGTCGAAGTCGCCCGCCGGCTTGCCGCCGGTCCAGTAGTGATACTTCTGCGCCGCCGGCGGATTGACGACGCCGGCGATGTGGCCGGAGGCGGCCATGACGTAGTCGACCTCTCCGCCGAAATACTTCGAGCCGAGGAATACCGAAAGCGCCGGCGCGATGTGATCTTCCTTCGAGGCGAGGTTGTAGACCGGGATGGTGATGTCACCCAGCGATACCACGCGGCCCGCCAGTTCCATCATGCCTTGCGAAAGTCTGTTCTCGAGATAGCAATTGCGCAGGTAGAAGGAATGGTTGGCTGCGCCCATGCGGGTCGAATCGGCGTTCCAGTAGAGCAGGTCGAAGGGCAGCGGATCCTTGCCGCGCATGTAGTTGTTGACGACATAGGGCCAGATCAGGTCGCCCGAGCGCAGCATGTTGAAGGCCGTCGCCATCTTGGTGCCGTCGAGATAGCCCTTCTCGTTCATCGCCTTTTCGACGGCCGCGACCTGCTCCTCGTCGACGAACACTTTCAGGTCGCCGGCATAGGTGAAATCGACCTGGGTGGTGAAGAAGGTGGCCGATTTGATGCGGTGGTCGCCTTCCTGCGCCATCAGCGCCAGGGCCGCCGCCATAAGCGTGCCGCCGACGCAGTAGCCGACGGCGTTGACGTCCTTTTCGCCGGTGGCCTTCTCGATCGTGTCCAGGCCGTATTGCAGGCCCTCTCGGATATAGGCCTCCCAGCTCTTGGTGCCGTGCCGCTCGTCCGGATTGATCCAGGAGATGACGAAAACGGTGTGGCCTTGCTCGACCGCCCAGCGGATGAAGGATTTTTGCGGGTTGAGATCGAGAATGTAGAATTTGTTGATCCATGGCGGGCAGATCAGCAGCGGCCGCTTGAGCACGGTCTCGGTCGCCGGATCGTATTGCAGGATCTCGGCGACGTCGCTGCGACCCACCACCTTGCCGGGTGTCGTGGCCAGGTTCTTGCCGATCTCGAAGGGCGAATAATCGGCCTGCCTCAGTTTCAGGTCGCCCTTGCCGGCTACAATGTCCTCCGCCAGCATCCTCATGCCGCGCACCAGGTTTTCGCCATTCGAGGCGATTGTCTCGCGAAACAGTTCCGGGTTGGTCAGGATGAAATTCGACGGCGAGATGGCGTTGGACACCTGCTTGACGTAGAAGCTGGCCTTGTGGCGGGTGTGCTCGTCCAGGCCATCGGCGTGCTCGACCAGCTCGGACGCCCAGCGCGAGGTGACGAGATAAGCCTGCTTGAGAAAATCGAAGAAAGCGTTGCGGGCCCATTCGGGGTCTTGGAAACGCTTGTCGCCGCGCTCGGGCTTGACCGCGTCGTCGGCATCTTCGCTGCCGGCGCTGATGCGCTGGATGGAGTTGGCCCAGACGGTCATATAGCCGGAGAACAGCCGCGTCTGCGCCTCCAGCGCGCGCTGCGGGTCGGAAAGCCAGTATTCGCTGAGCTTGGAGAAGGTTTTCACCATGTCGACGAACGGCTCGGCGACATGATCGCGCACGTCGCCTTTTTCCCGCGGCTCGGCCCATGCGGAAGCCGCCTTGCCGGCCTGCTCGATCATGCGCGCCATGTTCAAGGCGAAGCGTTCCGGGTCCTTCACCAGATATTGCTCGACGGTCGAAGGCTGGTCATCTTCCGCTTTGCCCGAATCGGGTGTTTTGGACATGGTTCGCGGGGTTCCTCCCGAAGCGTTTTCTTGACATATTATCATGGGACATCCGACAGGGTCCAATGCGCTCTACCTCGGCTGCCTAAGGAAACAATATGACGATTAATATTGGCGAAACCGGTTTTTCTGGCACTGGTCGTTTTTGCCGCATGGGCGCGGCGGTCGTTTTGCTGGCGATCGCCGGCTGTTCGAGCACCAACATCGAAGGCGCCACGCCGGTCTCGGCTACCGACGGGCCGAAGGATACCGGCACCTATCCGAACCTGAATATTCCGCCGAAGGTGGCGGCGGAGCAGTTCACCGACGCGGAAAAGAACGCCAAGCTCGCCCAGTTGAAGGCCGACGAGCAGACCCAAGGCTCGAAAGGCGGCGCTGTCAGGGTGACGAACCCGGCGACGCTGAACGCGCTGGCAAAGCAGCACGGCGCCGATGCACTGAAGCAGATCGAAGCCAAATGCGATCCCGCCCTCGACCCTACCTGCAAATAGGGTTATATCGCGCGACCGAAAACCACCTCTGGAATTGACCCACCTCTGGAATTGATATGGAAGAATTTCACAAGGTCCGCCGGCTTCCGCCCTATGTCTTCGAGCAGGTCAACCGGCTGAAGGCCAGTGCCCGCTCGCGCGGCGCCGACATCATCGACCTTGGCATGGGCAATCCGGACCTGCCGACGCCCAAGGCCATCGTCGACAAATTGTGCGAGGTCGTGCGCGATCCGCGCACGCATCGTTATTCGTCGTCGCGCGGCATTCCCGGCCTGCGCCGCGCCCAGGCCAACTACTATGCCCGCCGTTTCGGCGTGAAACTCGACCCGGACACGCAAGTGGTGGCGACGCTGGGCTCGAAGGAAGGTTTTGCCAACATGGCGCAGGCGATCACCGCGCCCGGCGACGTGATCCTGTGCCCCAACCCGACCTATCCGATCCACGCTTTCGGTTTCATCATGTCGGGCGGCGTCATCCGCTCGTTGCAAGTGGAGCCGGACGATGGCTTCATTCCGGCGCTGGAGCGCGGCATCCGCCATTCGATCCCGAAGCCGCTGGCGTTGATCCTCAATTACCCGTCGAACCCGACGGCGCAGGTCGCCTCGCTCGATTTCTACAAGGACGTGGTGGCCTTCGCCAAGAAGAACGACATCATCATCCTGTCGGACCTTGCCTATTCGGAAATCTATTTCGACGGCAATCCGCCGCCCTCGGTGCTGCAGGTGCCGGGTGCGATCGACGTGGCGGTCGAGTTCACCTCGATGTCGAAGACCTTTTCCATGCCGGGCTGGCGCATGGGTTTTGCCGTGGGCAACGAGCGGCTGATCTCGGCGCTGACCAGGGTCAAGTCCTACCTCGACTATGGCGCCTTCACGCCGATCCAGGTGGCGGCCGCGCACGCGCTCAACGGCGATGGCGCCGACATCGCCGAAGTGCGCGACATCTACCATAAGCGCCGCGACGTGATGGTCGACGCCTTCAGCCGCGCCGGCTGGACTGTTCCCGCGCCGGCGGCGTCGATGTTTGCCTGGGCGCCGATACCGGAGCCGTTCAAGCATCTTGGCTCGCTCGAGTTCTCCAAGCTTCTGATCGAGCACGCCGACGTGGCGGTGGCGCCGGGCGTCGGCTTCGGCGAGCACGGCGACGACCATGTGCGCATCGCGCTGGTCGAGAACGAGCACCGGATCCGGCAGGCGGCGCGCAACATCAAGCGTTTCCTGGCGTCCAGCGCCAAGCAGCCCAACAATGTGGTGCCGCTCGCCGCGCATCGTTGAGTTGCCCGATATCACATCGACCAAATCCTTGAGGGGCGTCGCCGGACATGGCTGAAGCGTTGCGTGTTGGAATTGCCGGTCTCGGCACCGTCGGCGCGGCGGTGGCGCGCGTGCTGCGCGACAAGGCGGCGGAACTGACGCGGCAATGCGGCCGCGAGGTCGTTGTGGCAGCCGTTTCGGCCCGCGATCGCAAACGCGACCGCGGCGTCGATCTTGGCGCGGCCAAGTGGTTCGACGATCCGGTAGGAATGGCGCAGACCGCCGACATCGATGTCCTCGTCGAGCTGATCGGCGGCGACGAGGGGCCGTCGCGCTCTTCCGTGAAAGCGGCGCTTGAAGCCGGCCGCCACGTCGTCACCGCCAATAAGGCGCTGCTCGCCAAGCATGGCGTGGCGCTGGCCGAGATCGCTGAGAAGAGGGGCGTGCTGCTCAATTACGAGGCGGCGGTGGCGGGCGGCATTCCGGTCATCAAGACGATGCGCGAGGCGATGGCCGGCAATTCGGTAACCCGTGTCTTCGGCATCCTCAACGGCACCTGCAACTATATCCTGACCCGCATGGAAGCCGAGGGCCTGTCGTTCGACGCCTGCCTGAAGGACGCGCAACGGCTGGGCTATGCCGAGGCCGACCCGACCTTCGACATCGAGGGCCACGACACCGCGCACAAGCTGTCGATCCTGACCAGCCTTGCCTTCGGCACGAGGATTGCCGCCAACGACATCTACATGGAAGGCATTTCCAACATCAGCCAGGCCGACATCCGAGCGGCCGGCGATCTCGGCTACCGGATAAAACTGCTCGGCGTCGCCCAGCGCACGGAAAGCGGTATCGAACAGCGCGTGCACCCGACCATGGTGCCGACAGCCTCGGTCATCGCGCAGGTGCACGGCGTCACCAATGCGGTGGCCATCGAAACCGACATCCTTGGCGAGCTTTTGCTCTCCGGTCCCGGTGCCGGCGGCAATGCCACCGCATCGGCAGTGGTCGGCGACATTGCCGACATCGCCAAGAGCCGGCCCGGTTTCCAGCACGGTCCGGTCTTCGGCCGGCCGGCGAAGGAATTGCGACCTTACAAGAAGGCGCAGATGCGCAGCCATGCCGGCGGCTATTTCATCCGGCTGACCGTGCATGACCGCATCGGCGTCTTTGCCGCCATCGCCAAGCGCATGGCCGACAACGACATTTCGCTGGAATCGATCGTGCAGCACGCCGCCGGGCCGGATACCGCTTTGCAGAAGACGGTCATCCTCGTCACCCACGAGACGACAGAAGCTGCGGTGCGCAAGGCCGTCGAAGGCATAACTAAGGACGACCATCTGACCGACAAGCCTCAAGTCATTCGCATCGAGCGGGCAGAGTAGAGATTTACGCTTTCCTTTCAATCGATTGATATCGTTGTGTTTTCAAAAAAGACCCGCTCAGGTCTTGCTGTTGTCATGGAGCTTTGACACAACCAGCGCGCCTCTGGCGGGAGGCAATGCACCAACGAGGATTGTCCACCGATGAACGTTGCCCAGAACATCGTCGCCGGCCTTGACCGGATACTCACCATGGAACTGGTGCGTGTCACCGAACGCGCCGCGGTTGCGGCGGCCAGGCTGCGCGGACGCGGCGACGAAAAGGCCGCCGACCAGGCCGCAGTCGACGCGATGCGCGAGGAGCTCAACCGTCTCGCCATCAACGGCACGGTGGTGATCGGCGAGGGCGAGCGCGACGAGGCCCCGATGCTCTACATCGGCGAAGAGGTCGGCTCCGGCAAAGGCCCGGCGGTCGATATCGCGCTGGATCCGCTCGAAGGCACGACGATCTGCGCCAAGAACCTGCCCAATGCGCTGGCCGTCATTGCCATTGCGGAAAAGGGCAGCCTCCTGTTCGCGCCCGACGTCTATATGGACAAGATCGCCGTTGGCCCGGGATATGCGGACGGTGTCATCGACATCGATGCCTCGCCGGCCGAAAACATCGCGAGCCTGGCCAGGGCCAAGGCCGTGGCGGTGTCGGAGATCACCGCCTGCATCCTCGACCGGCCGCGCCATGGCGCGCTGATCGAAGCGGTGCGCGCCACGGGCGCTGCGATCCGGCTGATCGGCGATGGTGACGTCGCCGGCGTCATCCATACCACCGATCCGGATGAAACCGGCATCGACATCTATCTCGGCACCGGCGGCGCGCCGGAGGGCGTTCTGGCAGCGGCAGCGTTGCGCTGCACCGGCGGCCAGATTCTGGGAAGGCTGATCCTCGACACGCCGCAAAAGGTGGAGCGCGCGGCCAAGATGGGCATTTCCGACCCGAAGCGGGTTTATCGCACACAAGACATGGCGCGCGGCGATGTGCTGTTCGCCGCAACCGGCGTGACCGACGGCAACATGCTGGCCGGCGTCAAGTTCGGCCGCAATTCCATCACCACGCATACGATCGTGCTGCGCTCGTCGTCACGAACCGTGCGCGAGATCAAAGCAAGGCACCAGGATCTGGAAAAGTTTTGATTCCCGACTCGGCTAGCCGTCGCATATTGTGAGAAATGACAATCCGCAGACGGCGCGTCGCATGACGGGCGAAAACCGTATCTTCCTCGATGTAAGGCAGTCGGCCACTGGTGTTTCCTGGGAACACCGGCTGACCGAGCGGCAGGACATGACCGCGCTTGCCATAGCGCAAGGCTATGGCGTGCCGGACATCGTCGCGCGCGTCCTTGCCGGACGCGGCGTGACCGCCGAGCAGACCGAGCGGTTCCTTGATCCGACCATCCGCGACCTTTTGCCGAACCCGGCGTCGCTGACCGACATGGACAAGGCCGCCGCCCGGATCGCCGCGGCAATCGTTGCAAGGGAAAGGGTGGCGATCTTCGGCGATTACGATGTCGATGGCGCGGCCTCCTCGGCGCTGCTCAAGCGGTTTCTCACACATTTCTCGGTGCCATCGGAGATCTACATCCCGGACCGCATCTTCGAGGGGTACGGCCCCAATCCGGAAGCCATGCGCGAGCTCGTCTCGCGCGGCGCGACGCTGATCGTCACCGTCGATTGCGGCACCAATAGCGCCGTTTCCATCGACGCGGCGAAGGCTGCCGGCGCCGATGTCGTAGTGCTCGACCATCACCAGCTAGGCGGCCCGTTGCCGGCGGCGGTAGCGGTTGTCAATCCCAATCGCGAGGACGACCTTTCGGGGCAGGGCCATCTTTGTGCCGCCGGCGTCGTCTTCCTGGCTCTGGTGCAGACGGCGAAGATCCTGCGCGACCGGCTGCCGGATGCCGCACCGCCGGACCTGCTTGGCTTGCTCGACCTCGTGGCGCTGGCGACCGTTTGCGACGTGGTGCCGCTGACCGGCGTCAACCGCGCTTTCGTGGTCAAAGGGCTGCAGATGGCACGCCAGCAAAGGAACGAAGGACTGGCGGCGCTGGCGCGGGTCTCGCGCATCGGCGAGCCGGTCAGCACCTTCCATCTGGCCTATCTGATCGGCCCGCGCATCAATGCCGGCGGGCGCATCGGCGATGCAGCGCTCGGCAGCCGCCTGCTCGCGACCGACGATCCCGTCGAGGCCCGCACCATTGCGGAGACGCTGGACCGGCTCAATCAGGAACGGCAGCAGATGGAGCTGGAAATGCTGGCCGCGGCACGGGTGGAGGCCGATGCCGAGCTTGCCGGCGGCAATGGACCGGCCATCGTCGTCACCGCCAGCTCCAATTGGCATCCGGGCATCGTCGGCCTGCTGGCCTCGCGGCTCAAGGACCATGCGCGCCGGCCCGCTTTCGCCATCGCATTCAACGCCAACGGCGTCGGCACGGGCTCAGGCCGTTCGGTGTCGGGCTTCGACCTTGGCCGGTTGGTGCGCGAGGCGGCCATTGCCGGGCTGATTGTCAAAGGCGGCGGCCATGGCATGGCGGCCGGCATCACTGTGGAGCGGGCGAAACTTGGCGCGCTCCGGGCCTTCTTCGAGGAACGAGCGGCGGCCGACGTGTTCCGGCTGCAAGGCGAGGAAAGCCTGGCGATCGACGGCGCGCTGGCCGCCGAGGGCGCGACGCTCGGCCTGCTCGATGCACTGGAGAAAGCCGGCCCGTTCGGCGCCGGGCATGTCGCGCCGATCTTCGCGCTGCCGCGCCATCGCCTTGCCGATGCAAGGCCGGTCGGCACCAATCACATCCGCGCCGAGTTGCAGTCGGAAAGCGGCGGCCGCATCCAGGCGATCGCCTTTCGCGCCGTCGATACGGCGCTCGGCGAATTCTTGTTCAAGAACAGGGGCAAGCCGGTGCATGTCGCCGGTTCGCTGTCGGGCAATCACTGGAACGGCAACCGCACGGTGCAGTTCCGCATCGTCGATGCGGCACGCGCCTGAGCGTTGTGAGCCGACTTAGGTCCTTAGCGCAGAAGTTTTGACAGGCCGGACGTGCTTGTATTGGCGATCGCATGCCTTGGAGATTAGCCGAAACGCCCATCGCTTCGTCATCCTGGGGCGGAGCAAGGAGCGAAGCGACGCGGCGCAGACCCCAGGATCCATGCCATGACATTGGAACGCCGCCACTGCGCAGAATTCTGCTCCGCTGTACTCTTTGACTAGCGTTACGGCATGGATCCCAGGGTCTCCGCGACGGAGCTTCGCTCCTGCTTCGCCCTGGGATGACGAAGTTGGGAAGGCTTCGGCCAATCTCCAATGTCGGCGATAGTCGACCCAGACGAACGGCGAAAATCCTGCCTGCCAACAGCCTGCAACCTGCCAAACACCTATGCCGACGAGCTAGGCCAGAACCGTCTGCAGCCGGGTCAACTCGCTGATCTGTGCCATCGTAACCTGATAGCCGATGCGGATCGCCTCGTCGGCGCGGTGGAATTCGGTCAGGCCGATATGGCTGAGCTTAGGCTGCAGCGACATATCGGGCGGGTCGCCGGCAAGTCGTGCACGCGAAATGCGGTCCTGGATGATGTTGAACGCCTCGACCATGACGCCGGTGATGCCGAGCCGTGTTTGGTACTGGTGCGCTGCGTCAAACAGGCCGGGCCTTGGCGCATCCTTTTCGACGACCAGTTCGCCGGCGCTGTGCTTGATGACGGCGGCGCGGCCGAACAGATCGTAGTGAAGGTTCACCGCGACCACGAGCGGCTGCTCGTAGGCGCGGCAGACCGAGACCGGAACCGGATTGACCAGCGCGCCGTCGACCAGCACGCGGCCGTTGCAAGTGACCGGTTCGAACACACCGGGCAGTGCATAGGAGGCGCGCATGGCGGTGATCAGCGAGCCGCCCGACAGCCAGATTTCATGGCCGGTGCGGATCTCCGAGGTGACGCAGACGAAAGGCTTGGGCAGATCCTCGAACCGGATGCCGGCCATATGCTCGCGCAGCCGTGCGTCGAGCTTCATGCCGCCGAACAGGCCGCTGCCGCGCAGATTGAGATCGAGAAGACCAAAAATGCGCCGCTTGGTCAGGCTTCTGGCGAATTCTTCCAGCTCATCCAGCTTGCCGGCAAGATAGCAGCCGCCGACCAGCGCGCCGATCGAGGTGCCGGCGATCATCGACACTTCGATGCCGGCTTCGTCAAGCGCGCGCAGCACGCCGATATGAGCCCAGCCGCGCGCGCAGCCGCCGCCCAATGCCAGCGAAATGCCTGTTTTCTTGGCGGGGTTCGTTTCGGATGCGCCGGCGGACGATGACAGGCCATTGGCCTCTCGAACGTCCAGTCGGTTGCGCGATGACGCCCATTCGAGCATCACAATCTCCCTTGTCCGACTGCCAACATAGAGGCTGGCAGTATCGAAATCATGAATATACGTGGTTGCAATTCGGCGAATGGTTCATTTGGATGGTTCACGGGGCTTTCGATACATTTCTTCCGCATCGAACAGCGGCTTGCTGCCGTCGCTGGCAAGCGTCCCCTTGCCGTCGATCAGTCCCACCGTCCGATAGAAGCAAGAACGCCGGCCGGTGTGGCAGGTTGCGTCGTGGCCCATCACTTTGACGCGCAACCATATGGCATCCTGGTCACAATCCGTGAGCATCTCGACGACGGTCTGGACGTTCCCGGACGTTTCGCCCTTCTTCCACAGAGCGCTGCGCGCGCGCGACCAGTAATGAGCGATGCCGGTTTCCAGCGTCAGCGCCAGCGCTTCGGTGTTCATATGCGCGACCATCAGCAGCATTCCGTCTTCGGCATCCGTAACGACGACGGTGACGAGGCCGCTGGCATCGAAGCGCGGCGAAAAGACCGTGCTTTCTTCCAGTGCCTTCTTGTCTGATGGAGCTTTCGGAAATTCCACTGCCGACATCGCCGGTCCTTGTTCAGAGCCTCGCCCATTCCGATAGGATCGGAATGGGCGAGGCTCTGTCTTGTTGTTTGGCCATGATCCTGTCCGAGAACCGGTTCCCACTTTTCGGTATCATGGCTAGCGACCGCGGGGGTCTTCAGCCCCTGCCGCCACGCACCATGGTGACGAAACGGACCTGTTCCTCGGGCGTGTCCTTGAAGACACCGGTGAAGGTCGAGGTCAGCGTCGTGGAGCCCTCCTTGCGGATGCCGCGCATGGCCATGCACATATGCTCGGCTTCGAGCATGACGGCGACGCCGCGCGGATTGAGCACATCCTGGATGACGCCGGCGATCTGTGCGGTCATGGCTTCCTGGGTCTGCAGGCGCTGGGCGAAGATATCGACGACGCGCGCGATCTTGGACAGGCCGACAACCTTGCCGTCCGGCAAATAGCCGACATGCGCCTTGCCGATGATCGGCACCATGTGGTGCTCGCAATGCGAATGGAACGTTATATCCTTGACGAGGACAAGGTCGTCATAGCCGGCGACTTCCTCGAAGGTGCGGCCGAGTTCCTCGGCCGGGCACTTGTCGTAGCCGCCGAACATTTCGCGATAGGCCTTCACCACACGCTTTGGCGTGTCGACGAGGCCCTCCCGGTCCGGATTGTCGCCGGCCCAGCGCAACAGCGTGCGAACCGCGGCCTCGGCTTCGGCTTCGCTCGGCCGGTCGGTGACCGGCTTTTCCAGATAGGCGGAGGGGGGCATGAATTTCTTGATGACGGCATCCATAAAGGCGTCTCCCGTAGTTCCTCTCTCAGGAGGAACGAGTTGAACGGACCACGACCTTTCGGGTGTTAGAAACGTGCCCTGTTTCCAGCCCGTAAGCGGCGTGAACTTGATTTGAGCACGGACGAGGTTGTTGGTTGCCTTGTCCATACCCGACTACCAGCATTATATATGATTGTGCCGAGCGAAAGGAAGACCGTCAGCGGCAATCGCTGTTCGCTCGGCGGCGACGGATTGGAAAAATATGATCGACGATGTCTACAATGCGAAAATTCTGGGATTTGCCGGGAATATCGCGCGGATCGGCCGGCTCGACCATCCCGACGCAACCGCGCGCGCGCATTCCAAGCTGTGCGGCTCGACCGTGACCGTCGATCTGAAGATGGATGACGGCGTCGTCACCGATTTCGCCCATGACGTTAAAGCCTGCGCGCTTGGCCAGGCGTCGTCCTCGATCATGGCGCAGCATGTCGTCGGCGCCAGCGCGGATGAATTGCGCAGCGTTCGCGAGACGATGCTGAAGATGCTGAAGGAAAACGGCGCGCCGCCGGAAGGCCGCTTCGCCGACCTGAGATATCTCGAACCGGTGCGCGACTATAAGGCCCGCCACGCCTCGACCATGCTGACCTTCGATGCCGTGGTCGACGCGATCGGCCAGATCGAGAAGAAGCGCGCCGAACAGGCAGCTTAAATACCTTCCAGAGAACGCTTGCTTTCGGCAAATTCGACCCGGACCCATTCGGCGAACGCCGCAGCCGGTTCGGATAGGTTGCGCAGGCTCCTGGCAACCAGCCAATAGGCGCCGCAAACTATGTCGGTGCCGAATGGCTTGATCAACGCACCGGTCGCCAGTTCCTCCTTGGCCAGCAGAAGGTCAGCCAGCGCCACGCCGTGCCCCAGCATGGCGGCCTGCTTCCGACAGCGACGCGTCCGCCAGCAACGGGCCACGCTCCCGCATCTCATCCGCGGCTACGCCTGCTGCCTCGAACCAGCGAGCCCAGCTCTGCCGATTTTCTTCATGCAGCAAGGTGTAGCGCCGCAGGTCGGCCGGGCTTTCCAGTGCCGGACCGGCCGCGGAAAGAGCCGGCGACAGCACAGGCGAATAGATGACCGAAGCAAGGCATTCCGCCTCGCTGCGCGGCCATGACGTGCTGTGGGCGCTGAAGCGCAGAGCGAGTTCGGCCTGATCGCTGCGGAACTCGATCAGGCGCGGGTCGACGTCGAGGGAAATGTCGATATCCGGCCGCAGCTCGCGAAATCGATTGAGCCGCGGCACAAGCCAGGATGCGGCAAGCGAAGGCTCGACGCTGACGCAGACCACGGATTGGGCCGGCGTCGCCATCATTTCCGAAAGCAGCCCATCGATTGCGTCGAAACTTCTGACGAGTTGATCGAGCAAGCGCCGGCCGGTGTCGGTAAGCTCGACGCGGCGATGGTGGCGCACGAACAAGGGCTGGCGCAGGAACAGCTCGAGTTCGCGGATCTGACGGCTGATCGCCGCTTGGGATACAAAGAGTTCGTCGGCCGCCCGGCTGAAGCTCAGCTGCCTGCCGGCGGCTTCGAAACTCCTCAATGCTGTCAGGGGAAGGCGCCCGCGCTTCATTTGCATAATCTCAAGTTATCCGAGGTGGAAACTATACTCGTTTGAGCATGAAGGCCAGCAGGGGTCAAATCGACACTCAAAGGAGATGAGGCCATGATCCAGTTTCTGAGCATTTTTGGCGATGTCATCCGGGTCGCGACATTTCAAGCGCGTGGCGCGAGGCCGCCATATGCCGGACGCTGCGAAGAGAGCGCGGCTGCTCGCTGCATATCTTGGCCGATCGGTATCCCGCCCGCCGTCCAAGCGCCTGAGGCGGACAACAGGGCGGTGATCAGAAGGGGATTGCGTTCTCTGGTCGAAGTCCACATCTATCGTGCAAGGAAACGCGATGCGGAGAATGCGGTGCGCGACCAACATGGGCATGCGCATGTCGCCAGGTCGCTCCAGCGCGGGCGCAACTGGCCCGGCCCGTGGCGCAAGACGCCCGGCCGCCTGCTGGGCACATCGCTCGTGCGTTTTTACCAACTGACGCTGTCCGGTTTTGTCGGCAATTCGTGCCGGCACCTGCCAACCTGCTCCGAATACGCGCATGAAGCGATCGCCCGCCACGGCCTGTGGGCGGGTGGCTGGATGGGGCTTTTCAGGGTGCTGCGCTGCGGACCGTTCGGCACGCATGGTATCGACCGGGTGCCGGAAGTGCTGGAAGACCGTTATGTCTGGTTCACGCCCTGGCGGTATTGGCGGATCGGAAAAAAGCGTGACCCGGAAGACTGATGGCGGTAGGGGCGTGGGCAATCGGGCAGATCTTTACGATTTGCTAAGCTTGACCGCATCTTGCGCATTTAAGACAAAATCGAGACAAGACGCCTCGCTAAGCCGCTCCTGACCTGCCTCAGGAGAGATTGCCAAATGCGCCAGATAGACCGCCGTCCATTCGTCTTCGCCTTGGTTCTCTATCTTCTGGCCTGGTTTTTGGGCTTTCCGATCCGCGCTCAATCAGAGCCGCAGAACGACGTTGAATGCACGCTGATCCTGGATGCTGCAAGCGGCGAAACGCTGTATCGGCAAGGGGTTTGCGACCAGCGCTTCAGTCCCGCCTCGACTTTCAAGGTCCCATTGTCGCTGATCGGCTATGATGCGGGAATCCTAATCGACGAGCACACGCCGGCATGGGACTACAAGCCGGAGTTCAATGCGGTGAAGCGGGACCAGAAAACCGTCGACCCGACGATCTGGGAGAAGGACTCGGTGCTGTGGTTTTCGCGGGAAATCACCCGCCGGCTCGGCAGCGAGCGCTTTGCCGGCTACGTGTCGAAATTCGACTACGGCAACACGGATGTTTCTGGCAACGCCGGCAAGAATGATAGCCTCACCCGGTCCTGGGTGAATTCTTCCCTCAAGATTTCGCCGGTCGAACAGGTGAATTTCCTGCGTCGGCTGCTTGACCGCAACCTGCCGGTTTCGGACAAGGCCTTCGCGATGACCAAGGCGATCTTGCCGACCTTCCAGGCAGGTGGCTGGACGGTGCAGGGCAAGACCGGGACCACCCGGCTTCGCAACGACGCCGACCAGATCGTGGACAATCGCTCGCTTGGCTGGTTTGTCGGCTGGGCGCAAAAGGATGGCCGCAAGATCGTCTTTGCCCGCCTTGTGGTCGACACGAAACGATCGGACACGCCCAAGGGCCCTCAGATGCGTGCGATGTTCCTGAAAGAGCTGCCGAATCTCATCAAACAAGACTAAGTGATCCACCACCCGCCTTTACGACGCGGGAATCTGCCCATAAAAGACTGCCGCCGGACGCATCCGGCTTTTACTTTATGCATGTGGTCGCCCCAAAACCGCTACACACTTTTGGGCGACATGCATTTCACCACCCGCGCTCGTTTGCGGGACTGGATAGGAGAATTTTATGCTGAATTCCGTTTCCCTGACATTTCCCGATGGCTCCGTCCGCGACTATGAAGCGGCGATGACCGGCGCCGGCCTGGCGGAATCGATCTCGAAGTCGCTGGCCAAGAAGGCCGTGGCCTACTCGATCGATGGCGTGGTGCGCGATCTTTCCGATCCGCTCGGCAAGTCCGGCAAGATCGAGATCATCACCCGCGAAGACCCGCGCGCGCTGGAGCTTATCCGCCACGACGCAGCACACGTGCTGGCCGAGGCCGTGCAGGAATTGTGGCCGGGTACGCAGGTGACCATCGGTCCGGTGATCGAGAACGGGTTCTACTATGATTTTGCCCGCAATGAGCCGTTCACGCCTGACGATTTCCCGGTGATCGAGAAGAAGATGCGCGAGATCATCGCGCGCAACAAGCCGTTCACCAAAGAGGTGTGGTCGCGCGAGAAGGCGAAGAAAATCTTTGCCGACAAGGGCGAGCGCTACAAGCTCGAGCTGATCGACGCGATTTCCGAAGATCAGGATCTCAAGATCTATGCGCAAGGCGACTGGTTCGACCTTTGCCGCGGCCCGCATATGACCTCGACCGGCCAGATCGGCAACGCTTTCAAGCTGATGAAGGTGGCCGGCGCTTACTGGCGCGGCGATAGCAACAACCCGATGCTAACGCGCATCTACGGCACGGCCTGGGCCGATCAGGCGCAGCTCGACGCCTATCAGACCATGCTGGAGGAAGCCGAAAAGCGCGATCACCGGAAGCTCGGCCGCGAGATGGACCTGTTCCATTTCCAGGAAGAGGGGCCGGGCGTCGTCTTCTGGCACGCCAAGGGCTGGAGGATGTTCCAGAACCTGGTCAACTACATGCGCCGCCGCCTCGACGAGCAGGGCTATCAGGAGGTCAACGCGCCGCAGGTTCTCGACAAGAGCCTGTGGGAGACGTCGGGCCACTGGGGCTGGTACCGGGACAATATGTTCAAGGTGACGGTTGCCGGCGACGACACCGACGACGACCGGGTGTTTGCGCTGAAGCCGATGAACTGCCCCGGCCACGTCCAAATCTTCAAGCATGGGCTGAAGTCCTACCGCGATCTGCCGGTAAAACTTGCGGAATTTGGCAACGTGCATCGCTATGAGCCGTCCGGCGCGCTGCACGGGCTGATGCGCGTGCGCGGCTTTACCCAGGACGATGCCCACATCTTCTGCACCGAGGAACAGCTCGCCGACGAGTGTATCAAGATCAACGACCTGATCCTGTCGACCTATGCCGATTTCGGCTTCGACGAAATCACCGTCAAGCTGGCGACCCGCCCCGAAAAACGGGTCGGCACCGACGCGATGTGGGATCATGCCGAGGGCGTGCTGCAGGACGTGCTCGACAAGATCGCGGCGCGGTCGGGCAACCGGATCAAGACGGGCGTCAATCCGGGCGAGGGCACGTTCTACGGGCCGAAGTTCGAATATGTGCTGAAGGACGCTATCGGCCGCGACTGGCAATGCGGCACCACGCAGGTTGATTTCAACCTGCCGGAACGGTTCGGCGCCTTCTACATCGGCTCCGATTCGGAAAAGAAGCAGCCGGTGATGGTGCATCGCGCCATCTGCGGTTCGATGGAGCGCTTCCTCGGCATCCTGATCGAGAACTATTCCGGCCATTTCCCGCTGTGGTTCGCACCGCTGCAGGTGGTGGTGGCGACGATCACCTCAGATGCCGACGATTACGCGCAAAAGGTCGTCGCGCAGCTGAAGGCGGCCGGACTGTTGGCGGAAGCCGATCTTCGCAACGAGAAGATCAACTACAAGGTCCGCGAGCACAGCCTGGCCAAGGTTCCGGTTATCCTCGTCTGCGGTAAGCGCGAGGCGGAGGAGGAGACGGTCAACATCCGCCGGCTCGGCTCGCGCGACCAGGAATCGCTTGGCCTTGGGCAGGCGGTGGCAATGCTTGCTGAAGAGGCGGTGACGCCCGACCGCAAGCGCAAACGGGCGGCCTAGACCTGGCTCTAATGGCGCATCCCTGTCGGTAGTGAGCTGGCGAAGCTCACGCCGACAGGGTTGACGTAGCAGACGCTTCGTATTTGGCATTTCGAGAAGGCGAGAATTCCGTCGCCGTTGATGGCTACTTTCTTTGATCTGAGCGCTGACCGAGGCAATCGGCACTTGATATGCAAAGAGATGTGCACATATTGTGCAGACAAGTGTCATCACAAGCGCCGGAGAAGACCGATGACAATCGCTCAGAATACGCAGGCCGCCATGGTGTCGGGCTTCGTGGAGAGCCTTCAGGAACCTCGCACACCTTACATTTCACCAAAACGCTTTTCAAAAGCGCTTGGTGTCCAGGTGACGAACCTGGCCGATCTGACGGGTGTTCACCGAAACACGCTTCGCAATCCGGCCTCTGAGCGACTGCAAAGCCGGATGCGCGAAATGATCAAGGCGATCACGGCCGCGGCGACGCTCACCGGAGATATTAGCAAAGCAATTTACTGGTATCGAAACGAGCCGATCGCCGAATACGATCACAAGACCGCAGCCGAATTGGTGGCCGAAGGGCATTTTGAAGCAGTGTTGAGCTATCTCCGCGACTTGGAAAACGGCGCGCGCGGATGAATCTCGTCCGCATTGGGCCGGACGAGGTCTTCCATCGCTACCTGACGCCGAGATGGGCATATGTTCCGGTAAGCGGCGCCGGTGCGGCGATTGACGGAGGTAGGTTCAATCGACCCGGGATCGAAGCGCTTTATCTCTCGCGCGCGCCGCAGACGGCTCTCGATGAATATCGCCAGGGAGCTTCAATTACTCCGCCAGCGACACTAGCGGCCTACAAGGTCACGTTGGATAAGGTTGTAGATTTGTCGACGGGGTATGATCCCCTCATCTGGGGTCACGAATGGGCGGAATGGGATTGTAAATGGCGTCTTATCGCGCGTATCGACAAGAAGACGCCGCCATCGTGGAAACTCTCCGACATACTGATCACGGCCGGTTGCCGCGGCCTGCTTTTTCCTTCGCTTCAGCATGCGGGAGGCACCAATCTCGTCATATTCAGCGCCAATCTGACGGCCGACGACAAGGTAGATGTGCATGATCGGTTGCCGCGCGATCAGTCGTCGTGGCAATGATGGCTTCATGGCGGTTGGGCGATCCCCCGCCATTTTCACATGCCCGCCATTTCACATGCTTGTCACGCCAGCCTTGTAACGAGCCCTCATGCTCAAGCTGAAGATGCGCGAAAGACCGTTTCCCGAGCTTTCCTATGCCAGTCCGCATCAGCCGGCATTGACGCGCTGGTTCATCCATTCCATCGAAGGCCTGTCCGGCCGTGATCGTTTCGCGGCGCTCTATGATTTTTGGCGCCGCCATGTGGTGCCGACCGACGAGCGCGTGTTCAGCCGCATGCTGGAACTGATCGACGTCCGGGTCCGAACCGCCGGCCAATGGCCGCCGGCAAACCTGCCCGGCACGCCGTTGGTGATCGTCGCCAATCATCCGTTCGGCATCGGCGATGGCATTGCGGTGCTCTCGCTGGCCGAGCAGCTTCAGCGCCCGTTCCGTGTCATGATCCACAAGGATCTGCTCAAGATCCGCGAGATGGAGCCCTATTCGCTGCCGATCGACTTTTCCGAGACCAAGGACGCGCTGAAGAACAACATGGCGGTCCGCCATGAGGCGGTGCGGTTGCTGAAGGAGGGCGTCATCATCGTCGTCTTCCCTGCGGGCGGCGTCGCCACCGCGCCGAAAGGTTTTGGCCGGGCGCGCGATCTGCCATGGAAAATGTTTCCGGCCCGTCTCGTCCAAGATGCCAAGGCATCGGTTATCCCAATGCACTTTTCCGGTCAGAACGGCCGGCTGTTTCACCTGGTCAGCGGACCGATGAATATGGCTGAGCGTGACGGGCGCGTGGCGAAGTTCGTCGGCAGGGCTTCGCTGACGCTACGTACTTCGCTGCTCATCCACGAATTCGCGCGGCTGTCCGGCAAGTCAATCGACGTGCGCGTCGGCGACGTGCTGGGATGGGACGAACTGGAGCCGCTGCGCGACCGCAAGGCTTTGCTCGACCGCCTCCATCGTGGCGTTTTCGATCTGGCGCCCACCGAATCGCGCGGCCGCGGCCAGTTCCTGCCGCGACGCATGCGCAAAGCCGCCTGATCGGCAAATCATACGGCGGACCCTAAACTTGGACGGCAGTGTCCGGGCCGTTCAGTCCGCGCCTTCTTGGGGATCGATCGCCGAGGCTTCCGTGGCGAGAACCTCGATTTCCTGGTTCTGCCCGGCCACGACCGTAAAATCCTTCTGGTAGATGCGGTCGCGGTTCTTGGCGATGATGGTGTAGTCGCCCTCGGCAAGCACCATCGAAGCAAAGGCGCCGACGGTTTCCTTGATCGGATCGCCGGATTCGTTGAGCAACGACCAGGAGGTGTCGGCAATCGCCTCTCCACCCGGCTCGCGTACCAGCTTCATGGTCATCTCCGCCGCACGATGCTCGACGGCCGCTTCGGTCAGCTTGCCGGCCTCGACGCGGATGTCGGAGCGGATGACCGCATTCACCGAGCCATAGGTCGAGACGACGTGGTAGACGCCCGCGTTCAGCCGCACGACGCTGTTCGGCTCGACGTCGGGTATGATCAGGGCGCGATCGTGATTGGCTTCGGCCTGGCCCTCATAGATCGAAAAGCGCAGTTTCTTCGGCGGTATGCGCACCCCGCCCGACAGCACGGCATCGAGCTTGAGTCCGCCGGCATCGAGCACGAGGCTTTCGCGCTTGGCGTCCTTGCCGACGGTGATGCGCTTGGTGGCGCCGGCCCGGCCATAGGAGGCATGAACCAGATAGCTGCCGGGCTCGAGCTGAAACACCGCGCTGCCGCCATGGGCGGAGGCGACCATCGGCAGCTTGCCGTCGCCAGTGGGTTCAGGCTTGAAGACGCGCCAGACGATGCCGCGCGTGATGTCGGCGCCCTTGTCGGTCAATTGCGCCGACAGCGTGATCGCCCCACTGCTCCCCAATGCCAGCGATGTCTCGCTTTTCGGAGGTGCATAGCTCGAAATTCCGGGAAGCTTCAGATCGCCGAGGCCGTCCACATCCTGCGCGACGGCAAGCGAAACCGGCACCATCAACAGTGCGGCAGCGAGCCAGATCAGGAAAAGACGGAATGTCCCCTCAAACATGCCTTGCGTTGAAGCCCAAGGCGGTGGCAATTTCAAGGCTTAAGAGTCCGATCAGCTTCTGCTAGAGAACTCTTTGTCCGGCGCGCCGCGCCAATGCCCGAGCCGCCCGATGTCCCGATGTCCCGATGGTGCGCTTCAGCTCAAATTCCACCAGGAGACTAGCGCCCATGGCGTCGCCGATCATCGACTTTCTGCTGACCCGAAATTCCGCACCGATCCCGGAATTGAAGGAACCTGCGCCCAGCGACGCTGACATCTCGACGATGATTGCCGCTGCCTCGCGGGTGCCGGACCACGGCCGCCTCGAGCCTTGGCGCTTCATCCTCTACCGGGGCGAGGCACGCGTCGAGATCGGCAAGAAGCTGGCAGCACTTGCCGAACAGCGCGAAGGGCAGCTGCCGGAAGGCCGCCGCAACCAGGAACTGGCGCGTTTTTCACGCGCGCCGCTGGTGATCGGCGTGGTGTCGAGCCCGAAGGACAACCCAAAAATCCCGCAATGGGAAATGTTCCTGTCCGGCGGCATGGCGGCGATGAACCTCATGATATCAGCTAATGCGCTGGGCTATGGCACCAACATGATCAGCAATTGGTATTCCGATGTGCCGGAGGGCAGGGCGATCCTAGGGCTGGCGCCGCACGAGCGCGTCGTCGGCTTCGTCCATGTCGGCTCCTATCAAGGGCCGGCGCCGGAGCGGCCGCGGCCTGATCCGAAAAAACTCTATGCCGATTATGCCGGGCCTTGGGTCGGCTGAATGTTTTACGAGCCGTCAAAAGGTCACGGGCTGCCGCATGACCCGTCCAAGGCGATCGTGGCGCCACGGCCGATCGGCTGGATCTCGACGGTGAACAAGGCCGGCAAGCTCAACCTCGCTCCTTATTCCTTCTTCAATGCTTTTTCGACGCGACCCTTCATCGTCTGGTTTTCGTCCGAAGGCGAGAAGGACAGCGCCACCTTCGCCGAAGAGACAGGCGAGTTCGTCGCCAATCTCGTCAGCCGTGATCTCGCGGAAAAAATGGTCCGCACGGCGGTCGATGCGCCGCGCGGCGTCAGCGAATTCGACTATGCCGATCTCGCCATGGCGCCGTCGCGTCTTGTTGCGCCGCCCCGCGTGGCGGCGGCGCCGGCGGCGCTTGAATGCCGGGTGACGGAGATCCTGCGGCCAAAGGCGCTGGATGGAACGGCGACGAGCGCCGTCATCGTTGCCGGCGAAGTCGTCGGCGTGCATATCGACGACGCATTCCTGAACGACGGCATTTTCGATATCGTCAAGGCGGGCAATGTCGGCCGCCTCGGCTACATGGACTATGCCAGCGTCAGCGAGATATTCCCAATGCGCCGGCCTCGCTGGGGAAAAGATTAGGGCTGGGGAAAGACTAAACGGAGATTCCCGCCGCCTTGGCGCGTGCCAGAAGCCGCTCGGCCAGCTTGAGATGCGGCCGGTCGTACATCTTGCCGTCGATGCCGACCACGCCGGGATTTCCAGCCGCTTCGAATGCGGCAATGATCGCCATGGAGTGTTTCACCGCCTCGGTCGACGGCGTGAAGGCGGCGTTGATGACCGGCACCTGTGTCGGATGGATCGCCATCTTGCCGGTAAAGCCGTCGCGCTCTGCCTTGGCGCATTCCGCCTCGAAGGCCGCCATGTCGCGAAAACTGGGAAAAATCGTGTCGATCGCCGCGACTTCCGCAGCACTTGCGGCGAGGATGGTCATGGTGCGGGCGAAACGGAACACATCGGTGTAGCGGCCGTTCTCGTCGCGCGCCGTGCGTGCACCGATCGCGGCCGATAGATCTTCCGCGCCCCAGGTGACGCCGACGAGCCGCTCACTGGCCTTTGCGTAGGTCGCAGCCGCCAGCACGCCGGCGGCTGTTTCGGTAATGATTGGCAGGATTTTTATTGCACCATCGGGCAGCCCGCCTTCGGCCTCGTGCACCCTGAGCTTGGCCGAGAGATGCTGGACATCCTGTCCGCTGTTCGACTTCGGCAGCATGATGCCGTCGGGCTTTGCCGGAACTAGTGCCGCCAGATCGTCGTCCGGCAAGCCGGTCGAGAGATCGTTGATGCGTATATAGACCGCGGACTTGGTTTGATGCCGTTGTTCGGTGATGAAGCGTGCGGCGATGTCGCGTGCCAAAGCCTTGTTTTGTGACGCGACCGAATCCTCGAGATCGACGATGACCACGTCGGCGCCGGCGCCAAACGCCTTTTCCAGCTTCTTTTCGGAATCGCCGGGAACGAAGAGCAACGAACGCATCGGTCAGGCCGCTTTTTTCATCATCATCGCCTGCCTTGTGCATTTGGCGACGAGCACATCGTTCTGGTTGTAGGCGCGGTGCTCGAACTCGACGATGCCACGGTCCTGCTTCGACTTGGAGTCGCGCACCGACACCACCGTGGTCTCGACGCGGATGGTGTCGCCGTGGAACACCGGATGCGGAAACACCGTCTCCTTCATACCGAGATTGGCGATGGTGGTGCCGACGGTGATGTCGTTCACCGAAATCCCGATCATCAGGCCGAGCGTGAACAGCGAATTGACCAGCGGCTTGCCCCATTCGCTCTTAGCAGCGAAGTCGAAATCGATGTGCAGCGGCTGCGGATTCAGCGTCATTACCGAAAACAGCATATTGTCGCTTTCGGTAACGGTTTTACGCAGCGTGTGCCGGAAGACATGGCCGACGACGAACTCTTCCAGATAAAGCCCGGCCATGGTCGATCTCCTTCGTTCTTCAAGGGTTGATAGGCGCTGCATACCGCGCTCGCAAGCCAGTTAACAAACATGGTGAACCGTTCGTAAACCATTTCTGCCTACGGTCTTCCCTGGGGCGGGAACGGACTCGGGCCAGGGGCGTAGCGGACGGCATGGTTGTTTCGCATTTCCTGAAATGGATCTACACGGCAAGGGTCTCGGAGCGCGCTGCGGCAGCAAGTGCTCTGGCCCGCGCCTACATCAATGCCGATCTGCCTTTCGAGGACCGCTGCGCGGCGGAGGCCGCGCTGACCCTGCTGCTCGACGATGCCTCGTCCAAAGTGCGGCTGGCGATTGCGGAAGCGCTGTCGATGAGCCATCACGCGCCGCTGCAGATCATCAGCGCGCTGGCGTCCGATCAGCCGGAGGTCGCGAGCCTGGTGCTGGCGCGTTCGCCGCTTCTTACCGACGCCGACCTGATCGACCGCATCGCCGGAGGCCAGAACGCGACGCAGAAATTGATCGCGGATCGTCCGCGCGTCTCCATGGCGGTCGCCGCGGCGATTGCCGAAATCGGCGAGCCGGAAGCCTGCGCCACGCTTCTCGCCAACAGCGGCGCCGACATCGCTTCACTCAGCTTCCGCCGTATCGCGGAACGCCATGGCCATCTGCCTTTGGTGCGCGAGGCGCTGATATCGGATGCGCGGCTGCCCGCTGATTGCCGGCATATGCTTCTGGTTAAGCTCGGAGAAACCCTAAAAGGATCTCCGCTTGTCGTGGCTCTTATGGGCGCAGCCAGAGCCGAGCGCGTCATGCGCGATGCCTGCGTCAAGGCTTCCGTGACGCTGATCGAAGGCACCCGCCACGAAGAACATGCGGCGCTCATCGAGCATCTGCGCCTGCGCGGCGACCTGACCGCAAGCTTCATCATTCGCACCATCGCGCATGGCAAGGTCGATTTCTTCGGTTCGGCGCTGGTCGCGCTCAGCCAGCAATCCGAACAACGGGTGAGGGCGCTTCTGGCCGGCGGGCACGACGTGGCGCTGCAGGCGCTGTTCCGCAGTGCCGGCCTTGCCGCGATCACGCACGCGATCATTCTGCGTGCGCTGAAGATCTGGCGCGAGGTTGCCAATGGCAAGCGCCTGGCCGGCGTCCAGGAAGTCAGTTGGCTGATGCTGAAGGAACTCGGCGGGCAGTCCGCCGAAGGCGGTCTCGCCGGACTGGTCAAATCGATCCATCTCGATGCGCTGCGCGAAAATGCGCGCGGCCATGCGCTGGCGATAGCGGCGGCTTAGACCCTATCCTTCGCGAAGAAATCCGGAAAATCCTCGATCGCCGCGGCGATGATGCGCAATGAGGCCGCTATCTGCAGCATGTCGGCCGCCTCGCTTCGCTCGGCGATGCCAGCCGCATATTGCCGCGCGACAGTGATGGTCGCCGTTTGCGGCTCGCCGGCTCGCCGGAAAAGCAGTTCGCGCGCCAGTCCTCGCAGGAAACTAGTGATCGAAAGCGCGGGTTCGGCGGGAATCGCTGAACTTTGCTGCGCATTGCGCAGCCGCAGGATCTCGATGCCAACCGTGACTGCGGCTATGCTGCCGCCGAGAACGGCGTCGCCTTTGCTGCCGGTGCGCTGCATGAGCGGCATCAACTGGTTGACCCGGTCGTAGGCGAGGCTTTCGAAGGCCTCGCGTCTCGGCACGCGCTCATGCAGGCAGAGGCGCGCCAGATCTTCCCGCATGGCTCGCACGATACGGCCGACGGTGACCCACGGATCGGCGGGCAGTACCGTGAGGAAGACGCCGATCGCCAGAAGAATGCCGACCAAGATCGATGCCGAACCGGCGAAAAACGGTCCGGGGTCGTAGGTCATGGCCTGATGTGGGCTGAGGAAGGCAAGGAAATTGATGGCGAAGGCGGTTGCCACGCCGACATAGCGCGGATTGGCCATCGCCAGCGCCGCGGGAACCAGGATCGGCACGACGAAGAGCGTGAACCAGCCGAAGCCGGGCAGAGCGGGGAGCGCGACCTGACCGACGAGAAATGCGAAGGGCAGGGCCAGCAACGTCCCCTTGAAGAAGCCCCAGGCCGATTGCACGGGATCGGGGCGCGCGGCAAACAGGCTGGAGACGACGGCGACAAGGATGACCGTGCCCGCCGCTTCGGACCATTTTGTCGTCAGCCAGAAAGCGGCGACCAGCAGTGTCGCAAGTGCCGCGCGCACGGCGTTTCGCCACGCCGCATGGTAGTCGCGGTGCACGACCAGCGCCGGCTGCCTGCGTTCACGCGTAAGGCGCGGGGCCGGCGCTCGTAAGGCGTCCAGGCCGCGCAGCACTTGCTTCAGGGCCTCCGCGAAATCGGCGGCGATGGTGAGGCGGGTGACTGCGCCTGCCCTGTCATCGCCTTTTGCGGCGGGCATGTCGGGCATCCGCCGTGCTTCGGCAACGATCGCGTCGAGCCGCGCTATCCAGGGTGCTGTGTCGTCCAGCGCACCCGGTTTTTCTGCCAATTCGCCGACGAAAACCTTCAGCTCGGTGCGCACGGGTATGAGGACTGCGTTTTTCGGTGCGGCATGGGCATACAGAGCGCGCGCCGCCGACAGCGCCGACAAAAGCTGGCCGATAGTGCGGCGGACCGGATAGGCGCGCGTCGCGAAGCTCGGCGCTTCCAGCCTCGCATAGGCGCGCATTTCACCCAGCGTCTGGGCGTCTGCGACCAGCTTTCGGTGCAGGTTGGCAAGGGTTGCCGCATCGCTGTCGGAGAACGCGCCGCCAGCATAGACGGCAAGGTCGAGGATGCAGCGCTTCAGCCTGCCGATGATGGCGTCAGCCGCCAGTTTCGGCAGGATCAGCCGGCTGGTCAGTGCGGCGCAGACGATGCCAAGCACGATCTCCCCACAGCGCGCCACGGCGAGATCGACGACGAGATGTGGCTGGCCGAAAGCCGGCAGGCCGATGATCATCGCCGTGTAGCCGGCAAGCGCAGCGCCATAGGCTTCCGGGTTGCGCAGCAGCGACGAGACGAGGGTACAAAGGCCGATCCAGACGGCAAGCACCGTGACGAGCAGCCAGAGGTTGGCGCCAAAGACCGTGGTGGTGCCGATCGCCGCCAGCGCGCCGGCCAGTGTGCCGAGCAGCCGGTAAAAACCTTTCGCCAGCACCATGCCGGCGACCGGCTGGGCAACGATGAACACCGTCATCATCGCCCATTGCGGGTGGTCGAGCTTGAGCGCGTAGGCGGCGAGAAGTGCGATCAGCCCGGCCGAAACCGTGCGCAGAGCGAAAATCCAATCCGAGTGCGTCGGTCGCGTGACGCCGGCGAACCTCGCGGCAAGATCGCTGCGCAGCCGGTCCCAGGTCACACGCTCATCTCCGCATTCGACGCGAGCGAGTTAGCTCAGATATCCAGCACTTCCGTCTCGGCGAACTCCGCGCGTTCCTGGATGAAGCGGAAGCGGGCTTCCGGCTTGGTGCCCATCAATGCGTCGACCGCATCCTTGGTTGCGGCCTCGGCGTCAATCACATCGACCCTGAGCAGCGTGCGCTTCCTCGGGTCCATGGTGGTTTCCTTGAGCTGGGCGGCCATCATTTCGCCCAGCCCCTTGAAGCGGCCGATCTCGACCTTGCCGCGCCCGGTGAATTCGGTGCGCAGAAGTTCGTCCTTGTGCGCATCGTCGCGGGCATAGGCGACCTTGCCGCCTTGCCGGATCGAGTAGAGCGGCGGCACCGCCAGATAGAGATGGCCGCCGTGGACCAAGCTCGGCATCTCCTGATAGAAGAAGGTGATCAGCAGCGAAGCGATGTGGGCGCCGTCGACGTCGGCGTCGGTCATGATGATGACCCGGTCGTAGCGCAGATCCGCGTCGCGGTACTTCGAGCGCGTGCCGCAGCCAAGCGCCTGGATCAGGTCCGAAATCTGCTGGTTGCCGGCCAGCTTGTCGTTGCCGGCGCTGGCGACGTTGAGGATCTTTCCACGCAGCGGCAGCACCGCCTGGCTGGCGCGGTCGCGCGCCTGTTTTGCCGAGCCGCCGGCCGAATCGCCCTCGACGATGAAGAGTTCGGCGCCGGCAGCGGCATTCTGCGTGCAGTCGGCGAGCTTGCCGGGCAGGCGCAGCTTGCGCACCGCGCTCTTGCGCGAGACTTCCTTTTCCTGCCGGCGGCGCACCCGTTCGTCGGCACGCGCGATCACCCATTCGAGCAGTTTTGAGGCTTCCTGCGGGTTGTCGGCTAGCCAGTGATCGAAGGGGTCTCGGATAGCGGTCTCGACGATCCTGATCGCCTCGATCGTCGCCAGCCTGTCCTTGGTCTGGCCGACGAATTCCGGCTCGCGGATGAACACCGACAGCATGCCCGCCGCCGAGATCATGACGTCTTCCGAGGTGACGATCGAAGCGCGCTTGTTGCCGACCAGATCCGCGTAGGCGCGCAAGCCTCGCGTCAAGACGTTACGGAAGCCGGCCTCGTGCGTGCCGCCTTCGCCGGTCGGAATGGTGTTGCAGTAGGAATTGAGGAATCCATCGCCGCCGAACCAGGTCACCGCCCATTCGAGCGAGCCGTGGCCGCCTTGCCTGTCGCTCTTGCCGGCGAAGATTTCGCGGGTGACCTGGAATTCGTCGCCGAGCGACGCTTTTAGATAGTCCTTTAGGCCACCGGGAAAATGGAACTCGGCCTTGGCCGGCGTCGTGTCCTTCTCCTTGATCAGCGAGGGGTCGCAGGTCCAGCGGATCTCGACGCCGCCGAACAGATAGGCCTTCGAGCGCGTCATGCGGTAGAGCCGCGCCGGCTCGAAAGCAGCACCCTTGCCGAAGATCTGCTCGTCGGGATGGAAGCGGATCTTGGTGCCGCGGCGGTTATGCACCTCTCCGAGCTGCTCGAGACCGGTCACCGGAACGCCGCGTGAAAAACGCTGGCGATAGAGCTGGCGGCCGCGTGCGACCTCGACCTCGAGATGGTCCGACAGCGCGTTGACGACGGAGACGCCGACGCCGTGCAGGCCGCCTGAGGTCTCGTAGACCTTCGAGTCGAACTTGCCGCCCGAATGCAGCGTCGTCATGATGACTTCGAGCGCCGGCTTCTTGAATTTCGGATGCGGATCGACCGGAATGCCGCGGCCATTGTCGGTCACGGCCAGATATCCGTCGGCTGAAAGCTCGACATCGATGAAAGTCGCGTGGCCGGCTACCGCCTCGTCCATCGAATTGTCGATGACCTCGGCGAACAGATGGTGCATCGCCTTGTCGTCGGTGCCGCCGATATACATGCCGGGCCGCCGCCGCACCGGCTCCAGCCCTTCGAGAACCTCGATGTCGGCGGCACTGTAGCTCTCGCTGCCGTCGCGGGATGCCGGGCGCTTCGCCGCCTGCACCAGCGGGTCGGCCGGGCGCGCGGTGGCGCGAACCGGTTGCGGCTGCTTGTCCATAGTGCCGAAAAGATCGTTATTGTCGTCCATGCTGGTCCTGGATTCCGATGCTGCGAATCACCACCCGATACTGCCACGCTTTTTGCGGGCAGGCGACGGAGGTTCCTGTTACGTTCGAGGATTGAGCCTCTTACCGCAAAACCATTCGACAACCAAGCGGCGGAAATGCGTCGAGCGCATCGACGCTTTGTAAACCTTTTCCGAAGGTTGCATCGGAAGGTTGGCTGAAAACGGTATCCGCGGACTGCCGCCTCCCTAGAATGCAGCGGAACTCTCAAGAGGCTGTCGCTTACGCATGTTGGATTACAGTTCGCTCCTGCTCGCGGCGGCGCTGTCGGGCATGTGCCTCAGCATCACCATGTTTGCGATATGGTTCGCCGCGCCGCAGGCCCGCTTCGTCCTGACGGTGGCTTGCGGCATTCTCGTGCTCGTCGCGCATGTGGTCTTGTTCTGGCATTATGCCAGGCATCCCAGCCCCTGGCTTTGCCAGATTGTGCTTGCGCTTCTCAGCCTGGGCTTTCTGATCATCTGCCTGTCGGCCATGCAGTATCTCGGCGTGCGCGACTACAGGCGCGCCATCCTGCCGACCTTGGCTGCGATGGCTGTTTGCGCAGGCGCGACGTATTTCGGCCTCGACGGTGTCGGTTTCATCGTCACCTACGCGACGGTAACGGCGCTGCTCTCGCTTATCGGGGTGATGTTCTGGATCAAGGGCGGTGGTCACGATCGCCGGATTCTGCTGGTCGTTTCGTTCCTGAGCGGCATCTGTGCGCTATCCTTCGTACTTTGCGGCGCGGTCCTGCTGGTCAAGGGCCAATGGATGCTCGGCGTTGCGCCCGACAATTGGGCCGAACGGTTGAACTCCGTCGTGGCGGTCGCCTGCATGACCGGGCTCGGGGCACTGACGCTCTCCCTGCACCATTTACAGGCGCAGATCGAATTGAAGGCCGAGACCATGACCGACCCATTGACCGGGCTGATGAACCGGCGGGCGTTGACGGCATTCTACGGCGAGCGGGTCTTCGGTCCGTTCATGTCCGTGGCCATGTTCGACCTCGACCACTTCAAGAGAACCAACGATGTATTCGGTCATCCGGTCGGCGATCAGGTTCTGCGCCGCTTCGCCGCTGTCATCAGGAAATACGCCAGGACCGGCGTCGACGCCTTCCGGCTGGGCGGCGAGGAATTCGTGCTGGTCATGTCGCGGATGACGGAAGAGAAGGCTTACGACATTGCGAGCAAGATCAGCGTCGCCTTCGGCGCGGAAGTCGTGGCCACCCAGCTTGGTCCGTTGCGCAGCACGGTCAGCGGCGGCATCGGCTTCGGCGGGACCGGCGGCACCAGTCTCGACGATGTGTTGGCGGAAGCCGACGCCGCACTCTATGCGGCAAAGCGCGCCGGGCGAAATCGCGTCGTCTCCCACAACAAGGCGAGCAAGGCCGATGCGCCGGCCTTGCGTTCTGCCTGATTGAGGCTTCTATCTTCTTGTTAGACCATGATCTTGTCCGAAGACCGGATTCCACTTTTTGCTGCGCTGACCTTCGGTTTGGGATCATGGTCTACTCCGCCGCGCCCAGATATTCCGACAGCGGCGGGCAGGAGCAGACGAGGTTGCGGTCGCCGGCGACATTGTCGATGCGCGACACCGGCGGCCAGTATTTGGCTGATGTGTCGGCATCGCCGGCCGGATAGGCCGCCTCCAGGCGCGAATAGGGATGGGTCCACTGGCCAGCCAGCGCCTCGGCGGCGGTATGCGGCGCATTGACCAGCGGATTGTCGGTCAAGGGCCATTCGCCTTTCGCCACCTTGGCCGCCTCGCCCGAGATCGCGATCATCGCATCGCAGAAGCGATCGAGTTCGCTCTTGGGCTCGGACTCGGTCGGCTCGACCATCAGCGTGCCGGCCACCGGAAACGACATGGTCGGCGCATGGAAGCCATAGTCGATCAGCCGCTTGGCGATATCGTCAACGCTGATGCCGGAGCTCTCCTTGAGCACGCGGGTGTCGAGGATGCACTCATGGGCGATGCGATCGTGCCGGCCCTTGTAGAGGAGCGGGAAGTGCGGGGCGAGCCGCGTCGCGACGTAGTTGGCGGAAACGATCGCCGTCTCGGTCGCCTGCTTCAGGCCGGAGGCGCCCATCATGCGGATATACATCCAGGTGATCGGCAGGATGGAAGCACTGCCGAACGGTGCGGCCGACACGGCATGCGCCGAGCCTTCGGTGACATGGCCCGGCAGATAGGGCTTGAGGTGCGCCCTTACGCCGATCGGGCCGACGCCTGGGCCACCGCCGCCATGCGGGATGCAGAAGGTCTTGTGCAGGTTCATGTGACAGACATCGGCGCCGATGTCGCCGGGGCGAGCGAGGCCGACCAAGGCGTTGAGGTTGGCGCCGTCGAAATAGACCTGTGCGCCATGCTCATGGATGAGGGCGCAGAGATGGCGCGCGCCTTCCTCGTATACGCCATGCGTCGAGGGATAGGTGAACATCAGCGCCGCGAGATTCTTGGAATGCTCATTGGCCTTGGCACTCATATCGTCCATGTCGATATTACCGTCCTCGGTGCAGCGCACGACGACAACGCTCATGCCGGCCATCGCCGCACTCGCCGGATTGGTGCCATGCGCGGAGGACGGGATCAGGCAGACGGTGCGATGGCCTTCGCCGCGCGAGCGGTGATAGGCGCGAATGGCGAGCAATCCGGCATACTCTCCCTGGCTGCCGGCATTGGGCTGCAGGCTGACCGCATCGAAGCCGGTGATCTCCGACAGCCAGCCTTCCAGTTCGCCGACCATAGCGCGGTAGCCTGCCGAATGGCTGGCCGGCGCGAACGGATGCAGATTGGCGACGCTTGGCCAGCTCACCGGCATCATCTCGGCGGCGGCGTTGAGCTTCATCGTGCAGGAGCCGAGTGGGATCATGGCGCGGTCGAGCGCCAAGTCCTTGTCGGCCAGCCGGCGCAGGAAGCGCATCATCTCGGTTTCCGAACGGTTGTCGTGGAACACCGGCTGCGTGAGAAACTCCTTGCCGCGCGGCTGTCCGGGCATGGTGCTGCCGGCAGCGGCGCCCGCCTTGGCGCCAAACAGCGCCGCGATCGCGTCCAGATCGGCGTCGGTCGAGGTCTCATCGAAGCTGATGCCGATGTGGTCGGCGTCGATGACACGCAGCAGCCGGCCGGTCTTTTCAGCAGCGGCGGCGATCTCGCCGGCTCTGCCTTTCTCTTCCACCGTCACCGTGTCGAAGCGGCTTGCGCCAACGACAGAAACGCCTGATGCCCTAAGGCCGGCTGCCAAGCGGTTGGCCAATGCATGGATTCGGCCGGCAATCGCCTGCAGGCCGGCAGGGCCATGCCAGATCGCATAGGCCGTCGCCATGTTGGCGAGCAGCGCCTGCGCCGTGCAGATGTTGGAGGTCGCCTTGTCGCGACGGATATGCTGTTCGCGCGTCTGCAAGGCGAGACGATAGCCGGCGCGGCCTTTGCTGTCGGTCGACTGGCCGACGAGGCGGCCGGGCATCAGCCGCGTCAGCCTGTCGGAGACGGCGCAATAAGCGGCGTGCGGCCCACCAAAGCCCATCGGCACGCCGAAGCGCTGCATTGGGCCGACAGCGATGTCGGCGCCAAGCCTAGCCGGCGCGTCGGTCAGCGTCAGCCCGAGCGGATCGGCAATGAAGACGACCAGCGCGCCGGTGGCGTGGGCCTTTTCGATTGCTGCCTTATGGTCGCCATAGACGCCAAACGTATCAGGCCAGGAGACCAGCAGAGCGGCGGTGTTGTCGTCGATCGTGTCGCCGTCGACCTCGATGCCGAGCGGCTCGGCACGGGTGCGCACGACGTCTAGCGTCTGTGGATGCGGCGTGCCGGCAAGCGCCACCTTGGTCCGCTTGTCGCGGTGATGGCGCAACGCAATGCCGACCGCCTCGGCCACCGCCGTCGCTTCGTCGAGCAGCGAGGCCGACGCTACCGGCAGGCCGGTCAGCTCAGTGACCAGCGTCTGGAAATTGAACAGCATTTCGAGCCGGCCCTGGCTGATCTCGGCTTGGTAGGGCGTGTAGGCCGTATACCAGGCCGGGTTCTCGAACAGATTGCGCTGGATGACCGGCGGCACGTGCACGCCGTGGTAGCCGGCGCCGATGAAGCTCTTCAGCACCGTGTTTTTTGCCATTGTCGCTGAAAGCTCGGCCAGCGCCTCCGCTTCGCTCGCCGGTGCGGGCAAGGCCAGCGGCCGGTCGAGCCGGATCGATTTCGGCACAGCCTGGCTGATCAGGGTCTCGACTGAGGGAACGCCGATCGTCGCCAGCATGGCTCTGACATCATTGAGGCCGGGGCCGATATGGCGGGCCGAGAAGGGGTAAGATGCTGCAGTCATCTTCTTGATCCTGCTATCAACCAATATGGGCTTTGTAGGCGGCCTCATCCAGGAGGCCTTCGAGCTGGCTTTCATCGGCCAGCTTCATCTTCCACAGCCAGCCGTCGCTGGTCGCCGCGGAATTTACCAGGGACGGATCAGACGAGAGCGAGGTGTTTGCCTCGGTGATCTCGCCGTCGACCGGTGCATAGACGTCCGATGCCGCCTTGACGGATTCGACCACGACGGCGGTATCGCCCTTGGCCAGCTTTTTCCCAAGCTCCGGCAATTCGACGAAGACGAGATCGCCGAGTTGCTCCTGTGCGTAGTCGGTGATGCCAACGGTGGCGACACCGCCTTCGACGCGGAGCCATTCGTGATCTTCGGTGAAATAGGTTTTTGCCATGAGAAGATTCATCCTTTGCGATAGCGATGCGGCGTGAAGGGCAGGGGATTGATATCGATCGGGATTTTCGTCCCGCGAACGTCGGCGAAGAGTGGGCTTGTCGATGAAGCCAACGGCGTTTCGACGTAACCCATGGCGACGGGAAAACCTGCCGAAGGGCCAAAGCCGCCGGAGGTGACATGTCCGACCGGTTTCCCAACCGCATTGAAAAGCGACGCTCCAGCCCGCACAGGCTGTCGACCTTGCGGTTTCAGGCCGACGCGTTTTTGCGCCGGGCCGCGCTCCAGGATCGCACGCAATGCGTCGGCACCGATGAAAGTGCCAGAGGCGCGAACTTCCTTCGGAATCGCCCACATCAGCCCGGCGCTGGCCGGGTCGATCTCCGGTGTGATGTCCAGCCCGTGCAGGCACAGGCCTGCTTCGAGCCGCAGGCTGTCACGGGCGGCCAACCCAACCCACATCACGCGCTCGTCCTCGAGCAGCCTGGCGACGAGATTTCGCGCGTCGGCTTCCGGCAGGCCGATCTCGAAACCGTCTTCGCCGGTGTAGCCCGACCGGCTCATGAACCAGTTTTCGCGGGGCTCAAAGCCATGCATGAACAGCAGCGATCCGGTCTCGATGCCGGCGCGGGACAGGGCGGCCCAGGCTTCGGGCCCCTGGATCGCCAGGAAGACGCGGTCCAGTGCGTCCACCTTGGCATCAAAAACCCCGGCAAGTGCGCGCAGGTGCTTGTCGTCGGCTTCGGCATTGCCGGCATTGGCGACAACCATGAAGCGTTGTTGGCCGAGCCTGGTGACGATCAGATCGTCGATGATGCCGGCCGCTTCGTTGAGAAAGAACGTGTATTTGGACTGGGAAATCTCAAGCGCGCCGGCGTCGAACGGGCAGGCGCGATTGAGCAGTGCCTCTGCGCCCGGCCCACTGATCTCGAACAGCTTCATGTGCGAGATGTCGAACAGGCCGGCATGCTCGCGGGTCTGAAGGTGCTCCTTCATCACGCCGGCCGGATAGGTCAGCGGCATCGACCAGCCGGCGAACGCGCCAAAGCGCGCACCGGCGGCCACGTGAAGGTCTTCGAGGGGAAGGTGTTTGATGTCGCCCGTCATGTCGTCTCCAGAGTCGCACGCAATCGGCCGCGAATGGCGGCCAGTCCGTGCCCCTCTGTCTGAAGCCTGAGAGACTCGCGCCCCGTAACTCTGTCGGCAGCGCTTACACCTTCGGCGCGGGGGCAAGCCCCGACTTTCCAGAGTGTCTTTCCCGTCTACGGTTCTTTTGCCTGAGAGATTTCGGGCGATTTCCCCTTCGGCGGCAGCTCTCGCTGCTCTCTCCCGCAAACAGGTAGGACTCAATTTGAGCCCTCGACTCGTCATCCATAGCCTGTGGACGACACCTTGTCACCTGCCAGCGACACCTTACCGACAAGTCTTCGCTAACGACCTCGCCGGAAATCCATCCGGCGCTCGGGGCGCTGGGCGACAAGGTCGCTTAGACGGCTGCACCCCGGCCAGGACCCTTGAACTGTCGCAAAACTATTGCTTGGCAGGCTCCGGCTTGACGCTGGTGTCGAACCGCGACATCCATTTGAAACTGCCGAACCAGTAGCGGCGCACGCCGGTGATGGTGCCATCAGCGGTACGCGCGTCAATCCAGTTGTTGACGTATTGGATCAGGCGGATATCGTCCGGCCGCATCGCAAACGCCTCCGGCGTCCGCAACAGCGGGCCACCCACCATTGTCAACTTCGCATCATAGAGCCTGGCGGCCATCTGCGGCGTTGGCGATGTGGCGACCATCGCGTGTGCCTCGCCGCCGATGACCGCGGCGAAAACATCTGATGTATTGTCGAAGGAGAGGATGGTCGCCTTGGGGAATGCTTCCTTCGCGGCGGCTTCATCCGTGGAATTGGATAGCACGGCGATCTTGTATCCCGGCGCGGCCACCGCCTTTCCCGGCTTTTTGCCGAGGCTGGCGATCGTCGCCACCATGCGAATATCGGCAGCGCCGGTCTGGTCGGAGAATACCACTTCGCGCGCACGTTCCGGAGTGCTGGCGTAGCCCGCCGCAATCATGTCGAAATCGCCCTTGAGCAGCCGTGCCTTGAGATCGTTCCAAGGCACTTCGACCAGCTTCAGGTCGACGCCAAGGTCGGACGCAAGCGCGCTGGTCAGGTCGACATCGTAGCCTGCGAATTTGCCGTCGGCTTTCTTGAGGATCCATGGTGGATTGAGCGCCACACCGACCGTCAGCGTCTTCTGGTCGATGATGTGCTTGAGACTGTCGTCCGCCCAGGCGGATGGCGCCGCCAACGCCAGCCAGGCGGAAAGCGCAAGTGCAATCGTGGCGATCATTTTTGAGTGCATGATAGATCCCGCTGCAACCGCCTGGTTGTCAGATTTACACGAGGATGCCATTCTGTCGATAGCGGATCGGGTTGGAGAATTGCAATGTCGGCACGGATGGCGATCAGCGGCTCGATGGTGTTCCTGGCCTGCACCCTGGGCAATCCGGCGAAGCTCTCGCTGCTGCCCGACACCGCGCAGGCGGCAGGCGCCAGACGCGTGGTCTGCTCCAGTGTGAACCACCGCTATTCCTACTGCGGTGTCGACACGCGGCGCGGCGTGCAATTGACCTCTCAGCTTTCGAAGTCGCGCTGCGTCCAAGGCAGAAGCTGGGATTATGACCGCGGCGGCATTTGGGTCGATGATGGCTGCTCGGCGGAATTCCTGGTCGCCGGCTCCGGCCGCAACCCTTCTGCCGGCGACCTGGCCGCGGCTATAATCGTCGGCGGCGTGGTTGGCGCCATTCTCGACAACAACAACTCCCATCGCCACCATTCCGACAGTTATTACCCGAAGCCGCGCCATCGCCGTGACGACCAATGGATCGATCCGACGCCGCAATTCGACAATCAGGGCAATCCGAATTTCGACACCCACGGCAACTATCAGGGCCCGCACGGACTGGGCAAGCTTGTCACCCCCGATGACAATCCGGACTTGAATCCGGCCCTGCGCAGCGATGGCGATGACAGCGATGACAGTTACTGAGCATCGCGCCTACTTTCCTTTGAACATGATCTTTTTCCAAAAACCGGTTCTCACTTTTTGCTGCGCTGACCTTCGGTTCGGGATCATGCTCTGGGGTCAAATGCCGCCGTACCAGTCGTAGCCATTGTCCTCCCAGTAGCCGCCCCTGCCGCCGCCAATAGTGGCGAAACCGTCGACCAGTTCGATCTTGGTGAGATATTTCGGCATCTTGTAGCCGATCTGGCGCTCGACGCGGACACGTAACGGCGCGCCGTTCTCGACCGGCAGCGGCTTGCCGTTCAAGCCATAGGCAAGGATCGTCTGCGGGTGACGGGCATCGATCAGATCGATCGAGCCGTAATATTTGATGTCGCCGGACAGGCTGCGGTCGATCGTGTCGAGGCAATGGAACATGACGTAGCGCGCCTGCGGCTTGACCACCGCCTGATCAAGCACCAGCGACAGCGGCGTGCCGGTCCATTTGGCGATGCAACTCCAGCCTTCGACGCAGTCGTGGCGGGTGATCTGGGTGCGGCTTGGCATGTTCATCAATTGCTCGCGGGTCAGCGACAGCGGCTTTTCGACGAGGCCGGAAACCTCGAGCCGCCAGTCGGCGAAATTGTTGGCGAGCAGGCCCTTGTAGACATCGTCGTCCGGCGCGGTGACGCCGTTCGGCCGCTGCGGCTGGCGGATGTCGGCTTCGGTGAATTCCGGCGCCAGCGAATCGCCGGCAAGCAGGCGTTGCGCGCGCCAGGTCAGGCCATTGGCGCCTTCGAGGAAGCTGCGTAGGCCGTCGCCGACGCGAAGCTGGCTGTCGAAGGCGTCACAACCCGAGAGCATGATACCGGAGACGCCGAGGCTGGCCGAGGTCAGGAATTTTCTGCGGCTGATCACAAACTTCGCCATCTCACGCACTCCTCTGAGGCGTCTTGCTGCCATGCGCCGGCGGGTCGGTTCGGTACCAGCCGGTGATGATGGAACGCAGCTCGTTGATCGGGCCGGCGGCGAAGATCATCAGGATATGGATGATGAAGAAGGCGACGAGCAGCAGCATCACGATGAAATGGATCGTCCGCGCCGTCTGCCTGCCGCCAAGCAGATCGTTGAGGAACGGCAGCACCGCGTTCATGCTCGGCGACATGGCAAGGCCGGTGATGATCATCAGCGGCAGCAGCACGAACATGACGCCGCCATAGGCCATCTTCTGCAGCGTGTTGTATTCGCGTCTGTGACGGAACTTGAACCTGGCATGATCGGCGATGTCTCGCGGCAAACGCCTGAGATCGTCGATGCGCGGGGCAAGATCGCGGCGCAGATGGCCGTTGATGAGGCTGGCGACCAGCCACACGACCAGCGTCGTGGTTAGTATCCAGGCGAAGAAGAAATGGACGACGCGGGCGGTGCCGAGGTCGTAATAGGAGGGGATCGTCGCCCAAGACGGGAAAGCCCGGGACGTCTCCCGACCCGCCGGTCCCGACCAGCCGAGCACACCGGTCGTATCGAAGCGCTTGCCGAAGATTTCGGTGTAGCCGCGCGGGCCGTTTGCGGTGTTCTCGGCGCCGATGGCAAAGATGGTGTTGTCATAGGCGAATCCCGACTCCTTGCCGATATAGAGCTGGGGGCGGGCGTTGAAGATCTGCAGGCCGGAAAGCAGCATGAAGAACAGCGAGATGGCCCAGAGCCAATGCGTCAGCCGCGTCCAGCGCGACTGCCGGTAGATCAGCGTTGCATCCTTCGGCGCGGCAGTATCTGGCTCGATGGCGGATTGGCTCCTGGCAACCGATTCCATTTTTTCGCGTCTCCCGGCCGCTCAGTCGGCCTTTCCGATCGTTCTCCTCCCAATACGTTGCCAGCCAAAGCGATGTTTCATCCGATCACGGAATTATTACGAGCTACCCGATACTACTGGCTTCCAAGACTGACGGCGAGGTTGACCGCTGCTGCGACGATCACTGTATTGAAAAAGAACGACACGATCGAATGCAAAAGCACGATGCGACGCATATGCGTGGTCGAGACAGTGGTATCGGAGGTCTGTGAGGTCATGCCGACGGTGGTCGAGAAATAGAGGAAATCCCAGCCGTCCGGCCGCTCCTTACCGGTAAATACGAGGCCGCCGACGGGCTTTTTCTGCTTCGCTTTGCTGCCGGGGTCGGTCTCTTCATCGTTCAGCCAATAAACATGTGCGTAGTGCAGCGCCGTCATGGCGTGGATGGTGAACCAGCCGAGCGGGATCGACACCAGCGCGAAGGTGAGTTCGACAGGATGTGGGCTGCCCCCTCGATTGATCAACTGGAACAACGAGACGATGGCGACGGCGACGACAATCAGCGTCACGGCAAAGATGACCAGCACCGGCTGGTCGGTGGCGCGGGCATTCTTGCTCAGATAGCGGCCGGTGAGCAGCGGCATCTGGGCGATGACGATGACGGTGTAGGCGGCGAAGAACGCATTGGCGCCGATCGAATAGGCGATGGGTGCGCGCAAAACCAACGCGATCGCCAGTGCCACTACACCGATGCAGGCCGACACCGCGAACTGCATGTGGCGATGCAGTGGTTTCTTCAGCGGCGTCTCGGTCGTCATGGCCCGGCCCCTGATGGCGGTCTGTCTTACCGCCGCTCGTCTTTTAGGATTCGGACATTATAGCACTTTTGCCTGTGCGCATGATGCCGAAGATCGATTCCCGGTTTTGCTGCGCTGACGTCCGGTTCGAGGTCGAAGCGCTAACCCAGTGCGGCGGATTTCAGCGCACGCCGCAAGATGCGGTCGAGCTCGCCGAGAAACCGCGAGCGGTCCTGCGGCGCGAAACTGGCATTGTAGCCCTTGCTCTCGCCGGTCTCGCGCAGATGCTGCTTGAGGTCGCGCATCGCCACCGCCATGCCGATCGTTTCCGGCGTGAACGGGCGCCCGGTCGGCCCAAGCACATGGGCGCCGAGCGCCACCGTGCGGGCGGCAAGCGGGATGTCTGATGTCACCACGATGTCGTTGGGCTTGGCATTGTCGACGATCCAGTCGTCCGCCGCGTCGGCGCCCTTGGACACGACGACGTTGCGGACCATCGGATCACGCGACGGGCGCAGGCCGCCATTGGAGACGAAGGTGACGACGACGCCATGGCGCTCGGCGACTTTCTCGACCTCGGCCTTCACCGGACAGGCATCAGCATCGACGTAAACTTGTACTTGATTGATGCTAGTCGTCATGCCGACTCGGTATTGATGACCGCTTCGTTTTCCATGAGGTGCGCTTTTAGCAAGCGATGCACGTCGGTCAGGCTCCTCTGCAAAAACGGATCACGTACGAGAAAGTTGATTTCGTCTGTCGCACGATCGATCTCTCCCAAATCGATCTGAACGCGATTGTTTGCCCTATAGCTGCGCCATAAGTCCTCGCCAAAATTCCGTATTCGATGGATCGTCGACTTTTCACAGTCAATGAAGCGAATACGAACACGAATTTGAACCTACTTCACCTAGTAAACCACCACGCTCCTGATGCTCTTGCCCTCATGCATCAGGTCAAAACCCTTGTTGATGTCCTCGAGCTTCAGCGTGTGGGTGATCATCGGGTCGATCTCGATCTTGCCGTCCATGTACCAGTCGACGATCTTCGGCACGTCGGTGCGGCCGCGCGCGCCGCCAAAGGCGGTGCCCATCCAGGTGCGGCCGGTGACGAGCTGGAACGGCCGCGTCGAGATCTCCTGGCCGGCGCCGGCAACGCCAATGACGACCGACTTGCCCCAGCCGCGGTGCGATGCCTCAAGCGCCTGCCGCATCACCTTGGTGCTGCCCGTGCAGTCGAACGTATAGTCGGCACCGCCGATCTGGTCGGCACCGCGCTTGGTCATGTTGACGAGATACGGCACGATATCGCCATCGATCTCCTTCGGATTGACGAAATGCGTCATGCCGAATTTCTCGCCCCATTCCTTCTTGTCGTTGTTCAGGTCGACGCCGATGATCATGTCGGCGCCGGCAAGGCGCAGTCCCTGGATGACATTGAGCCCGATGCCGCCGAGGCCGAAGACGGCGGCCGTGGCGCCGATCTCGACCTTGGCCGTGTTGATCACCGCGCCGATGCCGGTTGTGACGCCGCAGCCAATGTAGCAGATCTTGTCGAAGGGCGCGTCGGGATTGACCTTGGCCACCGCGATCTCGGGCAGCACGGTGAAATTGGAGAAGGTCGAGCAGCCCATATAGTGGAAGATCTTGTCCTTGCCGATCGAGAAGCGCGACGAGCCGTCCGGCATCAGGCCTTGCCCTTGCGTGGCGCGGATCGCGGTGCACAGATTGGTCTTTCTGGATAGGCAGGACGGGCATTGCCGGCATTCCGGCGTGTAGAGCGGGATGACGTGGTCGCCCTTCTTGACCGAGGTGACGCCTTTGCCGACATCGACGACGAGTCCTGCACCCTCATGGCCGAGGATCGCCGGAAAAATGCCTTCGGGATCGGCGCCCGACAGCGTGAACTCGTCGGTGTGGCAGATGCCGGTCGCCTTGATCTCGACCAGCACCTCGCCCGCGCGCGGGCCGTCGAGGTCGACCTCCAGGATCTCCAGCGGCTTTCCGGCGGCGACAGCGACAGCGGCACGGGTTTTCATCGGGAATCTCCTCTCAGGGCAAATCTGCAATCGGGGCCGAGCATTAGCGTATCTGCAGGTTCTGGACTATGGGACGAATTGACAGTTCATAGCCGGGTTTGGTCGTCACTAGGCGACTTGCGCCCGGGATATGCGCCAACTTGCCTTGATCAGCCGGGGCCTTGACCGGCTGGGCGAAGCCCATAAAAGAAAGGCAGCCGAGGGAACAAAACCCGCATGTTCACAAAAATCCTGGTCGCCAATCGTGGCGAGATCGCCTGCCGCGTCATTAAGACGGCGCGCAAGATGGGCATCGCAACCGTGGCGGTCTATTCGGACGCCGATCGCGACGCCGTGCATGTCGAGATGGCCGACGAAGCGGTGCATATCGGGCCTTCGCCGGCCTCGCAGAGCTATCTGGTGCCGGAGAAGATCATCGCCGCCTGCAAGGCGACGGGTGCTGAAGCCGTGCATCCCGGCTACGGATTTCTGTCCGAACGCGCATCGTTCTGTGAGGCGCTGGAGAAGGAGGGCATCGTCTTCATCGGCCCAAAACCCAGAGCGATCAGGGCGATGGGCGACAAGATCGAATCGAAGAAATTCGCCAACGCTGCAAACGTGTCGACCGTGCCCGGCTGGCTTGGCGTCATCGAGAATGCCGGCCATGCCGAGAAAATAGCCGGTGAGATCGGCTATCCCGTGATGATCAAGGCCTCGGCCGGCGGCGGCGGCAAGGGCATGCGCATCGCTTGGAGCAAGGCCGAGGTGCGCGACGGGTTCGACCGGGCGCGTTCGGAGGCCAAAAGCTCGTTCGGCGACGACCGCGTCTTCATCGAGAAGTTCGTGGTCGATCCGCGCCACATCGAGATCCAGGTGTTGGCCGACGCGCATGGCAACGCGCTTTATCTCGGCGAGCGCGAATGCTCGATCCAGCGCCGCAACCAGAAGGTCGTCGAAGAGGCGCCTTCAGCTTTCCTCGACGCCAAGACACGGAAAGCCATGGGCGAGCAGTCGGTGGCGCTGGCCAGGGCGGTCGACTATCAGAGCGCCGGCACGGTTGAGTTCATCGTCGACAGCGAAAAAAACTTCTATTTCCTTGAAATGAATACGCGATTGCAGGTCGAGCACCCGGTGACCGAGCTGGTCACCGGCATCGATCTGGTCGAGCAGATGATCCGCATAGCTGCCGGCGAGAAGCTCGCTATCAAGCAAAGTGACGTCAAGCTGAACGGCTGGGCGGTTGAAAGCCGGCTCTACGCCGAGGACCCGTATCGCAATTTCCTGCCGTCGATCGGCCGGCTGACGAGATACCGGCCGCCGGAAGAGGGACAGTTCGGCGAAATCGTCATCCGCAACGATACCGGCGTCACCGAGGGGTCGGAAATCTCGATGTTCTATGACCCGATGGTCGCCAAGCTGTGCACCTGGGCGCCGACGCGGCTCGCCGCGATCGACGCCATGTCGGAAGCGCTCGACAGCTTCGTCGTCGACGGCATCGAGCACAACATACCGTTCCTGGCAGCACTCATGCAGCATCCGCGCTGGCGGGAAGGGCTGATATCGACCGCCTTCATATCAGAGGAATATCCTGACGGGTTCGCGCCGATCGTGCCTGATAGCGAGGAGAAGGCCGTGCTCGCGTCGATTGTCACCGCGGTCGAACTGCTGCGCCGCGACCGGCTCGACCGACTGGGCGGGCGGCTGGCGCCGCATTCGGGTGCCCTGAAACGCGACTGGGTGGTCAAGATCGGAGAGGATTACCTTTTGGCCTCGATACTCGAAGGCATGATTTCCATTCCAATGAAGCTCGATCTGTCGATCGACGGCGGCAAGGCGCTGACGGTGATGTCAGACTGGCGGCCGGGCGACCTAATCTGGCGCGGCACGGTCGGCGATAGCAGGGTTGCCGCGCAGATCAGGCTGGTGCTGAACGGGTTTCGCATCGCCTGGAAAGGCATGTCGGTCACCGCACGCGCCATGCTGCCGCGCACCGCCGAGCTCGAGAGGCTGATGCCGGAAAAAGTGGCGCCGGACACGTCGAAGATGCTGCTCTGCCCGATGCCCGGCCTCGTCGTGTCGATCGCGGTTGCCGAGGGGCAGGAGGTCAAGGCCGGCGAGACGCTGGCCGTGGTCGAGGCGATGAAGATGGAAAACGTGCTGCGCGCCGAGCGCGATCTCACCGTGTCGAAACTCAAGGCGAAGCCGGGCGACAGTCTCGCGGTCGATGCGGTGATTATGGAATTCGCGTGACGCTGAAAATAGAAACCCGCCTCGGCGGGGGGTCGTTGGCGCAAATCAGCACCATGCATATATTCCTAGCATAGATGCCGTCACAAAGCAACGATCGCGAACTTGCAAGGCTTGGCAATTGCTGGACTCGCATCGTCCGGTGCCGGACAATACATCTTCATCGACTGAGTCCTTTCAAGCGGCGCTAAAAAACCATGGCGAATGAGACACTTCCACGCGACCCTTTGCGGCGCGAGGCTTTTATGAAGGCGTCGCGGCCGGAAGTGCCGGCGCGGCCGTTCATCCATCTGCGCGTGCATTCGGCCTATTCGCTGCTCGAAGGCGCCTTGCAGCTCAGCACGGTTGTCGGCCATGCGGTCAAGGATGAGGCTCCGGCCATCGCCGTCACCGACACCAATAATCTGTTCGGAGCGCTCGAATTCGCGCAGAAAGCGGTGAAGGAGGGCATCCAGCCGATCATCGGCTGCCAGACCACTCTCGCCTTTTCCGGCGAAGCCAGCGACAGCCAGCGCGACCGCAGGCGGCAAGGCCCGGAGATGCGGCCGGTGGTTTTGATCGCGGCGACCGAGGCCGGCTACAGCAATCTGGTCAGGCTGGTCAGCCGGGTCTATCTCGAAACGCCGCCCGGCGAGGCGGTGCATCTGACGACCGAAATGCTGCAAGGCCATTGCGACGGCCTGATCTGTCTCAGCGGCGGGCCGCGCGGCCCGATCGGCAATGCCTTGAAGGAGGACCGCCGCGACCTCGCCGAGGCGCGGCTTTTGGCGCTCAAGGCGTTGTTCGGCGACCGGCTCTATGTCGAGCTGGACCGGGTTTCCGGCTATGACCGGGCCATCGAGCAATCGTCGGTCGATCTCGCCTATATCAATGACCTGCCGCTGGTCGCCACCAACGAGGCGTTTTTCTCCTCGCGCGACGACTATGAGGCGCATGACGCTCTGATCGCCATCGCCGAAGGCTCGGTCGTCGCCGTCGACAATCGCCGCCGCCTGTCGCCCGACAATTTTCTGAGAAGCCAGGCTGACATGGCGAGGCTGTTCGCCGATCTGCCCGAAGCGATCGACAACACCGTCGAGATCGCGCTGCGCTGCTCTTATTATCCCAAGACCCGCAACCCGATCCTGCCGCGCTTTGCCGGCGGCGATGTCGCTGACGCCGATGCGGCGGTGAAGGCGGAGGCGCAGGAGCTTGCCAGACAGGCGCATGAAGGGCTGGAGGCGCGGATCGCCGCACACGGACTGGCGCCTGGCTACACGGTCGAACAATATCGCGAACGGTTGGAATTCGAGCTCGGCATCATCGAGAAGATGAAGTTCCCCGGCTACTTCCTGATCGTCGCCGACTTCATCAAATGGGCGAAGGCGCAAGGCATTCCGGTCGGGCCGGGCCGCGGTTCGGGCGCCGGCTCGCTGGTCGCGTATTCGACGACCATCACCGACATCGATCCGCTGCGCTTCTCGCTGCTGTTCGAGCGCTTCCTCAATCCCGACCGCGTATCGATGCCCGACTTCGACATCGATTTCTGCCAGGACCGGCGCGAGGAAGTCATCCGCTACGTCCAGCAGAAATACGGCCGCGACCAGGTCGGCCAGATCATCACCTTCGGCACGCTGCAGGCCCGCGCGGTGCTGCGCGATGTCGGCCGCGTGCTGCAGATGCCCTATGGCCAGGTCGACAAGCTCTCCAAGATGGTGCCGTCGAACCCGGCCAATCCAGTCAAGCTCGCCGACGCCATCGCCAACGAGCCGCGCTTTGCCGAAGAGGCAGAGCGCGAGCCGATCGTGCAGACGCTGCTCGACATGGCGCAGAAGCTGGAAGGACTCTACCGCCACGCCTCGACGCACGCCGCCGGCATCGTCATCGGCGACCGGCCGCTGTGGGAGCTGGTGCCGATGTACCGCGACCCGCGCTCCGACATGCCGGTCACCCAGTTCAACATGAAGTATGTCGAGCAGGCCGGGCTGGTGAAGTTCGACTTCCTCGGCCTGAAGACGCTGACGGTGCTGGAGACCGCGGTCAGGCTGATCCGCCGCCGCGGCATCGAGATCGATCTCGCCCACATTCCGCTCGACGACCCCGACACCTACGCCATGCTGTCGCGCGGCGAAGTGGTAGGCGTGTTCCAGGTGGAAAGTGCCGGCATGCGCAAGGCGCTGATCGGCATGCGGCCCGACTGTATCGAGGACATCATCGCGCTGGTCGCGCTTTACCGGCCGGGGCCGATGGAGAACATCCCGACCTACAACGCCAGAAAGCATGGCGAGGAGGAGATGGCGTCGATCCACCCGAAGATCGACCATCTGGTGAAGGAGACGCAAGGCGTCATCGTCTACCAGGAACAGGTTATGCAGATCGCGCAGGAGCTCTCCGGCTATTCGCTGGGCGAGGCCGATTTGCTGCGCCGCGCCATGGGCAAGAAGATCCGCGCCGAGATGGACAAGCAGCGCGAGCGCTTCGTTTCCGGCGCGGTCGAGCGCGGCGTTGGCAAGCCGCAAGCCGACTTCATTTTCGACCTGCTGGCAAAGTTCGCCGACTACGGTTTCAACAAGTCGCATGCCGCCGCCTATGCGGTCGTCTCCTACCAGACGGCCTATCTGAAGGCGCACTACCCGGTCGAGTTCCTGGCCGCGTCGATGACCCTCGACATGGGCAACACCGACAAGCTCGCCGATTTCCGCCAGGATGCGCTGCGCCTCGGCATCGATGTCGTGGCGCCTTCGGTGATGACGAGCTTCCGCGCCTTCGAAGTCGGCGAGAACCGGATCTTCTATTCGCTGGCCGCGCTCAAGGGCGTAGGCGACGCGGCGGTCGAGCATATCGTCGCCATGCGCGGCGAAAAACCGTTCAAGAACCTCGCCGATTTCTGCGAAAGGGTCGACCCGAAGATCGTCGGCAAGCGCGTCTTCGAAAGCCTGATCATGGCCGGCGCGCTCGACTGCTTCGGCCACGACCGCGCCGCGATGATGGCGGGCGTCGAGCGGATGATGGGGCTGGCGTCGCTTGCCCAGCAGAATGCAATGTCGGGCCAGCACGACATTTTCGGCGCCTCGCTCGGCGCGCAGTCGCAGGCGCTCAACCTGCCGGCGACCGACCCATGGCTTGCCGCCGACCGCCTGCACCGTGAATTTCAGGTGGTCGGCTTCTATCTCTCCGCCCATCCGCTGGATGAATACAAGGCGGCGCTGCAGAAGATGCGGGTGCAGACCTGGGCCGAGTTCTCGGCCGCCGTCAAACGCGGTGCTGCCGCCGGGCGGCTTGCCGGAACCGTCACCACCAAACAAGAGCGCAAGACGCGTACCGGCAACAAGATGGGCGTCGTGCAGTTTTCCGACACGTCGGGCCAGTATGAGGCGGTGCTGTTTTCCGAGGGGCTGGCGCAGTATCGAGACCTGCTCGAGCCCGGCCGTTCGGTGGTGATCACCGTTTCGGCCGAGGACAGGCCCGAAGGCGTCAATCTGCGCATCCAGACCGTGCAGTCGCTGGAGGACGAGGCAAGCCGCATCCAGAAGGCCTTGCGCATCTTTGTCAGGAATGACCGACCGGCGTCGGCGATTCAATCGCAGCTTACCCAGCGCGGCGACAGTCAGGTGAGCATTATCGTTATCAAGGACGAGGCGCAGGGCGAGGTCGAGATCGAATTGCCCAACCGTTACCGCGTCTCGCCACAGATCGCGTCGGCGATGCGCGCGGTGCCGGGCGTGGTGGAAGTGGAACTGGTGTGACCTAACGGGATTAGCACGGTTCCGTCTGTTTCGACCGTATGCCGTCAGTCAGCGCCGGCATGCCCAGCGCCGTCATTGCCCGGTGATAACGCCGCTGGTATTGTGAGCTCGGCGGCCTTGGGTCTTTCGGCGGCCGGGGGAGTGCGTCATGGACGAGCGGACAGCCGCTGCCGAACTCCAGAAGATGGTGAATGGGTTCCAGGTATCTCAGGCGATATGCGTCGCCGCCACGCTGGGCATCGCAGACCACCTTAAGGACGGAAAACGCACCAGCGGCGAACTTGCCGCGTTGACCGATGCCCATCCGCAGGCGCTCTACCGGCTGTTGCGCGCCCTTGCGTCGGTCGGCGTGTTCCATGAAGCGGAAGACCGGCTCTTCTCACTGACCCCGGTTGGCGGCGCGTTGCGATCCGATGTTCAGCATTCGGTCGCGCCGTGGGCTATCCTGGCCGGACGGCCCTATTTCCGTCAGGCATGGAGCGATCTGCTGCACAGTGTCAGCACCGGCGAAAACGCCTTTCGCCATGCTCATGGCAAGGGCGTTTGGGAATATCGGGCGGAGCATCCGGAAGAGTCCGTCATCTTCGACCGGGCGATGACGGCCATGTCGCGTGGCGTCGCCGCCGCGGTGATCGCGGCCTATGACTTCCGGCCGTTCTCTGTCGTCATGGATGTCGCGGGCGGGCAGGGCGCGCTGCTTGCCGAAATCCTCTGCCGCAATCCCGGCCAGCGCGGCATTCTTTTCGATCAGCCGCAGGTCGTGGCAAAGGCCGGCCCGGTCTTTGACGCCGCGGGCGTGGCCGATCGTTGCGATATCGTTGCCGGCGATTTCTTCGTCTCGGTGCCCGAGGGCGCCGATGCGATTGTGCTTAAATGGATCTTGCATGACTGGGACGACGACACAAACATCCGCATCCTGACAACCTGCCGCCGGGCAATGCGCCCAGAAGGCAAGCTGCTGGTGCTCGAGAGCATTCTGGCGCCGCCCAACGAAGGCGCCGGCGCAAAATTCGGCGATCTGAACATGCTGGTCATGCCGGGCGGGCAGGAGCGCACGGCGGAAGAATTCAGGGTGCTGCTTGCAGCGTCGGATTTCCGGGTCGCGAATATTGTTGAAGCCGGACCTCGCATCAGCATCATCGAGGCGGAACCGGTCTGAATGCTTTCCGGGTCTGAAACTCTCCGGATGTTCTCAACCCGGCGGCTTATCCCTGCTCTGCCCACTGGACGGCTGTTGCAGCGAACGTTATCGCAGTTGCCATGAAGGCGGCAGACAAGGACGGAGCGCGGGAGCTATCAGCCTTGGCGCGGCTGCGCGATACGTTGCGCAAGCTTTATCACGGGCGCACACCTGCGGCTTTCCGGTTTCAACTGGCGGCGATCATCATCGACCTTGCCATCATCGCCTTCTTCATCGCCACACCGGTGATCCAGGAGTCGTCCTCGTTCCTCTGGCTTGATTATTCTGTCGCAGCACTTGTCGCCGCCGACATGATTGCCAGGCTGCTCGCCTCCAATGACATGCTGCGCCTGCTGAAACAGCCGGCGTCGTGGATCGACGCCTTCATCCTGCTGACGTTGCTGATGCCTTCGGCGCTGGCCAATCTGGGTTTCCTGCGCATCCTGCGGCTGTGGTCGCTGTCGCGCAGCGGCGCGCTGTGGCGGTATTTCGAGATGCGCGGCCTCAAAAAATGGCGCGAGGCAAGCCACGCGGTCATCAATCTCCTGACATTCCTGTTTGTCGTCACCGGCTTCGTCTACACCTTCTTCTTCCGCACCGGGGCCGGTCTCGAAGGCTATGTCGACGCGCTTTATTTCACCGTCGCGACGGTGACAACGACCGGTTTCGGCGACATCGTGCTGCCGGGGATAGCCGGCAAGCTCACCGCGATTGTCACCATGATCATCGGCATATCGCTGTTCGTCAGGCTGGCGCAGGCGCTCTTCCGCCCCGCCAAGGTCTTCTTCCCGTGCCCGCAATGCGGCCTTCAGCGGCACGAGCCCGACGCCGTCCACTGCAAGGCCTGCGGGCATCTTCTCAAGATACCCGACGACGGTATTTGAGCTCCGACGGAACTATGATACCGCGATCTCAGCCGGTTTCGTCGCTTTCCGTTGCAGATTGAGCAGATTGCTCATCAGGATCAGCAAGGCGCCGCCGGCGGTGAAAGCGTCGATCTGCTCGTGGTAAAGCAGCCAGCCGATCAGCGCCGACAGCGGCACGCGCAAAAAGTCCATCGGCGAGATGACGGTCGCGTCGGCATAGGCGAGCGCGCGGGCCATGCAGAAATGCGACGACATGCCGGTGAAGGCGATCAGCAGGATCCACGGCCACAGTTCGAGCGGCGGATTGCGCCATTCGTAGAGCGCCGGGACAAGGCCGAGCACCGACTGGATAAGCAGCATCCAGAAGATGATGCGCACGACGCTGTCCGTCCGCGTCAGCGACTTGACCAGAACCACGGATATGCCGAAGCAGACGGCGGCGCCCAGCACGACGACATGTCCCGGATCGACGGAGCCCGCTCCCGGACGCACGATGATCATTACGCCGATCAGCCCCAGCATGATCGCCGCAACCTTGGGCCGGCTTAGCCTTTCACCGAGGAAGCCGACCGCCAGGATGGCCGTCCAGATCGGCGTCGTGAATTCGATGGAGATCAGCACGGCCAGCGGGATCAGCGTCAAGGCGTAAAGCCACGCCGCCTGGCCGATAAAATGGACGACGTTGCGGACGATATTGGCCAAGGGCCGTTTGGTGCGCATTGCCGCAAAACCGCCTGATATCATCACCAGCGGCAGGAGGATGAAAAAGCCGATGACCGAGCGCAGTTCCAACACCTGGAAGACGTTGAGCTCGGCCGTCGTGGCACGGCCGGCGACCGACATCGCCAGAAACGATGCGATCGACAGCGCCATCCAGAATGCGGCCTTGGGTATCGATGGTGAGGGTGCCATGCGCGCTATGTCGCAAGCCGGGACTTTCACTGCAACCGCTAGTCGACGCATTCGGCTGGGCCAGAAGCGACGTGTTGCAAAACAGTCATGTTGAAGGCGGAACCTGCCGAAGTGGCGGGCGTTGATTCGTAGTGTTTACCTGCCTAGCAGGGAGTGCCTTGTTTCCGATCTCAACGAGGAGAGATCCGATGAAATCATTCGCACGATTTGCACTCGCCGGCTGTCTGGCGGCTGCGGCTGGCGCAGCTCACGCCGACGAAGCCGATTTCCTCCGCTCGTTCCAGGGGAATTTTGCCGGCAAGGGGACCGTCAAGGTAACCACCGATGCGCCGACGGTGAACGTCTCCTGCCGCTTCAATTCCGACGCGACATCGAGCTCATTGTCGCTGGACGGCACCTGCCGCGGTCTGGTCGTGGTGACGCGCGCCATCAGTGCCGATCTGAAGTCCAGCGGGACGAAGTACACCGGCACCTATGTCGGATCCCGCACCGGGCCGGCGCAGCTTAGCGGCAGGCGCTCGGGCAATTCCATCAATCTCGGCATCCGCTGGGCGAAGGAGGTCAACGGCGATCGCACGGCGCAAATGACGGTCGAGAAGAGCGGCGAGGACGGCATGCGGCTGACCGTTATCGACGTCGACCCGAAAACCGGTGAGCGCGTGATGACCAGCCGGATCGATTTGAGGCGCATCTGAAGGCCGCTCTATCTTCTTGTTTGAGCATGATCTTTTCCGAGCCGAAGGTTCGGCATCATGCTCAGTCCTCGATCGGCTCGGGCGGGTGGGCGCTGCGGCCCTTGCCGAAGGTGTAGCCGGTCTCCACGGCCTTGCGGCCGAACTTGTCGCGCAGCGTGTCGATGGCGCCTTCGGCCATGGCGCGCTTGCGTGACTGGATATCGACGAGATCGGGCGGATCGGCCTTTTCGTCATTCGAGAGGTCGCTGACGCCGATGCCAAGCAGCCGGTATCTTGTGCCATCCGTTTCCTTGCGCAGCAGCTCGAGCCCGGTCGAAAAAATGCGGTCGGCCAGCCGTGTCGGGTCGCCGAGCTGGCGGTTGCGCGTGCGGGTCTTGAAATCCTGGGTCTTTAGCTTCAGCACGACGGTGCGCCCGGCAATGCCGGATTTTTTCAGCCGCCCCGAGACCTTTTCCGACAGCGCCCTCAGCACCGAAACCAATTCATCCAGGGACGCGATGTCTGTGTCGAAGGTGGTCTCCGCCGAGACGCTTTTCGCATCCTGGTCGGGATGGACGCGGCGATCGTCCTCGCCGCGCGAAAGGCGGTAGAGCCGGTCGCCCATCACGCCATAGCGGCGCATCAGGTCGCCGCGCTCCATGCGCTGCAATTGGCCGATCATCCGGATGCCGTCCCGTTCAAGCGTGGCGGCGAAGGCTTTCCCCACGCCCCAGATCAGCGTCACCGGCTGCTCGGCGAGAAAGCCGGCCGCCTCGGCCTCGCCGATCACCGAAAAGCCGCGCGGCTTGCGAAAATCCGACGCCACCTTGGCCAGGAACTTGCAGTAGGAAAGGCCTGATGAAACGGTGATGCCGATCTCCTTCTCCACACCAAGCGCGAAGCGTGCCAGCACCACCGCCGGCGGCAAGCCATGCAGGCGCTCGGTGCCGGCAAGGTCCAGAAACGCTTCGTCGATGGAGATCGGCTCGACCAGCGGCGTCAGCGCCTGCATCATGGCGCGCACCTCGCGGCCGACGCGTACATATTTTTCCATGTCCGGCGGGAGGACGACCGCTTCCGGGCAGGCTTCAAGCGCCTTGAACATCGGCATTGCCGAGCGCACCCCGTGGATGCGGGCGATGTAGCAAGCGGTGGAGACGACGCCGCGCTTGCCGCCGCCGATGATCAACGGCCGGTCCTTCAGCGTCGGGTTGTCACGCTTTTCGACCGCCGCGTAAAACGCATCGCAATCGATATGGGCAAGATGCAGCCGGTAGAGTTCCGGATGGCGAGTAAGCCGCGGGCTGCCGCAGCGATCGCAACGCCGTGCCTCGCTGCGCTGGAAGGTCAGGCAGTCGCGGCAAAAACCGTGATCGGGATTGTTGACAGAAGCCGCCATCGCTGCGAACATAAAGAGAACAAATGCAATGGTACGTCAGGACGGACGCCACGACAAGGCGGTGGGCCGGGAGAGAGTTCATGATTACGACCATAGCGCCGCTGGTGCCCGAGCTTTGGGCGGATTTCGAAGATCTTTTCGGTAAGCAAGGCGCCTGTTACGGCTGCTGGTGCACACATTTCCGGCTGTCGCCGGCAGCTCGCCGCGCCAGCAACCGGGAGCGCAACAAGGACCACATCAAGGCGCGGATCGAGGCTGGGCCGCCACCTGGCCTGCTGGCGTTCGAGGATGGCAAGCCGGTTGGCTGGATGCAGATCGGCCCGCGCGCCGACGTGCCCGAATGGAACAATAAGGGCAGGGGGTCGGCGCCGGTCGATCCCGCCGATGCCGCGGATCCGGGCGTCTGGGCAATCTCGTGCTTCTTCATCCGCGTTAAAGCGCGCGGCAGGGGCGTCACCCATCGCCTGGTCGAAGGCGGCATCGAGTTTGCCCGCCAGAATGGCGCGCGGCTGGTCGAGGCGTGTCCGATCGACCTGTCGAAGGACTCGCGTTCGATCGGCCTGTTCGTCGGCTCGTCGCGGGTCTTCGAGAAAGCCGGCTTCGAGAGGCTGGTCGAGCGCAAGGCAGGCCGGCCGCTGATGCGATTGCTGCTTTAGCCAGTGCTGCTGTGCGCGCCGCTGTCGCTGTTCTCGCTCGGCGGCGCCCGAATTATCGTGGCCTGCCTGCAATCAGACGGTTGACGTTCAGCAGGAATAAATCCGCCTGCGGCCCGTTCCTCCTCGGATTTTTCCATGGAGGCTATCGATGTTTCATTTTTCCCAGACCTCTCGCTCGATCCGGTTTCTCTGTCGGCCGGAAGACCATGGCGTCATCGCCCCGCCAGTGGCGGCCAAGACGGTCCTGCCGGACTGGTTCCGCAAATTGCCGGCGGTCGATTCGCAGCATTCGTCGGCCACCAACAACGGTCTGACCGTCAAGCGCTGCATGCCGTTTCTCGATGCGATGACAACCGGCTGGATCCTGCCGCTTGCGGCGACGGTCCGCCTTGAGGTCAAGGATGGCGGCCGCACCGTCGATGCCGGCTGGGAGTTCGACAGGACTATGGTGAGCAATCATGGCGCCCATCAGGTCGCCGGCAACCCGAAGGAGCCGGGGCCCCCATGCAAGTTTCACAATTACTGGTCGATCCGCACCCCGCCGGGCTGGAGTTCCTTGTTCCTGCCGCCGCTTAACAGGCCGGCTCAGCCTTTCGAATGTGTCGCCGGCATCGTCGATACCGACACTTATGCAGCCGACATCCATTTTCCATTCTTCGCGACTGCGCCTGATGGACTCTACGTCATTGAAAAGGGCACGCCGCTCGTCCAGGTCATACCGGTTCGCCGCGAAGGTGCGGCGCTCAAGGCGGAGATCCGGGCGGAGACCGGAGCCGAGGCGACGGAACGCGAAACGGTCTATCGCAACACGATTGCGAGCGAAGGCTGGTATCGCAAATGGGCCCGCGCGGCCCGCTAACTTTTTCCCGGAGAAGAATGCGAAACGGGGGCCGCTGGGCCCCCGTTTCTTTGTGGATCGATAGAGCGGCGGACTTTCAAGTCGAAGCGTACCGCCGCTCTATCTCTCGGGCCCGATGCCCTAGCGGGACCGCCAGTGGCGCGGCCCGCGATCCGAACTATTCGAGCTCGAATTGGAGGAGCTGTTCGACGACGAGTTCGAACTCGAATTGCTCGACGAGTTGGAGCTCGAATTTGACGAACTGTTGCCCGCGACGATGAAGGCACCATCGCTTTGGCTGGTCATTGCGGCCGGCGGACGCTCGGTTTCCAGGGGCGCCGCGGGATACTCCTTCGCCTGCGCCGCGGTGCTTGCGAGCGCTGCCATTCCTGCGACCAGGGTCGACTTGAGTTTCCAGTGTCTTGTCATGGTAGTTACTCCTCTTTGAGACTGGACCGGCAGTTGCGGTCCGGCGGAGTAACGGGCGATTGCAGGGTTTATTCCATTCAGAGAGAGCCGGCGCGTTGCAGCTTCACTTACGGGTCCTTCTGACGGACCTCGGTCAGCGCTTGAATTTCCTCCTCGGCTGACATCGGAGTGCCAGCTTCGATCGCCGAAAGATAGGCGTCGAGGGCTTCGGCCGACGAGGCCGGGGCATAGCCTCCGGCGTCGCCCGGCGCCACGACCGCGAAGCTGACGCGCCATTCGTCGCCGGAACGGCAGGCGACCGACATCACCGTGGAGCGGTCCTGCGAGTCGACCTCGAATTCGCGACACAAATCCCGCGAATTGTTGCGGAAGGTGGCGATAGCCCGGAACCGGTCGCTGATCCCGGCGAGCTTGATTTCCTTCCCGGATTCGACCGTTTCAAGGGCTTGGCCGAGGGCTGGCCTAATGACGCCGGCAACCCACAGCCCGCCCTGTGCGCGTTCGTTGGTGCCTGCAGCCCAATACCCGGCGAGCGCGCCGATGACGGCCGCGAGAGAGGCGGCAATTGGCAGCAGCCATTGGGATCTGGATGGAGGTCCCGCCATACGCCCGCCGCCGAATGGCAATACCGATGCCGCCTTCTCGCTGGCACGCTTGGCCTCGACCATTTGCTCGACGGCCGCGACAAGCTTTTCGGGAACCGGCTCATCGAGCAGCGGCTTCAGCGCGGCCTGCGCCTGCGCTCTGGTTTCGATGAACATAGCGACTCTGGTAACCAGACGGTCGTCGATCTCCATCGCCTGCTCGATCCTGGCGACAGTCGCCGGATCAAGCTCACCATCGGCGAACCGCATCAGGATCTCGTCCGAAAAAGTCTCTTCGGTCATTTCGTAGCCCCTTTTGTGACCGCAGAACGGGTGGGCGCCGTGGATATTCCAGTAGCCTCCGCCAGGTTCTTCCTCGCCCGGGCCAGCCGGCTCATCACCGTCCCGATCGGCACGGCAAGGATTTCGGCGGCTTCCTTGTAGGAAAGCTCTTCGACGCAGACCAGAAGCAGCACGTCGCGCTGATCGCCGGGGAGCTCGCCGATGGCTTGCGCCACGCTGTTCAGCGCCAGCCGCGCCTCCATCTCGCGCTCACCGGAAACGCCGGCGATGTCATGGCGTTCGTCGATATCGTCCTGCGGGCCGGCGACCTTGCGCTTGCGGATGTCATCGATCCACAGATTTCGGAGGATCTTGAACATCCACGCGTCGAAGCGCGTCCCTTGCTCGAAACGCTGCTCGTTGGCGAGCGCCCGTTCGCAGGCTCGCTGAACCAGATCGTCCGCCATATCGCGGGACCGGCAGAGCGCAATCGCGAAGCGGCGCAGATTCGGGAGAAAAGCGACTAGCTGATCTTGGACGCGGTCGGTTTTTTCCGGCATGTTGCTCCAAGTTCTGGAATAAAGCGGCCCCGCGCCCGTTCCTCGCAAAGCTAGCTTATTGCCGGATAGGTCCGCTAGCCTCGCGATGTTGAAAATCGGCAACGGCCGGAAGGGAAACTATGGACGCCACCTCATGGCTGAGACCAAAGGCTCTGCTGCCGTTCTGGGTAGCTGTCGCGTTGCTGGTCGATCCCCAAGCGCCGAGCGGCCAGATGGCGCCCGCAGAGTTCGGACCAAGATCGGCGTTCGCCGATGATGATGGTGGTGGTGATGACGGTGGCGGCGACGATGGTGGCGGTGGTGATGACGGCGGTCGATCCGGCCCGTCGTCTGGTGGGTCGGGAACGGCTCCCCGGCGGTCGACCGGACCTAATCTGTTTCGCTCGCTGACGGATCGGTTTCTTCCGCGGCCGCCAAGACGAGGTGGCGGCAGGCGCGCGCAACGGCCGGCCGTCCCTTTGCCGTCCCGGGCGCCGGACCAGATCGTCGCGACCGGGCTGAGTTCGGCTGAGATCGGTCGGCTTCAGGCAACGGGCTTCACCGTCCTGGACCGCGCCCACATCCAGCTTCTGGGAACGGAGCTGGTCCGGCTGCGCATACCACCCAATACGCCGCTGGAGGCTGCACGCGAGCTTGTCATCGACGCCGGTCCGCAGTCGACAGCAGATTTCGTGCATTACTACCGGCCCGGACAAGAAGCCGAATGTGCCGGACCCCACTGCGCCGCCGCGGGCCTGATCGGCTGGCCGGCCGATATCGGCCTTCCCGCCGGCTGCGGTGGCAATGTCACGATCGGCCTCATCGACACGGCGATCAATCCTGCGCATGCCGCCTTCGCGAAAGGCCGGGTCGAAGTTCTTCGCCTGTCGGACGACGGCTTTCCCGAGTCCGGCCGCCAGCACGGCACCGCCGTCGCGGCCCTGCTCGTCGGCGGCGTCGACAGCCGTACCCCGGGCCTCCTGCCGCACGCTAGGCTGATCGCGGTCGATGCGTTTCACCGGGGCGATCGCCAGGATGACCGCTCGGACGTCTATGATCTTCTTCGCGCGCTCGATCTTCTTTCCGTGCGCGGCGTGCAGGTGACGAATATGAGCCTGTCGGGTCCTGCGAATGCGCTTCTAGAGCAGTTTGTCCGAAGGCTTGCCGACCGCGGCATGGTGATCGTCGCCGCCGCCGGCAATGGAGGTCCCAGGGCCGGACCTTCCTTTCCGGCGGCCTACGCGGATGTGATCGCGGTGACGGCGGTGGACCGCATGAAACGTCCCTACAGGCGTGCCGGGCGCGGCGAGCATATCGATCTGGCCGCTCCCGGTGTCGAGGTGTGGACGGCCGCTTCGGTCAGCGGCGCCCGGCCAAAGACCGGCACCTCCTTCGCGGCGCCGTTTGTTACCGCCGCAGCGGCGTTGATGAAATCGGCAAACAGCAACGCCACCGCAGCCGACATTCACGACGCACTCGGCAAGTCGGCGGAAGATCTCGGTGCGCCGGGCAAGGACGCCGTCTTCGGCTGGGGCCTGCTCAATGCCCGGGCCGCTTGCGTCGTCACACCGAAGAAGGCGACGTGAAGCTCCTCAATCCAACGCCTGGGAGGGATTGCGCCTCGCCCGTTTCGGCTTACGGTTGCGGTTGGAGTTTTCTACTACAAGAATAGCAACGGAGATTCTGCGTGACCCGTGTTCTGCCGGCCGTCTTCGTTCTCGCGCTTAGCGCGCCCGCTTTCGCCCAGGCCGTCGATGGCGAGGGTGCGAAGCAGCTTTCCGAAAATCTGTTGCGCTACGTCGGTAGCCAGGCGATCGACAAAGGCGTCCTGAAGGTCTCGGTGGAAGGTGATGCATACAAGATCGCCTTCGACTTCAAGGCGCTTGCCGGAATGCTGCCGAAGCAGGATTTGCTGAAGTTCGATTTTGCGCCCTATGTCCTGCTGGCCAAACCGCGCAGCGACGCGACATGGGATATCTCGGGGGATTTCACGACGAGAGCTTCCTTCGAGATCAACGGACCGCAGGGGCCACAGAGCACGCAGTTCTCGGTCGAAGGCGGCAAGTTTGCCGGGGTCTATGATCCCGAGCTGGCAACTTTCGCCAGTGCTACGACATTGATGACCGGTATGACCATGATCTCACGGGATGCCGTGCAACACATGGAAATAAGGACCGGCGCGGGTACGGCCTCCATGAACGCAACCAAGGCCGCGAATGGCGGTGTCGATTTCACCATGACACAGACGATGGCCGGCTTTGTTGAAGCGATCGACGTTGACGACCCAAAAAGCGGGCTGAAATTCCCGCTTACGATCAAATCGCCAGAATTGTCGGTGAATGCGACCGGCAAAGGCTTGAGGACAAAGCCGTTTCTCGATCTGCTGGCATTTGCGGTCGCCAATGAAGACGAGGCCAAGCTGAAGGCCAACCAGGCGCAGCTCAAATCCCTTTTGCTCGCCGCGCTGCCGCTGTGGGAGCGGATCGACGGAAACTACGGGTTCAAGGATTTCACTGTCGAGAGCCCGGTGGGGCATTTCGGTGCGACGGAGCTGGGCACTAGCTTCGGGTCCGACGGCATCGCCCAGAACGGAGCGATCAACTATTCGATCAAGGCGGCGGGATTGACGATCCCTCAGCATCTTGTGCCCGGCTGGAGCACAGCGCTGTTGCCCACCGACATCGATCTGAATTTCGGCGGCGCCAACATCGATCTCGACAGCATGGCGAAAAAGGCGATCGAAGCCTTTGATCTCAATCAGAATCCTCCGCTGGCGGCCGGCTTCGGCGAAACGCTGACCGCCGATTTCATGGCCAAAGCGCCGAAGATGGTCATCGGCCACAGCACGGTGAAGAACCGCGACGTGGAAATTGCACTGGAAGGCGAGATGACGTTCCCCGGCATGAAGCCCGAGGCAAATGTGACGATCGATATAGCCGGCTACGACAAGATCGTGGAAAGCCTGCAGGCGGCGGCGAAGTCGGAGCCGGAAGCCGCGCAGTATTTCCCGGTAGTGCTGGCGATCAAAGGGTTTGGCAAGACGCTGCCGGACGGCCGGTTGGAATGGATCATTAACACCAAGGCCGACGGTTCGGTGATGGTCAACGGCGCCATGCTGAAGCCGGCCGATCCGGTTGCTAATGATGAAGCAGACGAGAGCGAAGAAGAAACGACGCCGTAGGCGCTTTCGCGAGCCCCGGCTAAGCGGTTCTGCCGGGGCGCTTGGAAACGCAGTCGTCGGCGGCCAGTTCCTCGATCTGCCGCGCTGCTTCGGGATCGTCGCTCATATGGAATGCTCATGATTGTCGTCGCCAAGCGGCAGCGCCCGCAACGCCTTGCCGACGGAAGCCGGCGGCGTGCCGGTTTCCTCCGCGAACCGCATGAGGGTCGGCTCGTGGG
>NZ_RZTJ01000023.1:0-83712 GCF_003997065.1 Mesorhizobium sp. M6A.T.Ce.TU.016.01.1.1 | reverse complement strand
CAATCCGGCAGGATGGCTGCCTAAACCGACAAAGGCCTCGCAAGGGCCGCGGAAAACCGCTCTGCCGGCCTTCAAAAAGGCCCCCACTGACCACCGAACTCCACTTCGCTCCCCGTGCAAAGCCCTCACAAGGGGAGAAGGCAGAGCCCGCCTCAGTGGCAGCACGCACCGTCATACTGCAGCTGCTCGTCCCAGTCCGGTCGGCCCTCCGGCGTGAAATCCATCAGGTTCCACAAGGGCTCGCAAGTGCCGATAGCGCGCGGGTCCTGGCCGGGTTCGGACGGCGCGAAGCCAAGCTCGGAACTGCAGAAATGGCGGATGCCGTCGGCATCGCGATGGAACACCGACAGCATCGGCAACTGCGCGCCGTCGTCGGCCTCGGCGTGGTAGTCGCGCTTGAAGCTGTTGCCGGCCGAGGAGACCAGCCGCACGTTCGTCCAGCCGCGGTCGCGGCCAAGCGTGATCAGGTTTTCGAGCGCGGTCTTGCCCACCACGGCGAAATTGAAGCCGGCGGCCTCCAGATGGCCAATGGCGCCATCGAACTGGTCGAGCAGCGCCGTGCACGACGGACATGGCTGGTCGGCCCGCGCGAGCTTGGCCGTGCCGCCGCTTGTCGCCACATCGCGCGTCTCCTGCGGATGGCGCGGAAACATCATCGAGTAGACGATCAGCGTGTCCTTGCCAGGCGAGAACAGCTCCGACAGTCTTATCCGAGCCGGCCTGCCATCGTCGCCAAGCCCGTCGAACACATAGTCCTCAGGCACCAGCCCGCCCTTGGGCAGCGCGCGGCGGGCGACGGCCACATCCTCCATGGCGCGGCGCAGCTCGATCTCCTTCTGCAAAAGGGTTTCGCGGGCGGCGCGGTATTCCTGGGATTCGTTGGGAAAGGTGATCATCGTCATCTCCATCTGTGGGGATTTTGACGACGCGCGCCAAGGTTCCGGCAACGCGCCTTGCCTCTCAAAGACGCGGGAACGGAGGCGGTTCCGACATTTGCGCCGGTCGCGATGCGATAAAATCTGGGCTGCCGCTTCAGCTACTGCGGCGGCACCGGGCAGCTCGTGTCGCCCTCCTGGCAGCTGAGATAGCCCTGGAAGTCCTTCAGCCGGTCGTTGGTGAGGCTCTCCTTGCAACCGGCGACCACCATCGGATACATGCTGCCGGCCATATCGGGCGGGCCGCCCTGGAAAGCGCATTCGGAATCGCGGAAGGCGACCCAGGCGCGCTGCGCGCCTACCAGCAGCTTCTTCGTCGCCGCATCGTCCTTCAGCCGCTCCTCGATCTGCCTGTAGGCGTGGTTGAGCTTCTTGTCGGCTTCGGTGAACGACTTGCCGGCGCATTCGTTCATGGTCGCCTGGTCCTGCGCGTTGGCGCAATCGTCGGCACGCGCCGCGTTGGCAAGCAGTGGAACGGCGAGGATCAAGGTGGCGAGACCGGTTTTGGCCAGACCCGTTTTGGAATGCAAAAGCCGCATCGTGTTTCTCCGATTTCGAAAGCTCCCGCTGTAACAAAGCTTAACCGTGAGACGAATACAGGCAAGACGCAGTCTGTCGCCTTGGTGGACAGTTCCTTTCAGGCCGGCTCCGACGGCTGCGAAGCAATAGTGTTGCGGGGACGGGATGCATCTCACTGCATTCTTCGTTCAGGACTATAAGTCCATATCGGAAAAAACCATGCGCGAAGCCGACAATGACGAAATCGACCTGTGCTGCCCGCAGATCGTCGCAGACAATGCCGCCATGGGCCTCAGGCTGCGCGGCATATTTGGCCGCGGCGGGACCGAGATCGGCGTGGCGCGGGCCACCCAGCTCAAGAATCGACAAAAGCTTTCGCCCTCCACCGTTCGGCGCATGGTCAGCTATTTCGCTCGCCATAAGGTCGACAAAAACGGCCGCAATTCCGGCAATGAGGAGGATCCGTCGGCCGGCTATATTGCCTGGCTTTTATGGGGTGGCGACGAAGGCCGCGCCTGGGCGCTCGGCGTCAAGCAGAAGATCGGCAACGCGCCCGACATCTGAACGGCAAACAAAGCAGGTTCGTCTCGGGCTCTAGCCTTCCCAGTCGACTTCGAACATCCCCAGCCGCTCGTAGAGCCTGACGGCGGCGGCATTCTCAACCGTGTTGGTTTTGAGATCGACATGCGCAGCGTCCCGTGCGTGAAAGGCGGCGAAGACGTGCCACATCAGCGCTTCGGCGATGCCTCGGCCGCGCGCCTCGGGGTGGACGGCAAGGTCTTTCACGAACGCCCTCGTCCAGCATAGTGCCGCGCCCGCCAGCCGACCCTTGCTGTCGATGACCAGGAAACACAAAGCGGGGTCGAATTCCGCGTCGCTTGAAATGCGCGGCCACCATTCGTCGAACGGCCCATCGGCGCCATCGTCGAACACGGTGGTCAGCAGCGCATGCAAAGCGAGCGCGTCGGCGGCCTCGAAGCCGCGCATGACGAAGCCTTCCGGCCAGCGCGGTGGAGCAAGCGTGTCGTCGAGGATCTTGCGCAGCCTTATGTCGTTTGGCGCCGGCGGGCGCGGCTCAGGCATGGTGGTCAGGCATCGGGCTGCAGGCGACGCCGAGCGCGGTCGCGGCCAAGGCCGGTTTCTTCCAGCATGCCCTTGCGCTTGGCGTCGTAATAATAGCCGCTCTGGTAGAGCCGGTCGGCGCGGTTGGCGTTGCCGCCGGCCACCAGCCAGGCGCCGCGCAGGTATTTCACCGCATATTTCAGATTGGTCTCGGCGTCGAACAGCCCGCTCGCCGGCCCGACATAGCCCATGCCGCGCGCCGTCGCATGCTTGATCTGCATCAGCCCCCAATGGCCGCGATTGTAGGCTTTGGGATTGAAGGTGCTCTCGCGCTTGACGACGCGGCGCACCAGATCGACCGGCACCTCATAAAGGGCGGCGTATTTCTCGATCAGTCGCTCGATCTCGCCGCGCGGTCCCGTCGCGTAGTCCTTGGCAGGGCTGGTCGAAAGCTGGGCGGACGGATCTTCAGGCACGACATAGGCGGCCTGCTGCACGCCGGGCATCGTCTTGCTTGTTTCGCCAGTGACCGGCATGGCCACAGCGGCCGTCGCATGGACAGGTGCTGCGCTGGCGGGCGCGGCATCGGCCGCCATGGCTGCAGGTGCAGTTGCGGCCAGCGGGGTCGGGCCTGCAAAGGCAACCGGCTGGGCAGGCGTCGCGGCGGGGTCCAGCGCCGCCGTCTGGACAGGCGCGACGCCGGATGATTCCGGCAGCACCGAAACCGTGTCGGGCAGCACCAGCGTAAAGCCGGCGTCAGCGCCCGCGGCGGCAGTTTCAGTCAGGGAAGGCACCGGCTTCGTCTGCGAGGTCGAGGTGCAGCCGCTGAGGCCGGCCGCAGCGAGCATCACGCCGATCGCGGGAAAGATGATTTTTGCTGGCAAGCCGCGCTCGGGTCCGGTTCTTCTGTTAAGAAAATCCTTACACCAGCGCCTTTCCCCCGGCAATCCGCAGCCTGTTGTGGACTTCGGATGGTTTTCGGGTGGCAACAGCAACCTGAAAATGCGATATCTCGTTCTCGATATGTACTGGATTCCCATCCGTTTCTTCGGAAAGGAACACATCATGGAAAGCACCTCTCAAGCCACCGCCGGCCACGCGGTCTTCGAAACCGTGATGGGCTTCATGAGCATCGCCTGGAGCGAAGCCGGACTGACAAGGCTCTGCCTGCCCCAGCGCAACCGCGACGCGGTGGAACGCCGGCTCTTGCACCATGCCGGCAGCGCCGCTTCAAGTGCCCAACCGCAATGGGTTGCCGAGCTGATCGCATCGATAAAGGCCTATGCAGCCGGCGAAGACGTCGATTTCTCCGGTGTGCCGGTCGATCTCACCGGCGTCGACGATTTCCGCCTCGCCATCTACGACGCGGCGCGCAAGCTCGCCTTCGGCGAGACCACCACCTATGGCGAACTGGCCAAGCGCGCCGGCCATGCCGGTCTGGCGCGCGAGACGGGCGCCGCACTCGGCGCCAACCCGGTGCCGCTGGTCATCCCTTGCCACCGCATTCTTGCCGCCGGCGGCAAGATCGGCGGTTTTTCCGCGCCGGGCGGCTCGACCACCAAGGAAAAGATGCTGGCGATGGAAGGCGTGCGCGTCGGCCCGCCGCCGCCCGCACAGGTCTCGTTCGGCTTCTAGGGTGTTAGTTCGGAAAGATGCGCCGGCGGAAACGCCGATCAGTGTCCACCCGCTTGCATTTGTAGACGATACAGGACTTCGTGTCGGCGCTCGGCACCGACGCTCGTGCCCTGACCTCACCCATGTTGCAGAAACGCTGGCTCCGCACATAGCGGTCGTATAGTGGCAGCCCCGGCGTGCGCGTCGACTGGTAACGCAGGATGACGGCACCTTCCCGCGCAATCGTCGCCTGCACCCCGTCGCAGCTCATGCGGCTTGGGTCATAGCGCGAGATCGCCTGCGCCTCGGCGGCCACCAGCATCAGGCAGGCGGCAAGCAGAACAGTTTTCATGGTCCTCTCCCAAAACAGGACCGGACGCTCGAAGGCGGCACGATCCTTCCCCGCAGCGTGCGCGATAAGCGATACGATCCTCCGCAAGGCGCGACGTTGCAAGGCTTTCACGCGATTGGGGCGGCCGTTGGGCAGCGCCGCGTCAGCGCCTTTTTTCGCGCAGTCTTGTTTTTTGCGGAGAAGCGGACTATATGAGGTCCATTGATATTTCGGCCGATCGATCCGGGCCTCGCGATATTCGCGTTTGCTGACGTCTATCTCCAAAATCTCGATACAAACCGGCTGGACTTCGGTTCGGTCAAGCTAAAGCAAACGTAATAAGGACTATCGAAATGGCAACAGGTACGGTCAAGTGGTTTAACTCCACCAAGGGTTTCGGCTTCATCCAGCCTGACAGCGGCGGCGCGGACGTTTTCGTGCACATCTCCGCAGTCGAGCGCGCTGGGCTGTCAACCCTGGTCGAAGGCCAGAAGATCAACTTCGAGATCGAGCAGGACCGCCGCACTGGCAAGTCGTCCGCTGGGTCTCTGAGCAAGGCAGCCTGATTTTGCGAATGGCGCGCGCCGGGCGACAGCTCGGGGCGCGCGGCAAGTCACGGATGTACTGACGGTCGCGCGAGAAGCGCACCGGAGCGGAAAGACCCCGACAAGCCGAAGCAGCAGATTGCTGCCGGCCCGGACCGAACGCTCCCGATCAGGCTACCAAGCATGGGAAGGCGGGATTTTGTCCCGCCTTTTTGCTGTGTGCTTTCCAGTGAACCGCTGCCTCGGCCCTATAACAGTACCCACTCGTGGTACTTTTAACCCACTTATGGTACCATTAATCCATGAGCAAGCTTGAACAGATTGAGAAATCCGTCGCCGAACTGAGCCCTGAAGAGCTGAAGGCGTTTGCCGCTTGGTTCGAGGCGCTGAAAGCGGACATGTGGGATCGGCAGATCGAAGCCGACGCCAAGGCTGGCAGGCTGGATAAACTTGCCGAGCAGGCCTTGGCTGACCATCGCGCCGGCCAGACCCGCTCCCTCTGAATCACACCCACTGCGCCTCACCCAATCCGAATACGCGTCGCGGCCGAAGGCCGCAAAGCCGACCGGGCGTCGCGCCTCGTGGCGCGCCCCGTCCGGAACGAGCCGCGAAGCGGCGACGAGCGTGAGGACAGAATTAAGGCAGCCATTCCATCGGTACGTGCCCCGGATCGGCCTCGACCCGTTTTAGCCAGGCCGCCACCGCCGGATAGGCGTCGAGCTGAAAACCGCCCATCTCGGCCGTATGCGTATAGGCGTAGAGCGCGATGTCGGCGACGCTCAATGTATCACCAGCAAAGAACGCACTGCCCGCCAGATGCTTGTTCATCACGCCGAGCGCCTTGTTGCCGCGCTCCAGCGTCACCGCCAGCCGCTCCGGAGTCGCGTCCTTGGCCCGTTCGGGAAAGGTCAGCAGCGCCTTGCGCACTGCGATATAGGGCTCGTGGCTGTACTGCTCGAAGAACAGCCACTGATAGGCCAGTGCGCGCTCGTATTTGTCGGCGGGCAGGAACCGCGTGTCTTCGGCGAGATAGAGCAGGATGGCGTTGGATTCGGCAAGCCGCCTGCCGTCGTCGAGCTCGAGCAGCGGCACCATGGCGTTCGGGTTCTTGGCGACGTAGTCGGGCTTGCGCGTGTCGCCGGTATGCGAGCTCACCTCGACATTGGTGAAAGGGATGCCGAGCTTGGCCATCAGAAGGCGCGGTTTGTAGCAATTGCCGCTGTCGATCATTCCATAAAGTATGGTCATCTTTGCTCCCATCGCTCGTGCAACGACAGCCCAGGCTCTATCCCGGTGTCAACGACTTGATCCAGTGATTTGTTTTGGCGCAACCATCAGCGCCGCTGATAGATCACCCAAACAACGGCACGACGTTGTTGTCCATGCCAAGCAGCCGGTCGATGGGCAGCGGCTCCTCGTCGAAGACCGTGCCGGCCAACACCGGCCGCGCCAGATGGTAACCCTGCAAAAGGTCGACGCCGCCGTCCAGCGCGACGCGCAAACGAGTGGCATTCTCGATTCCTTCGACCAGCACCTTGGTGCCGCGGTCGTGCAGCGCGGAGACCAGCGGCCGGAAAAATCGTTCGGCGGCGGCATGGCGACAGAATTCCGCAAACCAGGTGCCGTCGATCTTGACGATGTCAGGCCGGACAAGGGCGACCCGTTCTTCCGTCGAATGCCCGGTGCCGAAATCGTCGATGGCGATGCGAATGCCGTCACGCCGCATCTCGCGCACCAGGCTGACGAGCACCTTGTCGTCGGCTGCCTGCTCGGTGATCTCGCAGACCAGCATGCCGGGGTGCAGGTCGAACTCGGTGAGATGCCTGGTCATCAGCCTGATCTCAGCCAGCGCTCTCCCGGGGTCATCATTGATCAGCGGATTGTAGTTGAAGAACAGGTCGAGCCCGTCGACACCGATGTTGCGGAAGTTCCGGAGATGCAGCACCCGGCACATCGTCTCGACGAACAGGCGATCCGGCAGGGGCACGCCCTCGAAAAACACGGGTGGTGCGACCGACCTGCCGGCGCGGTGCGGCTCAATCAGGCCTTCGACCGCTACGGCCGTCAAAAACCTGCCGCGTGGCGCAAAAATCGGCTGGTAGGCGCTCCTCAGCCGGAACGCGCTATAGACGCCATATTCGATCCCGACCTCGTCGGCGAAGATCGCCTCGCCGACATTGCGCCGCCTGTCGTGCCGTCCGGTCATGGCGCCACCTTGCGGCCGAAAGCCCGTTTCGGCCGCAGCGAGGACGATACAGTCGCAGGCGCATCGCCGGCATTGGACACTGCCGCGGGCATCTGCCTGTCCTTGCCGAAAACGTGAAAGCTGGTCGGCGCAAGCTCCGGGCGCGCCAGCGCGAATCCCTGCACCATCGAGGCTCCCGATTTCTCGGCCAATTCAAGCTGCCAGCCCTCCTCGATGCCCTCGAACACCGTGCGGATGCCTTGCTCTTCGAAACTTGCCACCATGGCGGTCAGCAGCGCGAAGCCGGCGCCGGACTCCATCAGTTGCATGATCCAGCGTGCGTCGAACTTGACGATATCAGGCCTGAGCTCCTTGATGCGGTTGATGTCGGACTCATCGGCACCATAGTCGTCGACGGCGATGCGAAACCCGTTGGCCCTGAGTGCCTCGACGAAATTGTAGAGGGTTTCCTGCGACGCCGATTTCTGCTCGGTCACCTCGCAGACGACGCGGTTCGCATCGATATCAGCCTCATGCAGCACCAGCCGCATGTCGCGCAGCGCCTTGTCGGCGATGCTGCGATCGGTGAACACCGACGGGTCGAAATTGATGAAGATGGACGCCTCTGGTGGCAGGCTGGCACCGGCGTTCAGAAGGTGCAGCGTCCTTGTCAGCGCCTCGATATGCAGGCGGTCGACCGTCGGACAGGTGTTGAAAAAACTCATCGGCGACTGCGGCTCGCCATCGCGGAACGGCCGGATCAGCCCCTCGAATGCGGTGACCGACAATTTTCCGTTGCTGAAGGCGAAGATCGGCTGGAAAGCGCTCTGCAGCGTATGGGTGCCCCAGACACCGCTGGCGGTGCCGTCGTCATGACGGACGATATGGGCAAGCCCGATGCTGCGCGACACGGTTCCTCGCTTTGCGAGACTGGCGGAATGGGTCGTGATCCAGCCACTCGGGGTTTTACCGCCGGTAAGTGAATTTATTGTTGCCGGATTTGCCGGGGATTTGAGATCTGGCTCATCCGACAGTGCTTGCGCTTGGCGGAATGATGCGACATGAGATGCGCCGCGGTTGGATGGACCGCCTGCACCCCAAAGGAGACAATATCGTCATGGCCTTTCTTGCCGACGTCCTTTCCCGCGTTAAGCCTTCCGCGACCATCGCAGTGACGCAGAAAGCGCGCGAGCTGAAAAACGCCGGCCGTGACGTGATCGGGCTGGGTGCCGGCGAGCCGGACTTCGACACGCCGGACAACATCAAGAACGCAGCGATCGACGCCATCCGCCGCGGCGAAACGAAATATCCGCCGGTTTCCGGTATCGTGCCGCTGCGCGAGGCGATCGCGAAAAAATTCAAGCGCGAGAACAATCTCGACTACCGGCCGGAGCAGACCATTGTCGGCACCGGCGGCAAGCAGATCCTGTTCAACGCCTTCATGGCGACGCTGAATCCCGGCGACGAGGTCATCATCCCGAGGCCGTATTGGGTCAGCTATCCCGAGATGGTGGCGATCTGCGGCGGCACCTCGGCTTTTGCCGACACCTCCATCGACAACGGCTTCAAGCTGACGGCGGCGGCGCTGGAAAAGGCGATCACACCGCGCACCAAATGGCTGTTGATGAACTCCCCATCGAATCCGTCCGGCGCCGCCTATACCGAGGCTGAATTGCGCGATTTGGCCGACGTGCTGTTGAAGCATCCGCATGTCTGGGTGCTGACCGACGACATGTACGAGCACCTGATCTATGGCGACTTCGTCTTCAAGACCATCGCCGAGGTCGAGCCGAAGCTTTATGAGCGCACGCTGACCATGAACGGCGTGTCGAAGGCCTATGCCATGACCGGCTGGCGCATCGGCTATGCGGCCGGGCCGGTGGCGCTGATCAAGGCGATGGACATGATCCAGGGCCAGCAGACGTCCGGCGCCTGCACCATCGCGCAGTGGGCGTCGGTCGAGGCGCTGAACGGTCCGCAGGATTTCATTGCGAAAAACAAGGCGATCTTCCAGGCTCGGCGCGATCTCGTCGTGTCGATGCTCAACCAGGCGCGCGGCATCACATGCCCATCGCCCGAAGGCGCCTTCTATGTCTATCCGTCCTGCGCCAAGCTGATCGGCAAGAAGACCAAAGCCGGCAAGGTGATCGACAGCGACGAAGCCTTCTGCTCGGAGCTGCTCGAGGCCGAGGGCGTGGCGGTCGTGTTCGGCTCGGCTTTTGGCCTCGGCCCGAACTTCCGCATCTCCTACGCCACATCGGAGGCGTTGCTCGAAGAGGCCTGTACGCGCATCCAGCGCTTCACCGCCTCGCTGACCTGATCAGGCGCATCCGAACACCAAAACCCGGCCGCGAGCTGGGTTTTGGTGGCGGTTGGCACCAGCCTCATCCCTGCTGATTGGGTTCGCGCGCCGAACGCGCCTCGGCCGGCGCCAGAACGGCGACCAGAAGCCCGGTCGTGACGAACGAAACGATGGCCGCCGTCAGCATCGCCGCACGGAAGCCGCCGGCATAGGCGGCTGCGAACAGAGCGCGCAGGCCGTCCTCGCCCATCGCCGCATCGGCTGCGAAATCGTGCCTTGAAACGGCGGCGCGGGCCACCGCTCCAGCATTGGCGACCCCAGCATTTTCAAGATGCGCCGTCAGCAGGGTTGTTGCCCGCATGCTCATCAGGGCGCCGAGCAGCGCAATGCCGATGGCGGTACCGCCCTGGCGGGTTGCGTTGATCACCCCGACACCATGCCCGACCGCTCGCGCGGCGCAAACGACATCGCGGCGGCGCTGCCGGTCGGGATCGACAGCGCGTTGCCGAGGCCGCCGACGGCAAACAGCAGGCCGATCGTCACATAGGGGCTTGAGGCTTCAACCCAGCACATGCCCAGCATGGAAAACCCGCTCGAAAGATAGCCGGCGGCCATCAGCGCCGAATGTCCGTAGCGCTGACTGAGCCCGCCGATCGCCGGCGACACGACCATCTGGACAAGGAACAGCGGCGCCATGCGCAAGCCGGTCTGTGTCGGCGACCAGCCCTGGGCCTGCTGCAGGAAACATCGAATAAAGGAAGACGCCGGTGTAGGAGGTGAGGCCGAGCGCGAACGATGCGACATTGGCGACGGCAAAGCGAATGTCGCGAAACAGGCCAAGCGGCAGCATCGGCCGCGGCGTGCGCGCCTCGAAGGCAAGGAAGACTGCCAAGCCGGCCAGGCCGGCAACAACGGCCGTGACCGTCCGCGGATCGCCCCAACCGTTTTCACCTGCCGATATCAGGCCAAAGGTCAGCGCGCCCAGCCACAGAATGCTGAGCGCCAGGCCGACAAGGTCGAGATGAGCATGCTCGGGGTGGGAAGTCTCTACGATCGAAGCTGCACCCAGCACGATCGTGGCCAAGCCGAGCGGCAGGTTGATCAGGAAAATGCTCTGCCATCCGGCGGCTTCGACCAGGATGCCGCCGACGACGGGGCCGGCGAGCAGCGAGATGGCGGCAAACGACGCCCAGCCGCCAATGACGCCGGCGCGCTCGCGAGCGTCCGGAAACGCCTGCGTCAGGATCGACAGCGCGCCCGGAATGATCAGCGATCCGGCGATCCCCTGCACCACCCGGCCTGCCAGAAGCACCGGCAGGTTGGGCGCGATTGCACAGATGGCAGAACCAGCCACGAAGATGCCGATGCCTGCCAGCCAAGAGCGCTTGCGCCCGTAACGGTCACCGATCAGGCCTGCCGACAGCATGAAGGCAGACAGGCAAAGCGTGTAGGCGTCGATCACCCATTGCAGCCCGGCGAAGTCGATGCCGAGCGCAATCTGGATCGTCGGCAGGGCGACATTGACGATGCTGATGTCGAGCAGCGCGACGAATGTGCCGAGATAGACGGCGGCAACAAGAGGCAAGCGACGATTCGACATGACGACTCCAAACCTGAGTGTTGAAATCACCTATAATGATCAGACGCGACGCGCTTTAGGACCGATCAAAAGCGCCCGGCTCAGCCGCCATACTGCTCGTCCGTCACCTTCTCCAGCCAGTCGGCATGGACGCCGTCGAGCGCCTCCTGCATGGCGATATGCTCCATCGCCGATTTCGGGGCAGCGCCGTGCCAATGCTTTTCATCAGGCGCAAACGAGATAACGTCGCCGGCCCGGATCTCCTGTATCGGCCCGCCCCAGCTTTGCGCGAGGCCGGCGCCTGATACGACGTAGAGCGTCTGCCCAAGCGGATGCGTGTGCCAGTGGGTACGCGCGCCGGGCTCGAAACTGACCATGATGGCGCGCAGACGCGCCGGGGCTTCCTTCTCGATGATCGGCGTCTGCAACACACGGCCGGTGAAGTACTTTTCCGGCGCAATGACGGTCGGCACGCTGCCGCAGGCAATGATCTTCATCGTCGCGAATCCTCAAGCTGATGGCGGACCGGTCGGCGACGGCCGTTCCTTTTTTGTCGCAAGAAACGGGCACTTTCGTCCGATAACCATCATGGCGCAACCGCTTTTGCGGCTGTTCGGTGACGGCTCGGTCGCGGGATTTGATGGGGAACCTAGGCTCGCACCCGTCGGCCCCACCGATCACGGCTCAGCATCCGCAACGTCAGGCAGCCCTCAAATCCCTTGCCCTCCCGGCTAACCCGTGGGACGATGCTTTTGGGCAGGTGGCGAACTGAAAAAGAGCCCCGCCCGCGACGGTCGACAGGCCGGCCGCCGCTCCCAGGGAAACGCCTGAGTGGAGGTCAGTCATGGGAACTCGCGCCGGAGGACGACGCACGGGACCGAAATGCATTGCCATAGTCGGTCCCTTTGCAAGCGGTAAGACGACACTTCTCGAAGCCATATTGGCCCGCACGGGCGCCATTCCCCGCCAGAATCCCGTTTCCTCGGGAAACACCGTTTCCGACCATTCGCCCGAGGCACGCGCCCACGCCATGAGCGTCGAGGCAACCTTTGCCACCACCGAATTCATGGGCGAGCAACTCACTTTCGTCGATTGTCCCGGCTCCATCGAATTCTCCTTCGAGGCAGAGCCGGTGCTTGCCGCCTGCGACATCGCGGTGGTCGTCGCCGAGGCCGACGAGAAGAAGATTCCTGCTCTGCAACTGATCATGCGCAAGCTCGACGATCTCGGCGTGCCGCGCATCATGTTCCTCAACAAGGTCGACAAGGCGATATCAGGCGTGCGCGACACGCTGAAGATGCTGCAGCCGGCAAGCTCGGTGCCGTTGCTGCTTCGCCAGGTTCCGCTGCGCAAGAACGGCGTCGTCATCGGCTCGATCGATCTCGCTCTGGAGCGCGCCTACATCTATCGCGAATATGCCGAAAGCGAGGTGGCCGAGATTCCGGGCGACGACAAGGCGCGCGAGTTGGAGGCTCGCTTTTCCATGCTGGAGACGCTCGCCGATCATGATGACCAGTTGATGGAGCAGCTCCTCGAAGAGATTGAGCCGCCGAAGGACGCGATCTTCGACGATCTCGCCGCCGACCTGCGTGACGGCGCGGTCACCCCCGTGCTGATCGGCACTGCGGAGAAGGGCAACGGCGTGCTGCGCCTGTTGAAGACGATCCGCCACGATGCGCCCGACATCGAGGCGACCCGCAAGCGCCTTGGCGCACCGGACGGAAATGCGACCGTGGTCCAGGTGATGAAAACCATTCACACCGCGCATGGCGGCAAGCTGTCGGTCTCGCGCATCCTTTCCGGCCAGCTTGCCGACGCCTCCGAGCTCTTCCTTTCGAATGGCGCCACGGCAAAAGTCTCCGGCATCTACAGAATGCTCGGCAAGGATCAGTCCAAGCTCACCTCGGCCAAGGCCGGCGACACGGTCGCGCTCGGCAAGCTGGACGACGTCACGACCGGCCAGACGCTGAGCTCGGCCAAAGGCGGCATCAAGCCGCTGGTAACGCTGGCGCCGCCGCAACCGGTCTTTGCCTTCGCGTTGCGCCCGAAGGAACGCAAGGACGAGGTGAAGATGTCGGCGGCCATCCAGCGCCTTGCCGAGGAAGACCCCTCACTCAGCCTGCGCCACAATCAGGATTCGGCCGAAACCGTGCTGTCGGGCCATGGCGAGATGCATCTGCGCGTCGTGCGCGAGCGGCTGGAAGGCAAGAACCAGATCCCGATCGAAGGCCATCCGCCGGCCGTGCCTTATCGCGAGACGATCCGCAAAACGGCGCAGCAGCGTGGCCGCCACAAGAAGCAGTCGGGCGGCCATGGCCAGTTCGGCGACGTCGTGATCGAGATCAAGCCGCTGCCGCGCGGCTCCGGCTTCCAGTTCACCGACACCATCACCGGCGGCGCCGTGCCGAAAACCTATATCCAGTCGGTCGAGACCGGCGTGCGTGATTATCTGAAATCCGGCCCGCTCGGCTTTCCGGTGGTCGATGTCGCCGTCAATCTGTCCGACGGCTCCTATCACGCCGTCGATTCATCAGACATGGCCTTCCAGATGGCGGCGAAGCTGGCAATGAAGGAAGGCATGGCGGCCTGCTCGCCAGTGCTGCTCGAACCGGTCATGAAGGTCGAGATCGTCACGCCGTCCGACGCGACGTCGAGGATTATCGCCCTGATCCCGCAACGGCGCGGCCAGATTCTCGGCTACGATGCGCGGCCTGGCTGGCCGGGATGGGATGTGGTCGAGGCGACCATGCCGCAGGCCGAGATCGGCGACCTGATCATCGAGTTGCGTTCGGCCACCGCAGGCGTGGCCAGCTATCGTGCCGCCTTCGACCATATGGCCGAACTCACCGGTCGCTTGGCCGACGAGGCGTTGAACGCCAATGGCAAGGCCGCCTGACACTGGATTTGGCGCCAGTATCGCAGGCTGCTGAACACAAGGAAACGGCGTCCGGAATGATCCGGACGCCGCTCTCTTGCGGACCGTCTTCGTGGGAGGCGAAACGGCAGGTCCGCCGCACATGCCGCCAGCGCCTGACGGCCTCAGCGGAAGAATGGTTCGGACGCGGTAGCCGCCTGAGCCCGGATCGTCCGAGTGATGCCCCCATCTCCCGCACGAACCACACCGCGTCCTATGATCTGCTTAGTCGATGCTGGGCGCCTGTGACAGGTTACCTGAGGTTACATGTCACTGTTACGTGACAATTTCGGTCGGCTTTCCCTCAGCGCCAGCAGGTTTCGGGCAACAAAAAAGCCGGATCAATGAAGATCCGGCTGAGTTTGATTGGAAGTGCCTGTTAGGGCTAACCTCCAGAGGGGAACACTCGAGGGCGCTAATGGGAGGAGAACGCGCCCAGGAGATGATCTATATATGTGCTCATCATGCCCAAGAAACAAGCATCTATTTTGCAACACACGCATGCAAAATGACACAGGCTGTGGTCTAATCCATTCCTTGCCCTCGTAGGACCAGCAAAATCGTCGAAATGCGATGCACAGCCAGGAAAAAATCGACGCGATATAGCGAATCAGAGCCGATTTTCGCTCCAAATGCAGAAGACAACGAATGACGTCGAATCAGGCAGCATGCGTTTATTTTTGCAGCAGCCGCGTATCGGCCCGAAATTGGAATCGATTTTTCGCTGCGCTGACCTTCGGTTCGAAACGCACGACGCGTAGACTCCAAGCGCTAGAGTGTACTTTGTGCGTCCAAGTGGAAGCACTCCACTCTAGAAGGAAGCTCAATGAGGACACGTCAGGCGATCGCCGGCAGCGCGTTATTCTTCATTGCAGCGCCCGGCGTGGTCGCGGGATTGCTGCCCTGGCTGTTGACCGATCGCTATCGTCTGCCATGGTCTACCCTGCCCGGCTTGGTGCCGGTCGGCTGGGTCCTGATTGTCGTCGCAGCGGCCTTGCTGCTTCATGCCTTCGCCCGTTTTGCCTTCGAAGGCCTGGGCACGCCCGCCCCGGTCGCGCCGACCGAGCAACTGGTTATCGGCGGCATCTACCGCCATGTCCGCAACCCGATGTATCTGGCGGTGCTGTCGATCATCCTTGGCCAGGCACTGCTGTTTTCGAGTTGGACTCTCATCGCCTATGCCGCTATCGCCGCCATCGCCATGGTCTCGTTCGTGAAGCTCTACGAGGAACCGACGCTTGCCCGCCGCTATGGCGCCGACTACGAGGCCTACCGCCATGCCGTTCCAGGCTGGCTGCCCCGCCTGACGCCATGGCGCGGCCAGTAAGAGATGATCGTCCGCGGTGCAAGGCAGGAAGCGACGTGCAGAAGGGTTAGAACGACCAGCTGCGCGCCTTGGCGATAATGAAATCGCGGAAGACGTGGAGTTTCGCCTGGTTCTTCATCGCATCGGGATAGGCGAAATAGGTGTCGAAGGACGGCACTTCGGTCTCCGGCAGCAACTGCACCAACCCTGAGTCCTTGCTGACCACATAGTCGGGCAGCATGGCGATGCCGGCGCCGCCCTGTACCGCGCGCTTGATCGACAATATGTCGTTGATCTGCAGCGTCGGCACCCTTTGCCCGCCTTCGAAATCGCCAACCGTTTCCAGCCAGTTCAATTCCGACAAATGCGCCGGCACCGGCACGCCGAAGGTGACGATGCGATGGGCCTTCAACTCGGCGATCGACGCCGGCTTGCCATACTTGTTGACGTAGGAGGGCGCCGCGTAGAGATGGAAATGCACGGTGAACAGGCGGCGCTGGATGAGATCAGGCTGCTGCGGCTGGCGCAGCCGGATCGCGCAGTCCGCCCGGCGCATGGTGAGGTCGAGCTCCTCGTTTGCCAGGATCAACTGCAGGCTGATCTCGGGATAGAGCTCGATGAATTCCTGCACGCGCTCGGTCAGCCAGCCGGCGCCAAGCCCCACCGTGGTCGTCACCCTGAGCACCCCGGAGGGCCGGTCCTTGGCCTCGGTCAGCCGCGACTTGATCGTCTCCAGCTTCATCAGCACGTCATGCGCCGTGCGGAACAGCATCTCACCTTGCTCGGTCAGCACCAGGCCGCGGGCATGGCGATTGAACAGCGGCACGCCGACGTCATGTTCGAGCGCGCTGACCTGCCGTGAAATCGCCGATTGCGACAGATGCAGTGTCTCGGCGGCATGGGTGAACGACCCAGCTTCCGCGGCAGCGTGAAACACGCGTAGCTTGTCCCAGTCCAACGCCATGATGCCCCTCGTTCTGTTTTTGGCGTCTGAATGAAAAATCAGGCTTTTACGCGGCTTTTCTCGGCCGCTTCCCTACTCCGCTGCTTCGCGGTGAACTTCGATCCCGGCAAGGTACTTCTCCGCCTCAAGCGCGGCCATGCAGCCGAGCCCCGCCGCCGTCACCGCCTGGCGGTAGATGTCGTCGGTCACGTCGCCGGCGGCGAACACGCCCGGCATGTCGGTGCAGGTCGAATCCGGCGCCGTCCACAGATAGCCGTTCGGCTTCTGCTTCAGCTTGCCGGCGAACAGCTCGACCGCCGGCGCATGGCCGATCGCCACGAACACGCCGTCGACCGTCAGATGCATCTCCTGGCCGGTCACCACATTGCGCAGCTTCAGCCCTTCCACCGACGGCGGCAGCGGCATCTTGCCGGACTGGCCGGTGATCTCGTCGACAACGGTGTCCCAGATGATGCGGACATTGTCCTTCTTGAACAGCCGCTCGCTCAGGATGCGCTCGGCCCGGAAGTCGCTGCGCCGGTGGATGACCGTCACGCTCTTTGCCAGGTTGGAAAGGTAGAGCGCCTCCTCCACCGCCGAGTTGCCGCCGCCGATCACCGCGACATCCTTGCCGCGATAGAAGAAGCCGTCGCAGGTGGCGCAGGCCGACACGCCGAAGCCCATGAAGGTCTGTTCGCTCGGGATGCCCAGCCATTTCGCCTGCGCGCCGGTGGCAATGATCAGTGCGTCGGCGGTATAGGTGGTGCCGGAATCGCCCTTGGCGCGGAACGGCCGCACATTGAGGTCGACCTCGGTGATGATGTCGTTGATGACGTCGGTGCCGACATGCTCGGCCTGTTTCAACATTTGTTCCATCAGCCACGGACCCTGGATCGGATCGCCAAAGCCCGGGTAGTTTTCGACATCGGTGGTGATCATCAACTGACCGCCCTGCTGCAGACCGGCGACCAGCATCGGCTTCAGCATGGCACGGGCGGCGTAGATTGCCGCCGTATAGCCGGCGGGACCGGAGCCGATGATGAGAACGGGTGCATGCTTGGTGGTCATAGCAGGGCTTTCACAACAACCGGACGCGAATGAAGCGTCCGGCACAGGGATCGATATCGGCCCTAATCTAGGTGTTGCAGGCGACGCCAGCAAGACGACCTGGCCTTCGTCCCCGGAAAGCTTCGGCACAAACAGACGATCCATGAACATCTTGCGCAGTGACTGTCCGAAAATCACCGGCTGAAGGGATGGAATGGACACCAAAGTCGTTTAATTACAAAATCACGAAAGATTCTTGCGTGAAGCGCCGAAGGTATCCATGCCGCTCAAAGCCGATCTCGACGCCATCGACTGGAAGATCCTGCGCGAGCTTCAGCACGACGGCCGCATGACCAATGTCGAGCTGTCCGGCCGCGTCGGCATTTCGGCGCCGCCATGCCTGCGCCGTGTCAGGCGGCTGGAAGAGACCGGGATCATCCGCGGCTACCGCGCCTTGCTCAATGCGCCGGCGCTCGGCCTGGACGTCGTCGCCTTCTGCCTCATCGGCCTGCATCACCAGGCCGACGCCGAGCTCAAAACCTTCGCCGAACGCACCCGCGGTTGGCCGATCGTGCGCAACGCCTGGATGGTGTCGGGCGAATCCGACTTCCTGCTGCATTGCGTGGCGAGCGACCTCGGCGCCTTCCAGACATTCGTCATCGAGGAGCTGGCCTCGGCGCCGAATGTCGACACGGTGCGGACGGCCCTGACCATCCGCCGCGTCAAGGACGAGGGCTTGGTGGCTTTCAGCGAAGTGAGAACTTAATCCCGGCCGAGTTCGGCGATGGCGTCGCAGAGTTTGCTGTGATCGTTACCGGTCGTCAGTTTGCGCGTCGTGAACGTACTATCGCCAGCGACTCGATTGAATTTGCCGCGCACCAACCAGCCCTCGCAAAGCCCGGCTCGCCGTCCGGCTTCCATGTCATCGGCCTTGTCGCCGACGATGATTGATCGGCTGATATCCACGCCCAGCAGATCGCGGGCACGCAGAAGCATGCCCGGATTTGGCTTGCGCATCGGATGGTCACCTGCTGCCAGTTCACCCGTCCCGCTCGAATGGTAGGCGCAGGCGAGCACCAGATCGATCCGGCAACCCTGTGCTTCGAGAAGCGCCAGCAGCCGAGCATTGACTGCGGCGAAATCCGGCCAGCCGAAATAACCGCGAGCTATGCCCGACTGGTTGGAGACCACGATCGCAGGAAGGCCAACGAGGTTGGCCGTTCTGATCACCGGCAGCATCTCCGGCCGCAGCACGATGTCAGCTGGATCGCTGGGATAGCCGGTATCGACATTGACGGTGCCGTCACGATCGAGGAACAGCGCCGGCGTGCCGGCTGGAAAGACCGAGGTACCGATCCGCTCGACCCACAGGCCCGGCTCTTCGAGCGGGTATGGATTCGACCTCACGACAGGGCCGATGTCAGCCATCGCAGAGGCGCGCTTCGACCATTTCGCACAGATGATGATAGAGGCATAGATGCCCCTGCTGGATGATCGGCGTCAAGGTCGAGGGCACGTTGAGCAGGATGTCGGAGAGCGGCTTGAGCTTGCCGCCGGTGTCGCCGGTCAGGCTGATCACCGTCATGTCCATCATGCGCGCCTGTTCGGCGGCGGCGAGGATGCTGGCCGAGTTGCCGCTGGTCGAGATGGCGAGCAGCACAGCACCCGCCGCGCCATGCGCCTCGACCTGGCGTGAAAACACCGTGTCGAAGCCGTAATCATTGCCCCAGGCGGTCAGCACCGCCGCATTGGCCGGCAGCGCGATCACGTTGTAGGCCTTGCGCTCCTTCAGGAAGCGGCCGACCAGTTCGCCGGCGATGTGGATTGCGTCGCTCGCCGAGCCGCCATTGCCGCAGATCAGCAGCGCCTTCCCTTGCGAAAGTGCGGCGACGACAGCGGTAACCGCCCGCTCCATCTCGCTGCTGAGGTCGCGCTCGACCATCGCGGTGATCGCGGCCGCCGAGCGGACCAGGTAATCGTTCAGTTCGGACATGAAACCCTCAGTTTGTATTGCCGGCGCGCAACTTGCCGATGGTGCCGGTGGTGCTCTTGCCGGCGACGAGATCGACCAGCACAACGCGGCCGCCCGCCTTCTGCACCACTTCGGCGCCGACCACCTGATCGATCGTATAATCGGCGCCTTTGACCAGTATGTCGGGCTTCAGCGCCTCGATCAGGCCGAGCGGCGTGTCTTCCTCGAAGACGACGACGGCATCGACCGAGGCAAGCGCCGCCAGCACGCAGGCGCGGTCATGCTCGTCGTTGACCGGGCGCCCCGGCCCTTTCAGCCGGCGCACCGAGGCATCGCTGTTGAGGCCGAGAACCAGCCGGTCGCACTGGCTGCGCGCCGCATGCAATAGGCTGACATGGCCGGCGTGAAGGATATCGAAACAGCCATTGGTGAAGCCGACGCTCAGGCCTTCGTCCTTCCACGTCGCCACCAGCCGGGCGGCGGCGGCGGCATCAAGGATTGCATCCCTGTGGGCAATCGGTCCGTGCGAGCGAAACAACGCGCCGGTGAGTTCCTCGACCGTCAGCCGCGCGGTACCGCGCTTTCCCACCACCACGCCACCCGCCGCATTGGCGATGGCGGCGGCCATGATGCGGTCGGCGCCCGCGGCAAGAGCCAACGCAAACGTCGCAATGACAGTGTCGCCGGCGCCGGAAACGTCGAACACTTCCCGCGCCTGCGTGGCGATGTGCCGGGCATCGTCCGCGCCGACGACGCTCATGCCCTTTTCGCTGCGCGTCGCGACGACGAAATCGAAGCCATGTGCAGAGATCAGCTCGCGCGCCGCGGCCACGATCTCGTCATCGGCAAACACCGCGCGTCCGACCGCTTCGCCAAGTTCTTTGCGATTGGGGGTGATCGCCGTCGCCCCGGCATAGCACGCATAGTCACGGCCCTTGGGATCGACCAGCACCGGCTTTCCCGCTTCGCGGCAGATCGAGATCAGCTCGCCGGCGACGCCGTCTAGCAACATGCCCTTGCCGTAGTCGGATAGGATGACGATGTCGGCTTGCGCGAGCGCGGTGCGGAAATGTCGGACCAGCGTCGCCCGCTCCGCGTCGCCCAGCGGCTTGATTTCCTCTTCGTCGAAGCGCAGCACCTGCTGGTTGAGCGCGCTGAACCGGCTTTTCGACGACGTCATGCGGCTCGCGTCCTGCGCCAGGCCGCCGGTGTCGACACCAAGCTCGGCGAGCATTCGCATGAGATTGTTCCCGGCATGATCGTTGCCGATCACTGAGACCGGTATCGCCGCAGCGCCGAGCGAGACGATGTTGGAGACGACATTGCCGGCGCCGCCCATCGCCGACGTTTCGCCACGCCCGCGCAGCACCGGAATAGGCGCTTCAGGTGAAATCCGCTCGATGACGCCGTTGACGAAACGGTCGAGGATGAAGTCGCCGACCACCAGCACGGTGACGCTGCTGAACCGCGAGATGGCACGGTGAAGGGGTTCGGGAGAAGGCAGGTATTGCTCGCTCATGTCATCCGCGACGTGCAATGGGAACCGGTCCCGGTGCTGCGAAAGCACTGGACTGGCAGGGCTGGTCGTTCATGGCGAAGCCGATATACCGCAATTCGGCCCAACGCAACGGCGGGCGCCGAGCGGATCAGAGTCAACGCCGGTTGGCGGATCAGCTTTTCTGCAAAGCCACATGAACGCCCAATCCGACGAGCACCGCACCGCCCGCACGCCGCATGAGGCGCTGCGCGTGGCTCGAGCGCCGCAGCCTGGTGATCAGCGCGCCTGCCAATACCACGCACATGACATCCGCCGAGGAGAACATCAAATTGACGATCGTCCCGAGGACGAGGAATTGAAGCCAGACGGGAAATGTCGCCGACGCGTCGATGAATTGCGGCAGGAACGCCATGAAGAAGATCGCCGTCTTGGGATTGAGCACCTCGACGGTGATGCTCTCGAAAAAGGCGCGGCTGGCCGATTTCGGCACAATGCCCGGGATGACGGCATCGTCTTGCGCCCTGGCGCGGAACAGCGAGACACCCAGCCAGATCAGATAGAGCGCGCCGGCCAGCTTGACCGCCACGTAGAGCGTCGGCACCGCGTGGAAAAGCACGGACAGCCCGGCAGCAGCGGCGATGACATGCGCATAGCCGCCAAGATGAATGCCCAGCGCCGCCGTCAGGCCGGACCAGCGGCCGCGCGCCATGGTTTGCGCAGCAGCGTAAAGCATCGCCGGACCGGGAATGTAGGCAAAGATCGCCGTGGTGGCGAAGAAGGCGATAAGCAGTTCGGTCGACGGCATTGCCTTGCTCCTGTCGCGCTTCGCCGGTGAGTCGCCGACTGAAGCGATTGCTTTGCGGCGGCACTGTGACGCTCACCCAGCCGCCGGATTGCGACCTGCTTTATCGACAGCCTCGCCAGCCTCCCCTATAAGGGCCGGAATCGGCACAAGATACCAGAGGCTTTCATGATCATCGTCACGGGCGGCGCCGGCATGATCGGCTCCAACATCGTTGCCGCTCTCAACGCCGAAGGGATTAGCGACATCCTCGTCGTCGACGACCTGACCGACGGCCACAAGATCGCCAATCTCGCCGATCTGCAGATCGCCGATTATCTCGACAAGGACGATTTCCTGCCGCGGATGGAGGCGGGGGACCTTGGCCGCATCGAGGCCGTCTTCCACCAGGGCGCCTGCTCGACCACCACCGAGTGGAACGGCAGGTTCATGATGGAGGTCAACTACGCCTATTCGAAGCGGCTGCTGCATGCCTGCCTCGCGCTGCGGGTGCCCTTCCTCTACGCCTCCTCCGCGTCGGTCTACGGCGGTGGCGCCGAGTTTCGCGAGGAGCCGGAATGCGAACGCCCGCTCAATGTCTATGCCTATTCAAAGAAGCTGTTCGACGACTATGTCCGCCGCACCGTCTTCGATACCGATCATTCGCCGGTGGCGGGCCTGCGCTATTTCAACGTCTACGGACCGCGCGAGGCGCATAAGGGCGCCATGGCCTCGGTCGCCTTCCACTTGTTCAATCAGGTCGAGCAAGGCCAGAACCCGAAGCTGTTCGGCGCCTATGAAGGTTTCGGACCCGGCGAGCAGAGCCGCGATTTCATCCATGTCGGCGATGTCGCCGACGTCAATCTGTGGCTGTGGAAACGCGGCTTAAGCGGCATCTTCAACTGCGGCACCGGCCTTGCCCAGCCGTTCCGCGCCATTGCCGAAACGGTGATCGGCGCGCTGGGCAAAGGCGAGATCGAGTTCATCGACTTCCCCGACCACCTCAAGGGCAGCTACCAGAGCTTTACGCAAGCTGATATGTCCCGGTTGCGCGCCGCCGGCTACAATGGTCAGTTTCGCACAGTGGAAACCGGCGTCAGAGACTATGTCGAATGGCTGAAAGCCCAACGATCCTCGTGATCGGCCCACGCTGGGTGGGCGACATGGTGATGGCGCAGTGCCTGTTCTCGGCGCTGAGGGAGCTTCACCCGAACGCCGCGATCGACGTGCTGGCGCCGGCATGGGCGGCGCCACTGGTCAAGCGCATGCCCGAAATACGCCAGCAGGTCGAACTGCCGCTGAAATCCGGCGCACTGGAATTCCGCACCCGAAGGCGCTTCGGCCGCCTGCTGCGCGGCCATTACGACATGGCCTATATCATGCCTGGAAGCTGGAAGTCGGCGCTGGTCCCGTTCTTTGCCCGCATTCCGCGCCGCATCGGCCATCTCAAGGAAATGCGCTACGGGCTGCTGACCGATATCGTTCCCTTGCCCGACCAGGTGAAACGGCGCACGGCGCAGGCCTATTTCGGCCTCGCCCAAGGGGGCACGTTCCGGGCCCCGAGGCTCGCCATCGACACAGAAAACCAGGCGGCACTGCTGGGCCGTTTCGGGCTGGAGGCGAACAAATTCGTGGCACTTATGCCCGGCGCCGAGTTCGGGCCCGCCAAACGCTGGCCGAGCGAACGCTATGCCGGTCTTGCCGGCGACATGATGGCGAAAGGTTTTAGGGTCGCACTGTTCGGATCGAAGAACGACGCCGAGGTGACGGCGGAAATCGCTACGCTTGCACCAGGCGCTGTCGATCTCGCCGGCCAGACGCGGCTGGAGGACGCCATCGACCTGATCGCCGCGGCCAGGCTTGCGGTATCGAACGACAGCGGGCTGATGCATGTCGCCGCCGCGGTCGGCACGCCGATCGTTGCCGTCTATGGCTCGACCTCGCCTGAGAATACGCCGCCGCTCGCCGAGCAGCGCGAACTGGTCTGGCTCGGCCTGTCCTGTTCGCCCTGCCACCAGAAAATCTGCCCGCTCGGCCATCTCAATTGCCTGAAGACGCTCGAGGTGTCACAGGTCGCGGCAGCAGCGGAACGGCTGCTGGAAATGCCGGCCGCCGCATGAGGGTGCTCATCGTCAAGACATCCTCGATGGGTGACGTCATCCACACGTTTCCGGCCGTCGAGGATGCTCGCCGCTACCGGCCGGACGTATCGTTCGACTGGTGCGTGGAAGAAGCCTTTGCCGGCATCGTGGCGCTGCATCCAGCCATCGCAACCATCCACACCGTGGCGATCCGGCGCTGGCGCACAGGCCCACTCGGCCGCGGCACATGGCGCGAGGCGGCAAGATTGCGTCGCGCCTTGCGCGATTGCCGCTACGATCTCGTCATCGATGCGCAAGGATTGCTGAAATCGGCCCTGGTGGCGAAACTGGCCGCGGCGCCGATCGCCGGCTTCGACCGCTCGAGCGCCCGCGAGCCTTCGGCGACTTTGTTCTACGACCGCCGCTATGCCGTGCCGCGCGATCTGCACGCCATCGAACGCACAAGGCGCCTGTTCGGGCTGGCGCTCGGCTATGAACCGGATTTTTCCAGGCTTGAGTCCGGCATCGTGCCGCCAGCCGGCGGTTCGACCTTTGTCGGCGAAAACCCCACCTTGCTGCTGCACGGCACCAGCCGCGAAGACAAGAAATGGCCGGTAGGCGACTGGATCGAGACTGCCGGGCTTCTCGTGGAGAGAGGAATGACGCCGGTCACCACCTGGTCTAACGACAGAGAAAAGGCGGTTGCCGAAGCGATTGCCGCGGCCGTTCGGCAGACCGTGCTGGTGCCGAAATTACCGCTTGCCGAGATCGCCGCGATCATCGGCCGCTCGGTGCTGATCATCGGCGCCGACACCGGCCTCACTCACCTCGCCAGTGCCTTCGGCCTGCCCACCGTCGCCGTGTTTCTGGCGACAGAACCCGGCCTGACCGGCCCGCGCGGGCCGTTCTCGTCAACGCTGCTGGCCGCGCCCGGCGGTCACGTCGCGCCTGCGGAGGTGGTGGCGGAGGCCGAGAGGCTTATGGCGCTCAAATCGCAAGCACCGACGTAGGGCCTTTTAGGAATTCGCTCCGGTGAGTCGGATGGCGTGGTTTTCGAGAACCGGAGCGGAGCGTACATTTGGGTACGTGAGCACCGGAAGCGCAGAAAGCCGCGTTAGCCGGCCGCCGGAGTAGAATTATCAAAAGGCCCTAGATGAACTGCACCTGGACGATCTCGTAGCCCCGCGCACCGCCTGGCGCGTTGACCTCGATCGCATCGCCGACTTCCTTGCCGATCAGCGCCCGCGCGATCGGCGAGGAGATCGAGATGCGGCCGGACTTCACGTCGGCTTCCTGGTCGCCGACGATCTGGTAGGTCTTCTTCTCTTCCGTATCCTCGTCGACCAACACCACGGTCGCGCCGAACTTGACCTTTTCGCCGCTGAGCTTGGTGACGTCGATCACTTCGGCACGCGCGATGAAGTCCTCAAGCTCGTTGACGCGGCCTTCATTGAGGCTCTGCGCCTCTTTCGCCGCGTGGTATTCGGCGTTTTCGGAAAGATCGCCATGCGAGCGCGCTTCGGAGATCGCTTCGATGATGCGCGGCCGTTCTTCCTGCTGCCGCCAGCGCAGTTCTTCCTTCAATGACGCGAACCCCTCGCCTGTCATCGGGACCTTGTTCATGATGCCTGACCTTTCCTGCCGCCGCCCCCGCATTCCGGGAGCGACCTTGTCGATGGGTACAAAAAGAAAACGGTCCGGCAGCCTCGGGCTAACGGAACCGTCTCACCGCAATTTCCCCCAATATAGCAATCTTCGCGGGTTTTTCACGCCAAAAAATCGGTTTTGAAAAATTCACCCGCCATCTGTGGAAATGCCGTCACGGCAGCACGGTTCGCAGGGCAGGCGTAACAAAAAACCGGCTGCGATTGCTCGCAGCCGGTTTGAGGAGCGTTGGAGGGTCGAATCAGCTCTTCATGAAACGGTCTATCTGCTCAGACAGCATGCCGTATTCACGAGATCCCTTGCCGGTGCGCTTTTCGATCTCTCGGAGCTGTTTCTGGGCGCCGGCGAGATCGCCGATCTGCAGATGCGCCTCGCCGAGATATTCACGCACCAGCGTGTAATCAGGATCGATGCGCAGCGCTTCCTCGTAATAGCCGAGGCCGACGGTGACGCGCCCGGAATGGCGATGCGAGTAGCCGAGATAGTTGAGGATGCGTGGGTCCTGCTTGTTGGCGGCCAGGCTGAGCACGGCGATAGCCTCATCATAACGTCCGGCCATCGCCAGCGCGTGGCCGGCTTCATAGATGTTGTCGTCGTCCAGCATGCCCTGCTTGGGTGCAACGCACTTCTTCAGCTTCTTGTCCCAGACCGTGCCTTTCTTGCACTGGGTGGTGGTCTGGTCGCTCCCGCCCCCACCTTCACCGGCCGAAAACACCGGAACAGCAAACAGCGGCAAGGCGGCAACCGCCAGAACCTGAATCAGCAATCGTCTGCGCATCGAAGCCTCCTTGAAGCATGACAATGCAGGACTAACGCCGGGCAAAAGCCGTTTCATCCCGGAAAAACTCGTGGCCGCTGAAACCTTTGGAAACGGTCCGTGCCGGCCGCAAAAATTGAAGAGCCGAACATGACGTGACGAGCGCTGCAAATTCGCTATCATCCAACATACGGCAAACGGCAAACGGAGTATACGGAGAATGCCAGTGCGGCGGCCTCTTGAAAAGGAATGGGAGCTTTCGATCGGTCCCGACACGGTGCGCCTGTTCATCCTCAAGGCGAAGGCGCTGAGCGCCGCCGTCAACGAAGACTATGCCGATGGCGCCGAGCACGAGGTAGAGCTCGACGGCCAGGCGCACGACAACCACCACCATGACGGTCTCGTCGAGGAAAGCTCCGAAAACCTCACCGAAGAAGAACTGCGCGAGCTGATCAACGACCTCAACGTCGATGAGGCGGCCGAACTCGTAGCACTCGCCTGGGTTGGCCGCGGCGACTATGACGCCTCGGAATGGGCCGACGCGTTGACGGCCGCACGCGAGCGCGCCAACAAGCGCACGGCGAAATATCTGCTCGGCATGCCGCTGCTGGCCGACTGGCTGGAGGAAGGGCTGGAAGCGATCGGTGCGTAACGCCGCGGTTACCGTTCGTGATCGGCCAACCCCTCATTCAGGGCAACTTCCGCATTCGCCCGCCGTTAAGATCGAATGGCGGCGCTCACCCTTCACGGATTGATCAGATTGGCGCCGCCTTTGGCGGCGGCGATACTGTTCGCAGGAGCGGCGCTGGCCCAAGCTCCGGAATTGCCTGAAACCGTGCCCGTCCCGGAGCTCAATCGATCGCAATCGGCGCAAGAAGCCGCACCTGCCGACGTGCCGGTTCCCGAGCCGCGCCCTGATGTGCCAAAGCCTCCTGCGACCGACACGCTGAACCAGCAGAAGTCGGACCAGCCTAAGGAAGCCCGGCCGGAGCCGCCGGCAATCGCTCCAACGCCGCGCCAAAAGCCGGACGAGGCGGAACCGCCGGCCACCGCCCCGAAACCACCGGAGAAGCCGGCGCAAGCGCAGGAGAAAGAAATCCCTCCCGACCCGCGCTCGGCCTCTGTGCCGCAGGAAAAAATGCCGGAGGAGGAACTTGCCTGCCGCAGGCGGCTGAAGTCGATGGGCGTCGACTTCGAGGAACGCAAGGCCGAGCACGATGCGGCGGTCGGCTGCTCGATCCCCTATCCGATCGCGCTGAAGACGCTGGGCAAGTCATTGGATATCAGCCCCGAAACCGAGCTGAACTGCCAGATGGCCGAGGCCGCCGCGCGCTTCGCCATCGATATCATCCAGCCGGCGGCCAAAGCCGAGCTCGGCGCCAATCTCAAGTCGGTTAGCCAGGCGTCCGCCTTTGTCTGCCGGCCGCGCCACGGCGGAGGGAAACTGTCTGAGCATGCTTTCGGCAACGCGCTCGACATCGCCAGCTTCACGCTTTCGAACGGCAGAAAGATCGACGTCGGCCCGGTGCCGCCGGAAAAGGACGCGAAATTCCTGAACGCGGTGCGCAAGGCAGCCTGCGGACCGTTCAAGACCGTGCTTGGCCCGGGCAGCGATGCGGATCATTCGCTGCATCTCCATCTCGATCTCGCCCCGCGTCGCAACGGCGGCACCTTCTGCCAGTGACATGATCCCGGACCGACATGCGCGCCGCAATTTGGCCGCAGCCGTAAACGCGGCCGCTGATTTTTCCTTTACTCTTGGCGGTTAAGCTCTGTCTCATCTGATCATGATCCCGAACCGAAGGTCCGCGTCAGCGAAAAGTGGGATCCGGTTTTCGGAGAAAGATCAGGATCAAACAATTAGACAGAGCCTGATCGGGATCAGGCTCGGGGACAGGGATCTTGTCGATGGCCGGGATATTTCGCGCCGCGTTTGTCGCTGTGCGGCAAACCAGACGCGCGCGCATGATTGCCGGCGCGCTTGCGATCGCGGCGATCTCAGCCTGCACCACAGGCAGCGTGCTTTCGCTGGAACCGGCCGTCGATGTCGGCAGCCAGACATCAGCTGTCCCGAAATATGCCGGCATGCAGAGCCTCGTCCCGTCCAACCCGTACATGACCGCCGCCTATCCACGCATGGACGAGCCGATGGCGCCGACCGAACAGATGCCGGCCAGCGAGATCGACTGCCGCAAGGAGTTGAAACGCCTGGGCGTCGTCTACACCGACCTTGCGCCGATCCACGAAGGCCAGTGCGGCATCGACTATCCGGTCAAAGTCTCGGCCATCGGCAGCATCGGGATGAAGCCAGCCGCGACGCTGACCTGCGACATGGCCGCCACCTTCGCCGGCTGGACCAGGAATGAACTGGTTCCGTCCGCCCGCTGGCGTTATTTCTCCGGCGTCAAGACCATTCGCCAGGGCTCGAGCTATTCCTGCCGCAGGATCGCCGGCGAAGGCGTGCTGTCGGAGCACGGCAAGGGCAACGCCCTCGACATCATGAGCATCGAGCTCAGCAATGGCAACGACATCGACGTGCGCAAGCCCGGGTTGTTCGCCTTCCGCACGCGCGGCTTCCTCAACACTGTGCGCGCCGACGGCTGTCAGTATTTCACCACGGTGCTTGGTCCCGGCTATAATTACGACCACCGCAACCATTTTCATTTCGACATCAAAAACCGCAAGAACGGCTACCGCGCCTGCCGCTAGAGCATCGGACCCAAAAGTGGATACCGGTTTTGGGATAACCCGATGCTCCAAACAACATGACAGCGAGCGCATGCCCACTGCCCAAGGTCTGCGCCGCCGCGTAGAATGACGCCACATAAAGTGATGCCTTATCACCGGGGTGGTACCTCGTGAGCCGACGAAGCCTTCGACGACGCGCAACGACCTGGCTGGTGGCGTTCTGTGCCGGCTATCTCGTGCTCGCCTATTTCGCCGCGCCGGAATTCTGGACCCTGCGGGACCGCAACTTCCGCACACAGCGCTTCGAGATGGTGACGCACACGCCGCAAGGCATTGCGGGCGATCCGATCAATGTCGGCCTCGTCGGTACCAAAAAAGAGCTGGTCCATGCCTTCGCGGTCGCCGGATGGGACACGGCCGACGCCATCACGCTGAAGACCGCGATCGAGATCGGCGAAAGCGTGCTGTTCGATCGGCCCTATCCCGACGCGCCGGTCAGCCGGTTGTTATTCGAAGGCCGTGCACAGGATCTGGCCTTCGAGAAGCCGGTCGGCGACAGTGCCGACCGCCGTCATCACGTCCGCTTCTGGCAGACCGACGCGACCGGAGACGATGGCCGGCCGCTCTGGCTGGGTTCGGCAAGCTTCGATCGCGGCGTTGGGCTCAGCCACGACACCGGCGCGATCACTCACCATATCGGTCCCGACATCGACGCCGAGCGCGATTTCCTGATCCGCGACCTGTCTGCCGCAGGCATGCTGATCTCGACCAGCGAGATACCAGGCATCGGTGCGACAAAGGCTGGGCGCAATGGCGGTGGCGACCCTTACTTCACCGACGGCAAGGCGGTGGTGGGCGTGCTCAGGCAGCTGCCGTAGGCGCGTCGCTGGCGATCCTTGGCCGGCCCGATCACGTCAGCGCGGTGCGGCTTCCGCTTTCGGCTGCTCTCTCGATCGCGGCGATGATGCGATGCACTGCGACCGCATCCTCGAAGCTCGGCGCCGAGCGGGTACCCTCGCGCAGATCCTGGGCCATCCTGGCATAAACGCGGGCGACGTTCCCCGGCTCCACATCCTCCGGCCAGCCGGAACGGTATGAGGCGGGGACCTCCAGCGGCCGGAACACCTTCTCCCCGTTCCGCGCGCCTTTGAGGGAAAGCTGCACCATCTGCGTGTGGCCGGAAGGACCCGATATCAGGATATCGCCTTCCGTGCCGTTGATCTCCCAGACCAGGCCGTCGTCATATCGAGCTGCCCCGCCTCGATAATGGATGGACAGGGGCGCGCCGCTGGCGAGGACCCCGCTGACCAGCACCTGGTCAGGGGCGGACACGGGCAGCATTTCCCCGGTATCGACGGCGAGCGCCGTGGGCCGCCGCGTGGCCAGCACCGCGGATACCTCCGCGACTTCGCCGAGCACATCCCTGAGCGCCGCCAGCGTGTGCCCCACCGGGATCGTCAGCATGGTGGCGCCGTTGGCGCGATCCAGCAGATAGGCGTAGATCTTCTTTTCGGAGATGGAGCCTCCCCAGCCGCCGCCCCGCGCTACCAAGGTGGTCGACAGCACCTCGCCGACGAACCCGTCGGCGATCAGATGTCGCAGATACTCAATTTCGGGAGCAACGCGCGCTTGGGTTCCGACCACGCCCAGGACGCCCTTGGCCCGGGCAAGCGCGGCGAGTTCCTCAGCCTCGGCCAACCCGTTGCCAAGCGGCCATTCGCAGTAGACGTGTTTGCCCGCGCCGATCGCCGCTTTCACGATCTCCAGGTGAGGAGGCACCTTCACCGTAACAGTGACGATGTCGATCTCCGGCGCCGCGATCAACTCGGCAACGCTGGCGAAGGCCCGCGGCAGTCCGGTCGCGCCGGCCGCCTTCTCGGTGCTGGCCAAGTTGGTGTTGGCGACGCCGACGATCTCGAAGCTCTCCGATAGTGCATTGAGCGCAGGAATATGGGCCCGTGCCGCCCAACTCCTGCCCGGTTGCAATCCGACGATACCGACCCTGAAGCGTTGTCCTGGCATGGTGTTCTCCTTCACGCAGCTTTGGCTTTGCCGTTAGGATCGCGAGACCGGCCGTTCCGGAATCCTGCCCCGGACAGGCTTCGACCTGGACAGTCCGAATTCGCCCGTCTGCCAGGATCTGTTGATGCCGGACCTGCTGATATCGAGGCTCATCTCGTTCCGTGCTCCGCGTTTGGTGACTACGCCGGATATTTATGCGGTTTCTCTATGGAATAAAACTCTCCGGTAGTGCATATTTGGAAACAGATTGACGAGAAAAAATATACAAACGGAGAGCGGCGTTGGAACCAGCCAGCCTGCAAGGCATTCTCGCATTCGTTCAGGTGGTCGAGGCCGGCAGCTTCACCGATGCCGGCAGACGGCTGCATGTGACGAAATCGGCGGTCGGAAAATCGATCGCGCAATTGGAACAGCGACTGGGTGTTCGCCTGCTCAACCGCACGACCCGCAGCCTGAGCCCGACCAGTGAAGGCTTGGGCTATTACGAAGCCTGCGTCAGGGCACTGTCCGAAATCGAAGCCGCCCAGTCATTGCTAGCCGCACGTCGGCTGGTGCCTTCCGGCCGGCTTCGTGTTGACGTTCCCTTGGCCTTCGGCCGTAGATGCGTGGCACCCGTGCTCTTCGAAATCTCCAGGCAATTTCCGGATCTGACGATCGAAATCTCGTTCAACGACCGGCGCGTCGATCTGATCGAGGAAGGCATCGATCTGGCGGTCCGCATGGGCGATCTCGATGACAGCCTGTCGCTCGCCGCACGCCGCATCTACGCCCAGCGCTCGGCCATCTGCGCGGCCCCCTCCTATCTCGAAAAACACGGCAGACCGCGATCGGTTGAGGATCTCGCCAACCACAGCGTCATCGGCTACGGCCGCGACGGCGTTGTCCGGCCCTGGACTGTAAAGCATGCCGACGGCCATGTTGGAAAATTCGTACCAAGGGCGCGGCTTGTCCTGGGGCACGGCGAACCGATGCTGGATGCAGCCCTTGCCGGCTGCGGCATCGTCTTTCTGCCGACCTGGCTGGCGGCCGACAGCCTCAGGAGCGGCGAACTCGAGACGGTTCTGTCGGACTGTCTCGTCGAAGACATCGTCGTGCATGCCGTCTGGCCGGTGACGCGCAGCCTGACGCCAAAGGTCCGTGTCGTCGTCGACGCCCTGATCGAGCATTTTTCGTCGCCGCCATGGGACGCCGCATGAGATGGTGCCTCCGCCGCCATGAAAAATGACGTCCACCTATTTTCGAAGACCTCGCCGCAATGCTATTGACCCCTCATGCTTTACGCTGAAATCGCTATCGTGGTCGTCCTCATCTGCGTGAACGGCCTTCTGGCAATGTCCGAGCTTGCCATCGTCTCGTCACGGCCTGCCCGCCTCAAGGCAATGATCGACCGCAACGTCACGGGTGCCGGACGCGCTTTGGCGCTCGGCTCCAATCCAGGCAAATTCCTGTCGTCGGTGCAGATCGGCATCACCCTGGTCGGTGTTTTATCAGGCGCCTTTTCCGGCGCCACGCTCGGCGAGCGGCTGTCGGTGTTCCTGGCATCGACCGGCGTCCGCGAAAGCCTTGCCGACCCGATCGGCGTTGGCATCGTCGTCGCCCTCATCACCTACTTCTCGCTGATCATCGGCGAACTGGTGCCCAAGCAGATCGCGCTGCGCGATCCGGAACGCGTCGCCGCCAGGGTTGCTCCGGCCATGACCATCGTTGCCACCGTTTCGGCGCCGCTGGTGTTCCTGCTCGACATCTCCGGCCGCGCCATGCTGTGGCTGCTTGGCCAGCGCGGTGAAAGCGAGGAGAAGGTCACCGACGAGGAGATCAAGATGCTGGTTGCAGAGGCCGAGCATCACGGCACCATCGAATCGGACGAACGGCGCATGATCGCCGGCGTCATGCGGCTCGGCGACCGCGCCGTCCGCGCGGTGATGACGCCGCGCACCGAGGTCGACTGGATCAACCTGCAGGCCGATGACGCGGCGACCCGCAAGCTCCTGATGGAAACCCAGCATTCGCGCCTGCCGGCCGGCGATGGCAGCGTCGACGCCATGATCGGCGTCGTCCAGACCCGCGACGTGCTGGCCGCGATGCTTGGCGGTCGCGCGCTCGACCCGCGCCGGCACGTGCGCGCCGCTCCCATCGTCCATGACCAGGCCGACGCGCTGGATGTCCTTTCGACACTCAAGGAATCCAACGTGCCGATGGCCCTGGTCCATGACGAATATGGCCATTTCGAAGGCATCGTCACCCCGGCGGACATACTGGAAGCCATCACCGGCGTCTTCCGGGCCGATCTCGATGTCGGCGATGAGGAAAACGCCGTCAAGCGCGAGGACGGCTCATGGCTGCTCGCCGGCTACATGCAGGCCGACGAGATGGCGGACGTTCTCGGCATCGACCTGCCGGAGAACCGCGACTACGAGACCGTTGCCGGCTATGTGCTGTCGCACATGCACCATCTGCCGGCGACCGGCGAATGCGTGGATGCGCAGGGCTGGCGCTTCGAGGTCGTCGACCTCGACGGCCGCCGCATCGACAAGCTCATCGCCACGCGCCTGCCCGGCGGTCACCGGGAGATCGTGCGGTGACAATCAACACGGTGTGTAGACCGGTTCGGATGCCAGTTCTTGACCGAAGGCGACTCCCGGCATTCGATTTGCAACGACCGCTTCGCGCCGCTTTCGGGTCGTTGGGCAGGCGGCAGGCCGATCCCGAAAGCGGTCATCGGCGTCAGCGCGACTAGGCGCCTACACGTTCTGGAGCACTTGCACAATCAGGTGGAGGCAACCGGCAAGCTGCTCGGTCACAGGCGATCATCCCGCAGAACGAGATGATCGCCTGCCGTATAGCTCGGAGCGGCGGTCCGAGGACTTAGACTTACATCTCTTGTTCCCAGAAGCCGCGGGTGTTCACGTTAGCGGCGTCGGCAAGAGCTTCCAATTCCGCGATGTCGTCGCTGGCGAGCGTGATGCTGCTGGCTCGGACCAGACCATCGATGTAATGGGGCTTGGTGACGCCGATGATCGGCGTCGTGCCCTTGGCGATGGCCCACGCAGTCGCGACGTCGGGCGCAGCTGCACCATGGCTCTGGCCGATCGAGGCGAGCTTGTCGGTCAGCGCCTTCAGCTGAGGCAGCATGCCGTTGTAGATCTTCGCCCGGCTGCTGCCTTCCGGCAGCGGGTTCTCCGGGCTGTACTTGCCGGTCAAGGCGCCCTGTTCGAGCACCATATAGGCGAAGAACGCGATGCCTTGGTTGCGGCAATAGTCCAGGATGCCAGCGTGCTCAGAGCTGCGGTAGAGGAGGCTATAGTGGTTCTGGATGGCTTCGACCCGGAACCCGGCTTCGCCCAGGATCTGGTCGGCGAGCTTGATTTCGCTCAGGTTGTGATTCGAGACGCCGACATGTTTGACCTTCCCGCTCTTCAGCAGCGGTATCAGTTGCGGAGTCCACCGCGCCACATCGGCTGGATTGTGAATCCAGTAGAGGTCGATGTAGTCGGTGCCGAGGTTGGCCAGGCTCTGCTCCAGCATGTCCGCCACCGGATCGTCGCTGGTTCCCGCGATCCGCGGGTTGAACTTTGTGGAAAGCTGGTAGTCGCTGCGGGCGTAGCGCTTCAGTACCTCCCCGAGTACGGTCTCTGAACGGCCCATGCCGTACACAATGGCGGTATCCCAGAGAGTAAACCCGGCCGCATGTGCCTTGTCCGCGACCTCTTCCAGGCCAGCCCGAGTCAGGTGGCTGCCGAAGTAGCCGTCGCCAGTCTCGCCGCTGTCGCCCCAAGCCCAGGTGCCCAGTGCGACCGTGGGGGTCTTCAGATTATCGATTGTCATGTTTGCTCCATACTTGTTCTGCGGCCAGGTTTGCTGTGGCGCCGCTGACACTGTGGTGCGCGGCGACGTCGAACCGTTAGCCTGATGCGCCGGAATTACTGCCCAATCCTCCAGAAGCCGCGGGTTCGCATTGCCGCCCTTCCGCGCGCGTGCGATGGTCAGATTCATGGAAGCACTGACCGAAATCGCGGCCGTGATTGCCCGGCACGTCTCGAAGGATGGCTTCCACGCCACCCCCATCGAACGCGTGACGCTTGTTCGATCCTCCACGATGACGATGCCGATGCCGAATGTTTACCGGCCGCAGCTGTGCCTCGTCGCGCAGGGGCACAAGGAGGTCACACTGGGCGACCGTGTGTTCAGATATGCACCGGGGCGCTATGGGGTCGTGACCTGCGACCTGCCGGTGATAGGCCATGTGGTCGAGGCGACGCCTGACAAACCTTATCTCTGCCTGTACCTCGATTTCGATCCGGTCATGCTGGGGGAGTTGGCGTTGCGCGTGCCGCCGCCGCCGAGAGCGCCCTCTCCGCCCATAGGCAAGACGGTGTCCGACGCCGGCGCCGCTCTGCTCGACGCTGCGCTACGCCTGCTGCGCCTGCTCGACGATCCGGCAGCGCTGCCCGTGCTCGGGCCGCTTGCCGAGCAGGAAATTCTCTATCGCCTGCTCGCCGGCCCGGACGGCGCCAGGATGCGCCACATCACCTCCAGCCAGGGTCGGGTGGCCCAAGTCGGCCGCGCCATCGCCTGGATCGGGAAGAACTTCCGGGAACGGTTCAGCATCGAGCGGCTTGCCGCGGAAGTAGGCATGAGTCCGTCGAGCCTGCACGAGCATTTTCGCGCCGTGACGGCGATGACGCCGCTGCAATTCCAGAAGCAACTCAGGCTGCAGGACGCGCGCAGCCTGATGCTGGTCCAGGACATCGACGCCACGACTGCCGCCTTCTGTGTGGGTTACGAAAGCCCGTCGCAGTTCAGTCGCGAATATCGCCGCCACTTTGGAGAACCGCCGGCGCGCGACATAGCCCGCTTGCGCGCTTCGCCGGCCTTGGCAGTGGTAGCTTGAGTTAAGCTTACCGACGTCGGCGCATTGAATCCAAAGGCAAGGATCTCCAGGCCTGTGCACAATTAATCGGCCACACCACTCAAGGCACCAGCACGACCTTGCCGGTAGAGCGGCGTTCCTCCAGCGAGCGATGCGCTTCGTTGGCCTTGTCGAGCGGGTAGCGCCCGCCTTGCGGCACGGCAAGCTGGCCGCTGGCGGCCAGGTGGAAAAGCTCCGACAGGTTGGCCCTGAGGCCATCGGCGGAGAGTAGCGGGAGCAGCGCGAAACCTCGCAATGACTGGTTCCGCGTGATCATCGCTTCCAGTTCCGACGCACCGATCGCGTATCTGCCCAGCGCGGCAAAGACCAGCTCTCCGCAAGGCGCGAGAGCTTGCAGCGACGCCGCCGTCATCGAGCCGCCGACAATGTCGTAGACGATATCGACGCCGGCGCCGCCTGCCGCTTCGCGGACACGCGCGGGCCAATCCGGCGTGCTGTAGTCGACCGCGGCATCGGCTCCAAGCGATAGGGCAAGGTCGAGCTTGGCTCTGCTGCCCGCGACGGCGATCACGGCGCTGGCGCCCTGGCGTTTGGCTAGCTGAACAAGCAGGGATCCGACACCGCCCGCAGCTGCGGTGACCAGCACCGACTTGCCGGCCGGCGGGCTTTGCCGCAGCAGATGGAAGGCCGTCAGTCCCTGCACCATCAAGGCCGTCGCGGCTTCGAATGAGAGCGTGTCCGGCAGAGGCACGGCCAGCTTTGCGTCGATCGTCACATAGTCGGCATAGCCGCCAAAGGGACGCGTTGAAGCGAACAGCGGCGCCGCGACGCGTCTCCCGGTCAGCGACGTGTCCACTCCTTGCCCGACCGCCTCCACGATCCCGGCAGCCTCGACGCCGAGGACCATCGGCAAGTCCGGTGTCACCGCGTAGCGATCCGCGCGCATCAGCACTTCGAAGAAATTCACGCCGGCTGCATGAACGCGGATCAGCACCTCGCCTGGTTGCGGCTCAGGCTTCGGCATTTCGACGACGTCGAGGACGTCGGGAGCGCCGAAACGATTCAGTTGAATGGCTCTCATGGCATGCACCCATCGCTATGGCATCGGCTGCTGTTTGCCACTATCTGCCTGATCGCGACTACACACTCATTTGTCCGCTGCTGACCAGAAGGTGACCATGGCCAAGCTGACCAAGAAGCTGCCAACCAAAAGACTGCCGATGCTGCCGGCGGAACGCGCCCTGAAAGTGATCTCGGGTCGATGGAAGGCTGTCATTCTCTACCATCTCTTCGACAGCCCCAGGCGACTGTCGGTGCTGAAGACGCTGGTGCCCAACATCACGCAGAAGGTGCTGATCCAGCAGCTTCGCGAAATGGAAGAACATGGACTTGTCAGACGCGAGATCTTTGCCGAGATTCCCTCACGCGTCGAATATTCGGCGACGAGCCTCGGCCTCAGTCTCGAGCCTATCCTTCTAGCGCTCTGTGAGTGGGGCCAGCACCATGCAGATGAGCTAAATGAGGTAGACCGCCTTGCCGACTGCATCATCAGGCCACGGTAGACACAGCAGCCGGCCATCGCCTGAATCAAAAGGGGCGACGCAAGCGCCGCCCCGGAATCCTTGGGAGGATTGTTCTGGTCTGCGGTTCAGGCCGCCTTGACTTCCTCGGCCACGGCATCGGCCTGGCGCGCCGCCTTCAGTACCTTGGCCCACCATGCGACGTCGTTGACCAGCGCGGTGGCCGCCTGATTCAGGTGCTCTAGTTCCTCGAGCTTCTTTTCACCTTGCCTGACGGCAAGGAAATCGCCCCACGCAATGTGGACGGCGGACTTGACCGGCGCCATCTGCAACTCCACGGCATACAATCTGAGCTGCTCGACTGCGCGCGAGCCACCGACGCTGCCATAACCGACGAAACCGGCAGGCTTCTTGTTCCATTCATTGGCAGCGTAGTCGATGGCGTTCTTCAGCACGGCAGTCGGGCCATGATTGTATTCGGCGGCGGTGAAGATGAAACCGTCGAATTCCGCAACCTTCTTCTGCCAGCGCTGCGCCACTTCATTCTGCGACGGCGCCCAGGCGGACGATGCGACCTCGTCGAAGAACGGCAGCGGGAAGTCGCGCAGGTCGACTACTTCCACGTCGATGTCGGCATGCGACTTGGCGATCTTGGCGATCCACTGGGTCGGAACGTCGGCAAATCGTGCGGCGCGGGTCGAACCGACGACAATGGCGATTTTGGGCTTGGACATAGAGGGGCTCTCCTTTAGGCAAATTTCTGGTATCGTTTAGATACCTGAGCTATATGAGTGACCGAGCTGATGACGCGCAAGGAGGCACCTTTTTGTTACCAAGGCACCCGCACCGCACCGAGGACTGCCGCGCCATCTCGGAAATCCTGCAGCGCGTAGGCGACAAATGGACCGTGCTGGTCGTCGGCAAGCTCGGTGACGGGCCGCTGCGCTTCAACGAGCTGCGCAGCGCCGTTGGCGGTATTTCGCAGAAGATGCTGACCACCACCTTGCGCGGGCTGGAGCGCGACGGCTTCGTCACCCGGACCGTGTTTCCGACCATTCCGCCGCGCGTCGATTATGAGCTGACCGATCTTGGCTACGAGCTTCTTGTGCCGGTCGGGGCGCTCGGCGAATGGGCGCGCAAGAACACCGAGCGCGTCAAGGCCGCGCGGGCGAGGTTCGATGGGATTCATGCCTGAAACTCTTGCGCTGCAAGGGTTTGCGCGCGGCGCGTAGCGCAGACGAATTCTTCGGCTGCATCTGCATTCCGGCCCGCAGACGGCTTTCGGTCGGTTTCGATTTCGGGGTCCGATTGATCACCCTAAATGGCGCAGGCCGCCTCTTTGCCGTCACCGCGCCGGTGTCCCACGTCGTTGCAACGCGGATTCCGCTCCTGATCACTTGCCGCTTGAGAATGTGGTTTTCGGAGGCGCCACTGGCTTCGGCCTCGTCTCGTTTGATCTCGGTTTAGGCGGTTGCGGCGAACAGGCCGAACAAGGCTGCAAGCGCCTGCCAATGCGCCGTTCAGCAATCGTTGACGCATTGTCTTTTCCCCCATGCCCTGCCGGACATGGTCACGGAAACGTGCGAACGCGAAGCATCACACAGCATCGCTATTCGCATCTCTTTGCGGGAGGCTGGCAGCGGCGGTGCCGTTGACTTCCAGCTGACTACATCCAGCCGATCAGCCTTCCGCCGGAACCGTCTTCGGCTTGCCTTCGCCGTCCAGCGCCACCATGACGAAATCGGCATGGGTGACCTTCTCCATCAGGTCGGAGAGGTAGCGCTGCGCCCATGCCTCGACCTTGAGCGTCATCGAGGTACGGCCGACGCGCTCGACATGCGTATAGATGCACAGCGTGTCGCCGATCTTCATCGCTTTGGCGAACGACATTTCCTTCACCGCTGCCGTCACCACGCGGCCCTTGGCGCGCTCGGCGGCGCGGATGCCGCAGGCAAGGTCCATCTGCGCCATCACCCAGCCGCCGAAGATATCGCCCGCCGCATTGGCGTCCGAAGGCATGGCCAACGTCCTGAGCGTCAGATCGCCGATCGGCCGTCCATCCGCATAATGCACCATGCGCCAAATTTCCCTCGATATCGATCTTCTCCCGATCCCGTATCGGGATGGCAACGGTGCGTCAACGCGCCGCCAGCCGGCAATGTCGCAGTTTGAAGCTCGGCTATTGGCGTCCGTTGCCAATGAGCGCGTAGCGGATGGAGCCGACCGCGGGAGGTCTCGGCGCTTGTGCCACCGGATTCGCGCGTCGCCCGCCAGGATGATTTCCGTGATTGTTTCAAGTGGTGAACGCTGGTTGTCGGGGAGCACCATCGGTGGTTACCTTGATGGCAATTTGGGAGGACAGCCTCATGCCCGGCAAGCGGGCGAAACGATGAGATTGGAGGAGACGATGCCAGGCGTTGAAACCGCGATTAGGGAACTGCTGGAGAGTCGATCGGCCGCCATGGGCGCCAAAGACATCGAGTGGCTTATGTCCCTTTACTCCAACGACATAGTCTACTTCGACCTCGTACCGCCGCTTCGCTATGTAGGATCCAACGCCCTTCGCGAGCGGTTCTTAGATTGGTTTCCCCGCTGGTCTGGTCCGATTGGCCAGGAGCTTGGCCAACTGGATGTTGCGGCCGGCGACGCGGTTGCCGCCGCATGGATGCTTATCCGAGCGCATGGCGCCCTGAAAACAGGCGCGAAAGTCGACTACTGGGTGCGCGTGAGCAATGCATTTCGTCGATCTGGAGACAGATGGACGATCACGCACGAGCACGTTTCCCTCCCCGTTGACATGCGGAGCAGGACAGCAGTCTTGGACTTGACCCCATAGTATCGCTGGGAAGCCCGGTGACGCCGGACGCATGCGCCGTCTAGGATAGAGCCTGAATTCCGAAGCCCGCCCGCGTCCATCATGCAGACCTGTGGTTTCATCGTGAAGCACCTGACATGAAGCTTACCTTTCACCCTCTGACGCCTGATCTATGGCCCGCGCTCGAGGACCTGTTCGGTGAGAGCGCCGTCTGCAGTCGCTGTTGGTGTATGTACGGCGTATCGGCAGTTCTTATCGAAAGCGACCAGGCGAGGAAAACAAGGCCGCGTTCCGGCAAGCCGTCAAGCATGGTCCCTCCCCGGGCATACTTGCTTTCGACGGTGATACTGCTGTCGGCTGGTGCCAGGTGACACCGCGAGATGCCGTGCCCTGGCTCGATCGGCTGTGGCAGCTGAAGCGTGTGGATGATGCGCCGGTCTGGTCCTTGTCCTGCCTCTACGTGCGAAAAAGATACCGCCGGCAGGGCGTCACGTCCCACCTGATCGCAGCGGCGCTGGAAGTTGTAAGGCGCACAAATGCCCCTGCGCTCGAAGCCTATCCTTTTGATGCCGATGTATCGCCCAGCGCCTCCGGCTGTGGATACGCCTCCACCTTCGCTCGCGCCGGGTTCAGGGTCGTCGCCCGCAGGGTGCCAGCCCGCCCGATCATGCGTTATGATCTCAAGCAAAATGCTTGATGATGGCGTGCGATGCTTGGACCGCTTGCCCACGAGGCAAAGGCCGCTTCGGCCAGGACCCCGAAGGCAAACGATGTGCCGGTCGCTTTTTTCACAAGCGATGCCGGAAGCTCCGGTGATCGCGGCGGCTTGCGGCGTCTAGGTTGAGCAAAAATTCGGAGCCGGCCGCATCCATCATGCAGACCTATGATTTCATCGTCGTTGGCTCCGGCTCGGCCGGCTCGGTTCTGGCCGAAAGACTATCGGCCTCGGGCCGCTTCTCGGTTCTGGTGCTCGAGGCCGGCGGCACCGACCGGCGCTTCTACGTGCAAATGCCGCTCGGCTACGGCAAGACCTTCTTCGACCCGGCCGTCAACTGGAACTACAAGGCCGAGCCGGACCCCGGTCTCAACAATAATGTCGATCACTGGCCGCGCGGCAGGCTGCTCGGCGGCTCGAGCTCGATCAACGCCATGGTCTGGATCCGGGGCGCGCGCGAGGATTTCGACGCTTGGGCAGCGGCCGGCAATCCCGGCTGGGGCTTCGACGACCTGCTGCCTGCCTTCAAGGCGCTCGAGGACAATCAGGCCGGCGCCAACCAGTGGCGGGGTGTCGGCGGTCCGTTGCACATCACCGATTGCTCTAAGGCTGTCCATCCGCTGACCAAGCGCTACCTCGCGGCTGCCAGCCAAGCCGGCCTGCCGTTCAACCCGGATTTCAACGGCGCGTCACAGGAAGGCGTCGGCATTTATCAGATCACCACCAAAAACGGCCGCCGCATGTCGGCCGCTCGTGCCTTCCTACGCCCGGCGATGAAGCGAAAAAATGTCCGCATCGAGATGAATGCGCTGGCGACCAAAATCCTGTTCGAGGGCAAGCGCGCCGTTGGTATCGAGTACCTGCAGAACGGTGAAACGAAGACCGCCCGCGCCGGCCGCGAGGTCATCCTGTCGGGTGGCTCGATCAACTCGCCTCAATTGCTGCAGCTTTCCGGGGTCGGCCCGTCGGCCCTGCTCGGTGCTGTCGGCATTCCCGTCGTCCATGCCAATGAGAATGTCGGGGCGAACCTGCAGGACCATGTCGGCATCAACTACACCTTCAAGGGCAGGCTGCCGACGCTCAACCAGATCCTGCGCCCTTGGTGGGGCAAGCTCATGGTCGGCATGCGATACATCCTCATGCGCTCCGGCCCGCTGTCGCTGTCGATGAACAATGCCGGCGGCTTCTTCCGCACCGACCCGGCGGCGGCACGGCCCAACATGCAGCTCTACTTCCAGGCGTTCTCGACCGTCATCCCGAAGAGCGGTGAGCGCCCTATCCTGACGCCCGACCCGTGGCCGGGCTTTTCCATCGGCCTGTCCAACTGCCGACCGTCGAGCCGTGGCGAGATCATGATCCGCTCCAGCAATCCGCGTGACTATCCGAAGATCGTCGCCAACGCCTATTCGACCGAGGCGGACGTGGCCGAAATGCTAGCGGCAGTGAAGTTCGTGAGGAAGATCGCCTCCATGCCGGCGATGGCCGACATCATCAAGGAAGAGGTGTTGCCGGGCCCGTCAATTACCTCCGACGCGGATTTGATCGAGGATTTCAGGAAGCGCTCCGGCACCGTCTACCACCCGGTCTCGACCTGCCGCATGGGGCCGGACGCTGCCCAAGCCGTCGTCGACCCGCGCCTGCGGGTTCACGGCCTCGCTGGCTTGCGCGTCGTCGACGCCTCGATCTTTCCCGATAACATCACCGGCAACACCAACGCCGCCTCGATCATGACCGGATGGAAGGGCGCCGAATTGGTTCTGGAGGATCAAAAATGAAAATCACCGACGTCAAAACCTGGGTCGTCGGCAATCCGCCGCCCGGCATCGGCGGCAAGTATTTCATCTTCGTCAAGCTCACCACCGACGGCGGCGTCGTCGGCTATGGCGAGGCCTACAACGCCACTTTCTCCGCGCATGTCACCGCCAGGATGGTCGAGGATATGGCCGAGCGCTATCTCGTCGGCCGCGATCCGCACGACATCGAGAACTTTTTCCGCCGTGCCTATTCCTCCGGCTTCACCCAGCGTCCGGACGTTTCCGGCATGGGCTGTTTCTCGGCGCTCGAAATGGCCTGCTGGGACATTATCGGCAAGGAAGCCGGCAAGCCGGTCTACAAGCTGCTCGGCGGGCAGGTGCACGAGACGCTGCGTTCCTACACCTATCTCTACCCGCACACCGGCAGCGTCCATTCGGAGGATGCGCGCGGCAAGAACGTCTACAACGATCCCGACCTGGCGGCCGAATGCGCGCTCGAATATGTCGAGCAGGGCTTCAATGCCGTCAAGCTCGACCCGGCTGGCCCCTACACCGCCTTTGACGGTCATCAGCCGCGCCTCGTCGACATCGATCTCTCCGCCCGCATGGTCAAAGCGATCCGTAAGGCGGTCGGCACAAGGGCCGACATCCTGTTTGGCACGCACGGCCAGTTCACCGCATCGGGCGCGCTGCGCATGGCCCGCGCCATCGAACCCTACGACCCCCTGTGGTTCGAGGAGCCGGTGCCGCCCGATATGCCGGAAGTGATGGCGCAGGTGGCGCGCGGCACGTCGATCCCGATCGCCACCGGCGAGCGGCTGACGACCAAGTTCGAATTTGCCCGTGTCATCGAGAACCGCGCCGCGAGCATTTTGCAGCCGGATCTCGGCCGCTCCGGCGGCATTCTCGAAACCAAGAAGATCGCCGCCATGGCCGAGGCCTATCACATCCAAATCGCGCCGCACTGCTATTGCGGGCCGATCGTCGGTGCAGCCAACATCCAGCTTGCCGTGACCTTGCCCAACTTCCTCATCTTGGAATCGCTGAAGCAGTGGGACGGTTTTCACGAAAAGCTGCTGAAGAAGAAGATCGAATGGCAGGACGGCAACGTCATTCCGTCGAAGGAGCCAGGCCTTGGCGTCGAGCTCGACGAGGCCGTCTGCGAGGCGCATCCCTGGACCGGCACGGACCTGCATTTGCAGATGATGCAGACGCCGTTGATGCCGTGATCGCGCGAGAGCTATGCCTTCATCGCACGCCGGGTTTCCGGCTAAGATCGAGTTCTGCCATCAGGTAATTGCCACGCAATTCCAGCATGTTGGCCGGGTCGCCGGAATCACGCCCGAAAGGACTTGAATCAGTCTCTCAACAGGTTGATTCAATATCTGAGCGTCAGCGTGCCGGGCAGGATCTCGAAGGTCGCTGGTATGCGCCCCGGCGATTCACCGTCTATGTCGACGAGCGCGGCGTTCTTTTGCACATCGCCGAGCGGTTCGACAACCACTTTCTTGCCGCGCAAAATGGTGATTGCCGGATGGTCGCGATGCCGTCCGCCATAGAGCAGCCGGATGTCCCAGATCAGTTTCAGCTTGCCCGCCGCGCGCAGGATGACGATGTCGAATAGTCCATCGTCCATTTCGGCATCCGGCGCGATCATCATGCCGCCGCCGAAGAATCTTCCGTTGGCCACCGCCACCAGCGCCACCCGCGCCTCGACCGGGACGCCGTCGTCGACGGTGATCACAACGTCCTGAAACCGGTAGCGCATGAATTCCCACACGGTGCGCCAGTAGAACAGCGCCTTGGCCGACACCCTGCCCTTGCGCTTGTCGGCGTTGACCGCGCGGTCGGTGGCGCCCGAAAGACCGAGGCTGGCGATGTTGATGAAATGGCGGCTGGCCAGCGCGCCATGATCGTCGACATAGGAGATGCGGCCGGCATCGACCTTGCGAGCTTTGGCCTGGGCGATACGCTTCAGCGTCAGGTCGACCTCAGCAGGCAGGCCGAGCCCGCGGGCGAAATCGATGCCGGCGCCGCAAGGCAGCAGGCCGAGCTCGGCCGTCCGGCCGCTTTCTGCGAACGCCTGCAACAGCCCGTCGGCCACTTCGCTGGCGGTGCCGTCGCCGCCCGCCGCGATCACCAGGTCGAAGCCGCTGGCGGCAAGGACGAGCGCCAGCCGTTCAGCGTCGCCGGTCGCCTGTGTTTCGCGCAGCTCGAAATCGCCGAAATGTCTCTTGAGCGAAGCATTGACCTCGGGCCAATGCCGTTTGAGCCAGCCGCCGCCGGCAATCGGATTGAGAATCACCCCGACCTTCAAGAACGTCCTCCCAAAGGCCAGCAACGACACTGCTGTCCTAAAAGCCCTTTGCCGGCATTGAAGCCCGCGCCGCTCTGTGGAGCAAGGGCCGAATGTCTGATCATGCTGCTCGCCGCAGATCAGGGCGTGTCCGGCCCCCCTGCATCTCGTCCAAAAAACGCTGCGCCGCCGGGCTCAGTCCCCGATAATCCCGCTATTCACAGGCTCGTCGCTGTTTCGCCGAACGCTTATCCCCCGTATATTAAACCCATCTCAGGCGGCTACCGATCGCCAAGTCGAAAGGCAAGGCGAAACGGCGGATTTCCTGAGGCCCGTACGGCCCCGAATGAAAGCAGGCTTGCCTGTTTTGAGGAGGGACGCCGAGACCTACGGGGCCGCGGAAAGCGTGCGAACGCCTACGGCGGACCGATGCTGCCATGAAGGACGGCAAAAACCTTCGATGGCGCGCTGGACGAAGCTCGCAAGGGTAGAGACTGGCGAGGTCCCGAACGGACGCTGCCCTCGGGCAGTGGCTGGCAGGACCGTCAACATCAAGGCCGGCATGGCGCGACGTCTTTACGGAAGTTGCTGCCGCGACCGTGTCCTGATCTGACAGGGAGGCGCTGGGAGAAATCCCGGCGCCGACTGTCTTTGGGCTCCTGTCGCTATCCGGCAGCCTGCTTCACTTGAAGCGCGCGTCAAGTTCGAACGCGCCTACAATTGGTGGGACCTTTCGGCCACAGTCGGCGACCGTGAAAAATTGCGTGGCGCCCGTCACGCTCATTCCACAATCGCGGCCAAATCTCGCCTTGATCCACAGCGATTGATGAGCTTTCAGCGTCGCGTGTCCTTTTCGGCCACGCGAACGATCCCAGTGATATTTGGCAGAGCAACTCAAAAGGCATAAAACCGTGATCAAGACCGCCCTTGTCGCGATGACCATCGTCGGTTGCGACTGCGACGCCAAGCTTTGCGAATATATCGGTGAGACGCCGGCCAAGTGGTCGACCATTGCCGATTGCGAAGCGGCCATGAAAAGCCAGATGCTGCACCGGCGTAATTTCAACTATCCGCTCGTCTCCGGCATCTGCCGCACGACGCAGACGCCGTCGTCACAGCTTGCCACGACGGCCTCCATGCCTGAGTTGACGACGGCAATGCAGACCGCCACCGACCTGCTCCCCAGGGAATTGAGCCGTCGGCCCAGCGTTGCGGTCGGGGCGCAGGCAACAGCGACGGAAACGGAGGCTGCCAGGCCGGTTGCCTATGAAGCGGCGGTCGACGGCGGTCGCGCCGTGCTCTATCGTACGAAGACCGGTTACGCCGTGGTCAAGACCGACCTCGGCCGCGCCGCATCCGCAACGATCGGCCTGGCGAAGCGGTCGGCTGACTGGCTGGCGGCCAAGATGCCCAGCGGCTAACTCGCCGCCTCGTCCCTTGCGCCGATCTTGCGCACCAGCGCCGCCGTCGCCAGCATCGTGCCCATGTCTGATATCATCGGCGCGACATGCTTGGCGTAGTCAAGCGGCACGGACATATCAGGCAGTTCGAAGAAGTTCTTCGTCTGCGGCAACAGCAGAAAACCGTCGCTGCCATTGAGCGCAACCCGCGCCGGATCATCAGGCCGTGTCTCGCTGAGCCATGTCAGTGCCTGCGCCAGCCGGCCGCTTACCAGTGGCTGCGCCGCCTCGACATTGTCGGTGCGGAAGTCGTAGGCGGCATCGAGCTCGGGCACGCCGCATGACAACTCCTGCATCTTGCTGGCGAACATGCCGCGGAAGAAGCCGACGGCCATGTTGGCCCGCCGCGCCGCCACCAATATGCCGGGAAACGGCACGACGGTCTCGAAGGCGACGACGACCCCCTTGAATGCTATCGTTCCGCTCTTGCCCGTGCCTTGCCGGAGATCCGCTTCGTAAAGCTCGAACGGAAATCCCTCGTAGCGGCCGGATATGACGTCGTCGAAGCGCTTGCTGTTGAACGTGCCGATCGTCTCGCGCGGCAGCCGATCGAACGAATTCGGTGTCACGTCATGCTCGTAGCGCATATCCCTGATGAAACCGAAGATGATCGGCAGCAGTGTCTTGCGGAACGATTGCTGCAACGTGCTCGTCGGCTTGACCGCCTGGAAATAGAGCAGGATCGCCGCCACGAATCCGACGACATAGAGCAGCACATGCGGCGTCGAGAACCACCGCTCGTAGGGATCGGCGACCATATTGAAGAGCCAGGCCATAAGCGCCACGAACACCAGCACCAGGCCGACGAACAGCGGCACCCGCCAGCGGACTTGCCGGTAGGCAGAAGCCCGCCTGGCCTCATAGGCCTCGAGATTCCTTTTGATGCCGGCGATGTCAGTTTCATCAGGCATGAAATCCGCTGCTTCCATCGCCATCCCCGTCGAAAGACCGATCACCCAGCTCGGACAATAGCTGATTTTGCCGAAAGTCGCGCGACTACAGCGGTGGGATGGTGAGCCCGCACGATTTGTCTGAGCCACCAGTCAACACAGCCATCAATTCCCGTTACCAAAAACCGTATCCAGACGCGCCAAAACCTTTTGCCTTAATGCACCCTCCAGCGCCTCGACTGGAACCAGCCGCTCGTGGTCACCAGCCCGCAGCCGCATGAAGGTATGCAGCCGGTAGGCGACAATGGCGCCACGCGTGCCAGCATCAGCGCTGATATCCACGGTCAGGATGCCCCCGATGCGGCCGGGCCAGGGCTGGCGCGCAAAGGCGGTGCCAAGAAAATCGCCGAGCCCATAGGCGACGAGCGCCTTGCCGATCCGCTCCACCGGCTGCAAGACGTGGGCATGGTGGCCGGCTATCAGCCCGACGCCTTGCGCGGCCAAATGCTGTGCCAGTGCCCGTGTTGCGGCCTGGGGAAAGTGCCGGAACTCCCAATCCCAATGTGGCACCGCGCAGGCGAGGTCAACATCGCTGCCGCGTGGCCATTGTGCCGGGTCGCCTTGCATCGACACACGGCCCGCGAACGCAGCCGCGCCGGCATTGCGCCACAGCGTGAAAGCGGCAAAGCCTATTGTCAGCGGCCCGACCGCAAGGCGCTCGACCGGACCGGCGACGGCGGTGCCGATGCTGCGGATGCCGAGACGGTTCAGCGCCGCCACGGTCTTGTCGAAACCCTCGACGCCCTGGTCGAGCACATGATTGTTGGCGAGCGACAAAACCAGCTTCTCATGCGAGATGCCGGCGGCCGCCAGCGCCTCGGCGAGAAACCGCTCGGTCATGGCATGATGGGTGCCAAGCTTCGTGCCCATCGCCGCGCTCGGTCGCTCCACCACCGGGCTTTCGCAATTGCCGACCACAAGGTCAGCGGAGGCGAGCAGCGCCTTGATAGCCGGGTCGCATTGCGGCGCTGTTCGATTGGCCACCGCCGAGATATCACCGACAAAGGCGAGCCGCACCGTTCGCGCCGGTGGCGGCTCGATCATCGTTCCTGCCGCTGGCGCAAAACCATCGCCGTCGCCACTAAGCGTCGGCTTCAGGAAACGTGGCAGCCAAGACAATTTGTAGGAAAGCGGATAGTTCGACACGCGCAGCCTGCACCGGAATGAACGGCCACGGTAGACGATGAGCCCGATATAGCGAAGCGCTTCCGTTCGGATTCATATGGGCGAGGTGCCTGCGACAGGCGCGACACGCGAAATGCATGTATGGTCGGCATGAAGCCTTGGAGGACCAAGATGACGCGATTTTCGAGCCTGCTGGCATTCGCCCTTATTCTGCTGCTGCCGGTTGCTTCCGCTGATGCCGCATCCCCCGAACCGGCCGCCCTGTTCGAGGCAAAAACCGTAGTGGACCGCAACAGCACGCTTACCGCACTCGAAGCCGCCGCGCCCGGTGATCCCGCGTCGGCTTACGCCGCCGGCGCCGGCCAATTCTTCACCGCGCTGGAGATCCTGGCCGGCGGCCTGCATCGCCACGGTTTCGAGAGTCCGCAATCGTTCATGCTGCCGCTGATGCGGCTGCCGGTGCCCGACAATCCCAATCCCGAACCGCTGACTTACGATGACTTCCGCGCCATCCTGGTCGCCTTCCGCGACCGGCTGCAGAAATCCGCCGCCACACTTGGGTCCGTGCCTGCCGGTGCCGATATCGGCATGGAGGTCGACCTCACGCGTCTCGGCATCGATCTCAACGAGGACGGCCAGATCGCGCCGGACGAAAGTGCCGCCGCGATCATGGCGTCTCTGTCACGCGGCGGCGGTGCGCCAGACGCGGCCGCACCTGCCCTCACCTTCCGCTTCGACCGCGCCGACGGCTACTGGCTGCAGGGCTATGCCGAGTTCCTGATGGCGCAGGCGGACTTCTGGCTGGCGCATGACTTCAGGACCATGTTCGACGGCTCCTTCCACATGCTATTCCCACGCGCCAAGCTGCCGCTGCAGGACACGCTCGTTCCGCCGGACGGCGGCATGGGCGGAAGCATGTTATCGTCCGAATGGCGCTTGGCCGATTTCATCTCGCTGGTGCATCTGGTTAACTGGCCGGTGGTCGAGCCGGAGCGCCGGCAGGCGGCACGCCGCCATCTCATGGAGATGATCCGGCTGTCGCGCGAGGACTGGAAGGCGATCCGCGCCGAGACCGACAACGACCGTGAATGGCTGCCCGGCCCGCAACAGAAAGGTGCCAGCCCGCTCACCGGCCTCGAGGTCGGCGAGGAGCAGGTCCAAGCCTGGCACGCCGCGCTTGATATGGCCGAGGATCTGCTCGAAGGTCGCACCTTGCTGCCGCATTTCCGCATCGCCGACAAAGGCATCAACATGAAGCGCTTCTTCGACGAGCCGAAGCCCTTCGATCTGGTGCTGTCGATCACCGGCCCGGCGATCGCACCCTATCTCGAAAGCGGGAAGATCCTCACCAGCGAGGAATTTGACCAGATCCAGCGCCAGTTCGGCGGCGCCGGGTTTTTGACGTTTGCGCTGTGGTTTAACTGAGGGCGTGTTTCAACATCGCTCCTGACACCCTTGTGTCAGCAGCTTAAGTTCGTCCCGCGCCCCTCGTCACTCCGCTCTTTCCAATTCGGCCGATACCTCCCATATTCGGGGCATGGCCAAACTTCCTGACAAAAAGACGCCGCCGCCGGCGCGTGATGATCGCGCTTCGCCGCCCAAGCGGCGCAGCCCGCTGACCGATTTCCTCGATGCATCGGAGCCGTTGCACAAGGGCGGCTTCGCCGAGGCGCCGCAGGCCGAATTCTCAGGCACGCCGCTGACCGGCTCGATCGCCGATTGGGCCGAGCAGATAGAGCAGGAAGCCGAGCGCCAAATCTCCCCCCTTGAGGGGGAGATGTCGCCGAAGGCGACAGAGGGGGTCGGCAAAGGAAGTGCTCAGCATAAGGAACCGTCGAGCCCGGCCGCACCGACCCCACCCGACGGCTCCGCCGCCACCCTCCCCTCAAGGGGGAGGGAAGGCGCCAAGGCGAAAAAAATCCCCGAGCGCTCCTCCTCCCCCGGCCGCACGGCGCGAGGCACCTCGATGGGCGGCGCGGCTTCGGCCAGGGAGCGCACCGCGGCCGGCCTCAATCCGGTCGCCGGCCTCGATGTTTCGCTGGAGGAAGCCGAGACGATGGCCTCCGGCGGTGTCACCGCCACTGTCGCCGCGCTGTCGGCGCTGATCGAATCCGGCAACCCGCTGCACAAGGACGGCGTGCTGTGGACACCGCACCGCCCGGCCCGGCCCGAAAAATCCGAAGGCGGCATCGCCATCAAGATGGTGTCGGATTTCGAGCCGGCAGGCGACCAGCCGACGGCGATCAAGGATCTTGTCGAAGGCGTCAACGACAATGACCGCACCCAGGTGCTGCTCGGCGTCACCGGCTCGGGAAAAACCTTCACCATGGCCAAGGTGATCGAGGAGACGCAGCGTCCTGCTCTGATCCTCGCCCCCAACAAGACGCTGGCCGCACAGCTCTATTCCGAGTTCAAGAAATTCTTCCCGGAAAACGCCGTCGAGTATTTCGTCTCCTACTACGACTACTACCAGCCGGAAGCCTATGTGCCTCGGACGGATACCTTCATCGAGAAGGAATCGTCGATCAACGAACAGATCGACCGCATGCGCCACTCGGCGACGCGCTCGCTGCTGGAGCGCGACGACGTCATCATCGTCGCCTCGGTGTCCTGCATCTACGGTATCGGCTCGGTCGAGACCTACACGGCGATGACCTTCCAGATGCAGATCGGCGACCGGCTCGACCAACGCGCGCTGCTCGCCGACCTCGTCGCCCAGCAATACAAGCGCCAGGACATCAACTTCGTCCGCGGCTCGTTCCGCGTGCGCGGTGACACGATCGAGATTTTTCCGGCTCACCTTGAGGATCGCGCATGGCGCATTTCGCTGTTCGGCGACGAGATCGAGGCGATCACTGAGTTCGACCCGCTGACCGGCCAGAAGACCGGCGAGTTGAAGAGCGTCAAGATCTACGCCAATTCGCACTATGTCACGCCGCGCCCGACCCTCAATCAGGCCATCAAGTCGATCAAGGAAGAGCTCAAGCACCGGCTGGTCGAACTCGAACGGTCCGGTCGCTTGCTCGAGGCGCAGCGGCTGGAGCAGCGCTGCCGCTTCGATCTGGAGATGCTGGAAGCGACCGGCTCCTGCGCCGGCATCGAGAACTATTCGCGCTATCTCACCGGCCGCCAGCCGGGCGATCCGCCGCCGACCCTGTTCGAATACATTCCTGACAATGCGCTGGTCTTCATCGACGAAAGCCATGTCACCGTGCCGCAGATCGGCGGCATGTATCGCGGCGACTTTCGCCGCAAGGCGACGCTGGCCGAATACGGCTTCCGTCTGCCGTCCTGCATGGACAACCGGCCGCTGCGCTTTGAGGAGTGGGATGCCATGCGCCCGCTTTCCGTCGCGGTTTCGGCGACGCCCGGCGGCTGGGAGATGGAACAGTCCGGCGGCGTCTTTGCCGAGCAGGTCATCCGACCGACCGGCCTGATCGACCCGCCGGTCGAGGTGCGTCCGGCCAAGACCCAGGTCGACGATGTCGTCGGCGAAATCCGCGACACGACCAAGGCCGGCTATCGCACGCTGGTCACCGTGCTGACCAAGCGCATGGCCGAGGACCTGACCGAGTATTTGCACGAGCAAGGCATTCGCGTCCGCTACATGCACTCCGACATCGACACGCTGGAGCGCATCGAGATCCTGCGCGACCTGCGCCTCGGCGCCTTCGACGTGCTGGTCGGCATCAACCTTTTGCGCGAAGGCCTCGACATCCCGGAATGTGGTTTCGTCGCCATTCTCGATGCCGACAAGGAGGGCTTCCTGCGCTCGGAAACCTCGCTGATCCAGACCATCGGCCGCGCCGCCAGAAACGTCGACGGCAAGGTCATCCTCTACGCCGACCAGGTCACCGGCTCGATGGAGCGGGCGATGGCGGAAACCAACCGCCGTCGCGAAAAGCAGATGGAGTGGAACGCGGCCAACGGCATCACCCCGGAATCGGTCAAGTCGCGCATCTCCGACATCCTGGACTCGGTCTACGAGAAGGATCATGTCCGCGCCGACATCTCGCAGTTCACCGACAGCGCCGGCGCGATGATGGGCAACAACCTGAAAGCCCATCTCGACGCGATGGACAAGCAGATGCGCGATGCCGCCGCCAATCTCGACTTCGAGAAGGCGGCCCGCATCCGGGACGAGATCAAGCGGCTGCGCGAGATGGAGCTGTCCATTTCCGACGATCCGCTGGCCAAATATGCCGACATGGAAAGCCCGGTTTCGGGCCGCGAAAAGGGCAAGCACAACAAGGGCGTGGCCAAACATCGTACATCAGAGGAACAAGAGCGTTTCCGCAAACTGGACGCGGCACGTGCCGCCGAAGAGGCGGCCAAGGCTGCCCAGCCCAACCTCTTCCGCAAGCCGGAGCTCGACGAAATGGGCGCTGACGGCGCTGTGCCGGTGAAGAAGCCGTTGTTCGCCAAGCCGTCGCTGGACGATATGGGGCCTGGCACCGACATGCCGAAGCCGTCAGGCGCGGTGTCGCGTTCGCTGTTCAAGAAGCAGTCGGCGCAGGAGGCGCACGGCTCGGATTTCGGTATACCGGGTGAACCGACCAAGCCGCTGTTCAAGAAGAACTCGCTGGACGAGATGACAGTGCGCCGCACCGAAAAGCCGGTCGAGGGAAAAGTGCCGGCCAAGCCACAACCGATCTCCCCCCAAGTGGGGGGCGATTCCGCCAAGCCGATCGTTCGCCAGCGCGCTGGCATCGGTTCCTACGAAGACCCCGCCGACGCCCGCCGCGAAAAACGCCGGCCGGGCAAGACAGGGCGGCCGGGAAAGTAGCGCCTTCCCTTCTCCCCCTGTGGGAGAAGGTGGATCGGCGCGCAGCGCCGAGACGGTTGAGGGGTGTTCCAGCGGAGTGAGACGTTTGCGTTCCCTGGAACACCCCTCATCCGACCTCGCTTTGCGAGGCCACCCTCTCCCACAAGGGGAGAAGGGCAGGACTCCACTGTCATCGCTTGAAGCAGTCCGCTTGCCACCAGCCCCGCCTTTGGTGTAATCGCTCCGCACACTCGAACGTCTTGAAAGGAGGGCTGCGTGTCTTTCGACCACCACCGTCAGCGCGGCCCTGTCCCTGCCCTGCGAGCTTGCTTGCAGGGCTGACCAGGGACGGTCCGGGTTTTCTCCCGCTTCGATTTTTTGGTCCGCCCTTCGTGGTGCCGCAACGCCTGTTCTGATGGCCTGCCTGCGCACCGTCAAAGTGCATCGAACCGGAGCTTTCCTCCGGACAGACCAGAGAAACCAACATGGCCCTGATCAGCCTCAAATCCCTCGGCGTCACGATGAGTGCGCCGCTCTTCTCCAACCTCGACCTCACCATCGGCACCGGCGACCGGCTCGGCATCGTGGCCGCTAACGGCCGCGGCAAGTCCACCCTGCTCAGATGCCTGACCGGCGAAATGGAGCCGACATCAGGCGACATCACCCGCACCCGCGGCCTCCGGGTCGGCTATGTCGAGCAAGCCGTTCCCGCAGCGCTGGCCGAGCGCGGCTTTCAGCAGGTGGTGGCCGACGCCTTGCTGGCCGAGCAGGCCGAAAGCGAGCAATGGCGCGTCGACGTGGTTCTCGACTCGCTCGACGTGCCTGAGCCGATGCGCGAGCGGCCGATGCGGGCGCTGAGCGGCGGCTGGCAAAGGCTGGCGCTGATCGCCCGAGTCTGGGTCACCGATCCCGATGTCCTGCTTCTCGACGAGCCGACCAACCATCTCGATCTCGCCAAGATCAGCCAGCTCGAAACCTGGCTGAACGCGCTGCCGCGTGAGGTGCCGGTGGTGATTGCCAGCCACGACCGCGCCTTCCTCGACGCCACGACCAACCGCACGCTGTTCCTGCGCCCTGAGCAGTCGCCGGTGTTTGCGCTGTCCTATTCCAGGGCGCGCGACGCTTTGAGCGAAGTCGACGCCTCGACGGAGCGCAAGTTCCAGCGCGACATGAAGGTGGCGCAGCAATTGCGCCGGCAGGCGGCCAAGCTCAACAACATCGGCATCAACTCTGGCAGCGACCTGCTGACGGTCAAGACCAAGCAGCTCAACCAGCGCGCCCAGCGCCTCGAGGGGGTCGCGGCACCGGCGCACCGCGAAAGATCGGCGGGCGCGATAAAGCTCGCCAATCGCGGCACCCATGCCAAGGTGCTGATCACGCTGGACGACGTGGTGGTCGAGACGCCTGACGGCACGCTGCTGTTCAGGACCGGCAAGCGCCATATCTGCCAGGGCGACCGCATCGTCCTGCTTGGCCGCAACGGCGTCGGCAAGTCGCGGCTGATCAGCCTGATCAGGAATGCCATCGTCGAGCCGGAGATGGCAGCGCAAGGCGTGAAGGTGACGCCGTCGACGGTGCTCGGCTACAGCGACCAAGCGCTGTCGGACATCAGCGGCGATGACACGCCGCTGGCGATGCTCTCGCGCAGATTCGATGTCGGCGAGCAGCGCGCCCGCTCGCTGCTGGCGGGCGCAGGCGTCAGCATCGACATGCAGGAGCGCAGGATCGGCGTGCTGTCGGGCGGACAGAGGGCGCGGCTGATGATGCTGGCGCTGAGGCTCGCCAATCCCAACTTCTACCTGCTCGACGAGCCGACCAACCATCTCGACATCGACGGCCAGGAGGCGCTGGAAACGGAGCTGCTCACTCATGAAGCAAGCTGCGTGCTGGCCTCGCACGACCGCTCCTTCATCAGGGCGATCGGCAACCGCTTCTGGCTGATCGAGAAGCGGCGGCTGACCGAGGTCGACAGCCCGGAGGATTTCTTCCGGGAGGTCGCCGAGACGGGCGGTTGAAGCCTTGCGGCAAAAAACTCCGGCGGTCTGTCGGATCATCGCCGCGCGCCCCGTCCTTGGGATGCCGACACGGTGATGTCGGCGCCAATCGAGGAGAGAGCATCATGTCCATTCTGTCATCCGTAGGTCGCATAGCGACCCGTTATTCGGCGGCGCGCGCCCGCTACCGCAGCGAGCGTGCCATCCTTTCGTTGCCGATCGAACTGCGCAAGGACATCGGCTGGCCGGAAATCGTCATCGACGCACAGAACAGCCCGCGGATTGGCCTGGCGCCTTGACAAGGGGGCTCCTTGACAAGGGGGCTCCTTGACAAGAGCCGGCCGTCGCACGGTCGGCACCAAAAAAGCGCGTCGGCCATGTAGGATCGCCGCTGCCGCATTCGTCCTGTGGTTCGCAACGCCTAACCAAAGAGGAGCAAGACATGAACGATCAGCCCCAGACCCAGCCTGCCGCGAAAGTCCTCGGTGGATTGACGCCCTACCTTCAGCTGGACGGCGCCTTCAAGGCTTCAGAATTCTATCAGAAGGCCTTCGGCGCCGAGCAGGTCTTCTTCTACCCGCCGGACGAGAAGGGCCGGACGATGCATATCCATCTCCACATCAACGGCTCGACGCTGATGATTTCCGATTTCTATCCCGAGCATGGAATGGCGGCGGTGAAGCCGCAGGGCTTCACAATGCAGCTGCATCTCGGCAGCGACGACATCGACGCCTGGTGGCAGCGCGCCGTCGACGCCGGCTGCACGGTCGGTACGCCGCTGCAGGTGATGTTCTGGGGCGACCGCTGGGGTCAGCTGACTGATCCTTTCGGCGTCGAGTGGGCGATGAACGCGCCGGTGAAGGCAGCGTAGCGCATTCCTTCCTTCTCCCCTTGCTTGTGGGAGAAGGAAAATCCCACAATCAAGGAGAACCACAATGTCCTATGTCGATGGCTTCGTACTCGCCGTGCCGAAGGCAAATCTCGATGCCTACAAGAAGATGGCGCAGCTCGGCGGCACCGTCTGGAAGGAGCATGGCGCGCTCGCCTATGTCGAATGCATAGGCGACGACGTGCCCTATGGCGAGGTCACCTCGTTTCCGCGCGCCGTGCAGGCCAAGGACGACGAGGTCGTCGTCTTCTCATGGGTCGTCTATGAATCGCGGCAGAACCGCGATGCAGTGATGGCCAAGGTAATGGCCGACCCACGCCTGAACGGAGAGCTATCGGCGATGCCCTTCGACAGCAAGCGCATGATCTTTGGCGGCTTTCAGCCCTTCATTGAGCTGTAGGCCCGCAACGCATTACGCTAGCCGGTCAAGCAGCGGCTTGAGCCGATCGCCGTAGCGCTTCCACAGATCGACCGAGCCCTGGTACATCGGCTGGCGCACTTGCGCCGCCGAGGCTGTACGCACGGGACGGTCGGTCTCGTGGAACGACAGCACTCTATCGTCCCACGGCAGGCCGAGATGAGCGATCAGCGCCCGCGTCTGCCCTTCCTGGTCGGCGACGAAATCCTCATAGCGCACATCGTGCACGACACCGGGCAGCACGGCGTGCCAATGCGCCATGATGTCGGTGTAGAGATTGTGGAAGTCGGCGAGCTCGCCGAGATCGTAGCCATAACGGTGAGTGTCGCCGCGGAAATGCACCTTGTAGATCGACAGGCAGGTGGCCGCCGCATCGCGCACGCAATGGATGATCCTGGCCTTCGGCAGCATCAGACGGATAAAGCCGATAAACAGAAAGTTGCCTGGCATTTTGTCGGTGACATGGCGGACATGCGGATAGCGGGCATGCAGCATATCGAGGTAGGCCTGCCCGGCATCGGCAAAATCCGTGTCGGGTACATCGGATACGCCCCAGGGAAAGCCACCTGGCATGGTTGACGGAAACTGCTTGCCGACCACCGTCTTCAAAATACTGAGCTCGCCGGCGCCATAGACCTGGGGATGGCTGGCGATGATCTGTTCGACCAGCGTCGTGCCCGAACGCGGCATGCCGACGATGAAGATCGGCGCATCGTCGGCGGTTGCGCTTGGCTTATGCTTTTCGAAGAAGCTGGCATCGAACACCGATTTCATCGCCTCGAATTCGGCCCGCGTCCTCACCGGATCATAATCGATGCCCTTGCGGCGGATGGCATTGCCTTCGGCGAAATAATCAAAGGCGCGCGGGTAATCTTTCAGGTCGTCATTGGCCTTGCCGAGGCCGAAGGCAAGCTGCATGCGCGCCAGGCTGTCTTGCGGCGCCTTGGCATGCTGCGCCTCCATGCCGGCAAGCTCGGCGTCGCGCTCCTTCTGGCGCTTGACCTGCGTCAGCATCAGCCAGGCCCGCGCCAGGCCGGGATTGACGGTCAGCGCCTGGCGGAACAAGTCAGTCGCTTCGTCGAGCTTGCCCTTTTCCATCAGCCCGACGCCCAGCCCGTGCAGCAGGTCGGCGTCCTTAGGCCGGATCGTCAGCGCTTCCCGAAAGACGGCAAGCGCCTCATCGAGCCGCCCGGCCTCCTGCAGCGTTTCGGCAAGCCCGATGCGGGCGCGAACATGGAACGGGTTGCGACCGAGGGTGCCGCGATAGATCTCCTCTGCGCCCTCGAACTGTCCCATCTGCTTTAGCGACGAGCCGAGATTGTCGCGCGCCGCAAGCTGGTCCGGGCGCAGCGCCACCGCGCCACGGAAGAAATCCACGGCTGCACTGACTCGGCCGAGGTCGCGCATCACCGTGCCGAGGTTGTTGAGGAAATCCGGATTCTTGGGTTGCAGGCGCACCGACTGTTCGAGGAGATCCAGTCCTTCGGCGCTGCGACCGGTCTGGTGCAGCAGAAGCCCTAGAAAATGCGCTGCCGCCGCGTGGTTGGCCTTTTGCGCCAGCACCTGCCGGTAGAGCATCTCGGCTTCCTGCCGGCGCCCCGCCTGATGCAATTGCAGCGCCTGCTGCACACGCTGGTCGAGCCCCAGCGGCGGCTGTCCGCCTGAGCCGAAATTGGCGCCCGCGCCTGCCGGTCTTCTCGGATCTCTGTTGATGGGAAACCTGCCGTGTTTTGTCCGCCTGCCGCGATCTAGGCCATCGGCGCGACAGGTTCAAGGGGTCGCAGGCCAGCTTACCGGAAATCGGCCCGGGTCAATACATACATGTTCCTGCGGCCGTGCGAATAGGCTTCGCGCGCGACATCCTGGATCGACGAGCGCTCCGCATCGAACGCGCTGAGATACTCGGCTTCGGCTCCGCTCGTGGCCGTTGCCGCCGAAAGCGCTGCAATCTCCACAAAGAACGGCACTTCGAACATGCCGTCATGGCCGACGAAACGAATGCGCTTGGCCGCCGCGTCGTAGGAGCGGCTGCGGTTGGGAAAATTGAGCGTCACACTCAAGCTCCTTGATTAGTGGCAAAGCCGGCCATGTCAGATCAGGCGGTGGGTTTCGGCGAGCTGACGCGCCCGCCGCACCGTGCCGTCGGTGTCGGCAATCCTGCGCCTTGCTGCCTCGTCACTTCTTATCGTCAGCCGCGCGGATATGACTTTTGTGGGCTTGATGATCGGCTTGATTGTTACGGTCGAGCCATCAGGCGTTTTCACGGAAACCATGGATTTTCCTTTCAGACATAAATAAAAATTAATACCGGGATGAAATTTTCCAGCACAATTTCAGACAATTCTTGTGAAGAGTTTGGACCGTATCATCATTCTACAAATATCACTAGAAAAGTAATTTCGCCGCAAGATCGGCACCGGGCATGAATCTTCTTGAATAAACCGCAATTTCGGATTAATGAATTGAGATCGTTTTTTGGGCCAAGCTTGGCATCTCGCGGCGTCAGAGGTTCTCGACCCGCCAAACTCATTCCAGATCGCCGATACCCAAATTGCCGATACAGGGACGCACGATACTTTAAGTCCCGATGCCGCAAAGCGGGCACTACTTTATCGGAATCACGCCGGGAACGAGACTTCGAGGCACGAGAATGTCTGGCCGAACTACCCATTCCATCGCGCATTTCGAGGCGCCCTTCATGCTTGGCGGCCTGGAGGGAAAGTTGCCGGCCGGCGACTACGACATCGACCACGATGAGGAGCTTATCGATGGCATGTCATGGCTTGCCTGGCGCCGTGTCGCCACCTTCATCCATCTGCCGGCGAGAACGGTGAAAAGCCAGACCAGCCAATTGGTCGCCATCGACCTCGCCGACCTCGAAACCGCGCTGAGGCGCGACCAGGAGAATGCCGCATGATCCGCTTCCAGCAGAACGCGCGCCCGCGCACCGATACGCCCGCGCATCTTTTCGCAATCGGCCAGACCGTTCGCATGAAGAGCCGCACCGGCCTTGTCCAGAAGACCGCGGAGCTGTTCCAGATCAAGAGCAAGCTGCCGGTCAAGGACGGCTCGCCGCAATACCGCATCCGCAGCGACGAGGAGACCCATGAGCGGGTCACCACGGAAGACAATCTCGAAGTGGCCGACAATCCGAGCGCCTAGGCCCTCGTCGACCGCCACCACCACGTTCATCAATCACGAGGACCAAGAAATGGCCAAGGGTCAACAGCGCAGCAACCGCGAGACACGCAAGCCCAAGAAAGACAAGGCGGCGGCAAAGCCGGCCTCGCCCTTCGGCTCGGCCGTCAAGCAGGCGGAAGCCGGTTTGAAGCCGAAGTCCAAGGGCTAGCGCTCCGAAGCGCCGCGCGCGCCTCACCATGCTTGTGCACCTGAGCGGCTTTGGTGCACCCGCAGGACTGCGTCGCCGCAACACGGAGGCGTGCTTGAACTTCGTTGTCGAGTTCTATCGATCGCGCGACGCCGACGAAGCGATCCTCGACAGGGTATCACTCGAGGCGCCGAACCTGCGCGCCGCCCTGCAGGGCGCCACCGAGCTGTTCCGCTCGCTGGCGATGCCGCAGATCCCGGACCGCCTGCGCATTTCCGACGAAGACGGCAGCGAGCTCTATGCCGGCCCGGCCGATGGAGCGTATCCAGCGCACGGATGAGCAACACTGCATTCATTCAGCCACTAGCGGTTCTGCTTTTGATAGAATCGCCGAACCGCTCTAAGTATCTGTTCTTACGCAATTCCCCAGGGAAAGCGCTACGCGCTTTTCCCGGGAAAACCGCCACGCACCTTTTCCTGGAATTGCTCTAGCGGATCCAATTAAAGATCACGTAACGTCAAAAGCCATATAAGGTCCGCTGGAACCGGGCCCGATCACGGTTGGCTGCCCGGCAGGCCGCGCACGAAATCGTCGCTCGCAGCCGAAGGCAGGGAGGCGCACATGGACAGGCCGCGCATCATCGTGACTGCGGTGGTGTTGGCCTTGCTCGGCGCCATCGTGCCTATCGCGGCGATGTTCCACTTTTCATGGGTTCTGGCGGTTCAAGAAGAACATCAACGGCTGGATCTGTTCGCCAACCGCGCGATCGCCAGGGCCAGCATATCGCTCAAGGATGCAACCGACGCATTGCGTGAGATCGACCGGTTCACCGGCGACCGCTGTTCGGTGGGCCACATTGCCCGCATGCGGCAGCTCACCATCAACACCCGCTCGATCGAAGAGATGGGCTATTTCGAAACCGGACTGCTCAAATGCACATCCTGGGGCTCGACCGAAGGACGCGTTGCGCAAGCCGCACCGGATTTCACCACCGCAGACGGCGTTGCCGTCACTGCCCGGATACAGCCCCTGGCCGACCAGGCCCATCCGCTGATGGCCCTGCACTACAAGCACCATAATGTCCTTGTCGATCCTCTGCGCTTTGTCGACATTGTCGTCGATCCCGACATTCAGCTTGCCCTCGCGACCGACACCGGCGTCCTGCTCAGCGCGTTGAACGGGCCTGATCCCGCCCGCATCGCCAAGATCATCGCCACCCCGGGCAAAGGCCTGGATGACGGTCATCTGTTTGCCACGGCGCGCGGGACGGACTGGATCGCCGTCGCCACCGAACCGGAAAGCCAGATCGTGGACAGCGTACGCAGCCGGCAATTGCTGTTGCTTCCTCTCGGCGTTTTCATTGCCGCCTTCATCATCGGCATGGTTGCCTGGTTGTCGCGGCGGCGGCTGTCGCCGCTGGGAGAATTGCAGATTGCCGTTCGCAAGCACGAATTCATCGTCCACTATCAGCCGATCGTCGAGCTCAGGACCGGCAATTGCGTGGGGGCCGAAGCGCTGGTTCGCTGGAGACGGCCCGACGGCTCGCTGGTCCGGGCCGATCTTTTCATCCCGCTGGCAGAAGAGAGCGGCCTGATCGCGGCAATCACCGATCAGGTCATAGCCCTTGTCGTTTTGGACCTGAAAAAGCTTCTTGTCGCCAATCCTTCCCTCCACATCGCGATCAATCTCAGCCCGGCCGACGTCAGAACGGCAAGGGTCCTTCCGGTCATCGAAAAGGCCTTGCAGCACACCGGAATTCAGCCTCGGCAGATCTGGCTGGAGGCGACGGAGCGCGGTTTCGTCGACGTCGATTCAGCGCGCTCGACCGTCATTCGCGCCCGCGAGCTTGGCCACGCGGTCGCAATCGACGACTTCGGCACAGGCTATTCCAGCCTGTCCCACCTCGAAGGCCTGCCGCTCGATGCGCTGAAGATCGACAAATCGTTCATCGACACGATCGCCACGGATTCCGCCACCAGTTCCGTAACGCCGCATATCATCGACATGGCCAAGACGCTGAAGCTGAAGATCATTGCCGAGGGCGTGGAGACGCAGGCACAGGCCGACTATCTGATGGAACGCGACGTCGACTATGGTCAGGGCTGGCTGTTTGCCAAACCCATGCCCGCAGCCGAGTTCATCGCCTATTGCCGCAAGGCGAGGCTGTCGGCGTAGAGGCAAGTGGCGCCAGCTGCCCTTCGCCCGCCTATGTCCAGTTGATAGATGGGCCCCTCCCCGTCGCCGGACGGGGAGGAAACCAGCCCTTAGCAGGGGCCGTCTTCGACGATGCGATAATCGGCGGCGCGGGCCTCGCATGCGTTGGGGAAGGTGCGCAGGTCGCCACGGCGGCGTGCGCAGACAGGGGCATACTCGCGGGTGCAGAATGTCTGCTCCTCATCACCACCGCCACCGCCGTCACGGCACTGGCCGTCGCGGATGATGCGATACCCGGCTCGCTCGGCAAGGCAGGCATTGGCGAAGGTCTGGCGGTCGCCGCCACGCCGGGCGCAGACCGGATCATATTGCTTGGTGCAGAATTGCGGCCCGGGCCTTGGCGGACGGTACCCCGGTCCTTCGTCCACCACCACCGCGGTGCAGGCCGCAAGAACTGCCGACAGCAACAGGATGGCAAAACCCTGCCGCGAGAAGATTGCCGCAAGAAATTTCATGACTATACCTCCCTCAAGCCCCGCTCCAATGCATGTCGCCCAAAGCATGCCCACGGGCCTGATCCGAGGGTGCGCAGCGGTTTTGGGATAACGACATGCACAAGAAAATGCAAAACGCGCTCTACTCCAAGCCGATCCTCGCCATTCCACCGCCAAATGCAACCCCTGTTTGCAAGCTCTCAGCCCGCTGGACCATGCGTGGGCGGGGACCGGACGAGCACCCCAGCCTATCGGTGCCATGCGTCGGAATGCGCCCGTCGGGAGGCCCGCGGGCGCTACCTTGCAACGATCACCTTTCCGTGCGATAAATTTCGTGTTCGGGCATTTGCGACCCGGAGAGCGGAACGTTTTGGACGACCTTTCCCCGATACTGTGAATCTCTGACGGCCCCGTTTTTCGGCGGGGGGTTTTGACCATGCGCCAATGCATGACTGCCGAAGCAACCACCGGGACTTGCCCACGGCGTCAGGCGGCGGGCAAACCACAAGACTGACACGGGTGAAGGAGTTTCCCCAATGGCCCAGACCGGCACCGTTAAGTTCTTCAACGCAACCAAAGGCTTCGGCTTCATCACGCCAGATGACGGCGCCAAGGACGTGTTCGTCCACATCTCCGCGATCGAGGCTTCGGGCCTGCGCACGCTCGTTGATGGCCAGAAGGTCACCTTCGATGTCGAGCCGGACCGGATGGGCAAGGGGCCGAAGGCGGTCAATCTCCGCGCCGACTGAACCGTCGCGCGCACGTCCGCTCGGACGTGCTCAGGGACTGTGCCTGAGGTCTCCACAGGCCTTGTGCCGGCTTTCAGCGCCGGATCCGAGTTTTCGAAGGCGCGGCGGTTTTCGTCGCGCCTTTTTTCGTGCCCGGGTGGGCAAGCCAATGCGCGCAAAACTTTCTCTTGCCGATGACGCTAAAATAAACGACAAATTTCCACTCGGGCATTTGCCGGCCCGAGACTGGACTTGATGGGATCAAAGGAGCTTCCCATGCCGCAGACCGGCACCGTCAAATTCTTCAATCATGCCAAAGGCTTCGGCTTCATCACGCCGGATGATGGCGCGAAGGATGTCTTCGTCCACATTTCGGCCGTGCAGGCGTCGGGTCTTCCCGGTCTTGAGGATGGGCAGAAGGTAACATTCGACACCGAGCCGGACAAGCGCGGCAAGGGTCCGAAAGCCGTCAACCTGTCGATCGGCTGAGCCGGGATCGAGACAGCATCGGACGGATTCCGCAGGGCAAGTCCGCTCCTTGTTGAGCGTGCGATATTTGTGGCTCGCGCCAAGCCTGATCGATGAATGTCGACTGGTCCCAGCCCGCCAATTTCGTTCAGCCCCCGTTCAGCCACGGTCGCCTACTAGTCTTCGATAAGCCGGACCGCATCCCCAAATTATCCGGGCCGGCACGAAGGAGACCGACATGAACCGAATTTTCAAGACCACCATCCTGTCCGCCGCGATTGTCGCGACCACGCTCGCGACCTTGCCCGCGGCCAGCGCCGGCGACTGGCGCCACCGGCACCACCATCGTGGCAATGGCAATGGCGACGCGATCGCGGCAGGCGTCCTTGGCCTCGCGGCCGGCGCCCTGATCGTTGGTGCGCTCAACAACCCGCAGCCCAGCTATTACGATCCCGGCTATGATGATTATGGGCGTTATCCACGGCCAGCCCCGGTGCGCCGCTACTACGCGGAACCGCGGGTCGCCTATAATGATGGTTACGCCGAGCCATGGACCCGTGGCTGGTATGAATATTGTTCGGATCGCTATCGCTCGTTCAACTCCCGGACCGGCACGTTCACCGGCTATGACGGCGAACAGCATTTCTGCACCGCCAACTAATACATGTCGCCCAAAAGCATGCGCACGGGCCTGACCCCAGGGTGCATAGCGGTTTTGGGATAAAGGCCTTAAAGCGCAAAGCGCTTTAAGGCCTCCCCAGCCCTAAAAAAGCGCTGTCCGCATGGCCAGCGCTTTTTTGTTGTCGGCATGCGCAAGACAAGGGCCTGACGCGCATCGCATGAGGCGCCTCAGATGCGACGCGCTTTAAATCAGGAATGGATTGCTCCGGCGCTCCTCACCGAAGCGACCGCCGGGACCATGGCCGCAGATGAAGCCGACGTCGTCGCCGAGTGGCAAAAGCTTGTCCTTGATCGACGCGATCAGCGCGGCGTGGTCGCCGCCCGGCAGGTCGGTGCGCCCGACAGACCCACGGAACAGCACGTCGCCAACATGGGCGAACTTCGCAGCGCGATTGTAGTAGACGACATGGCCGGGCGCGTGGCCCGGGCAATGAAAGACCTCGAACGCGTGCTGGCCGAACGAGACGGTATCGCCTTCGCTGAGAAAGCGGTCGGGCATGCAATTGCGCACCGGATCGGTGATGCCGTAGAGTTTTGCCTGGTTCTCGAGGTTGGCAAGCAATGGACGGTCGGCCTCATGCGGGCCGATGATCTGGACGCCGAGCGCCTCCTTCAGCTCCATGGCGCCGCCGGCATGGTCGATATGACCATGCGTGATCCAGATCGCGCCGGCGTTGATCGCGTTATCCTTTAGCACCGCCAGCACCTTGTCGATGTCGCCGCCCGGATCGACGACGACGCCTTGTCTGTCGTCCATGTCGAAGAGGATGGTGCAGTTTTGCTGGAAGGCCGTGACCGGCACGATACTGGCATTGAGCTGACCCATGATCGTCCTTTCGCTGCGTCGCCCCTGATGTAGAGACACATGCAAACGGCGTCCACCGTTGGCACGGACACAAAAGAAATGGGCGGCCGAAGCCGCCCATGCGAAAGCCCGAAACCGCCAAGCTTACTTCTTCATCGCATTCATGACCGCGCCGATGATGGCCGTCAGAATGGCGCCACCACCGGCACCGCCGACGATGTTTTGCAGATTCAGCGCGCTGCCCAATCCGCTAGTTGCCGCTGCGGCTGCAGCCGGATCGATCGTACCGCCGCCGAGCAGGCTGCCGAGGATCGCCGCGCCGCCGACGCCGCCAACGGCGCCGCCCAGAATTTTGGGAAGCTGACCCATTGCCGCTGTCTTGATCGCCGCGCCAACCGCCTGACCACCGATGATACCCGTAATCACCTGAATAATGATCGGAAGAAGCGTGTTCATGTCCATGTTACCAGTCCCTCCATAGCTGCCAGCCTCCCGGGCCGACACCATCATGAGACGCCGAATTGGACGAAAGTCAAATGCAGAAGTGCTTAAATAAAAGGGGCAGCCCGAAAACTGCCCCTACTTGTTAAAAAAGCTGTGACTTTCGTTATTCTGCGGCGATCGCATGCTTGGGTTGAACGGCCGCAGAATAGTCGTTCATCAGAGTCTTGGCGATTTCACCCACCTCGAATCGGTATTGACCGATCTCTGAAACGGGCGTCACCTCGGCCGCGGTCCCGGTGAGGAAGCACTGCTGGAAGCCTTCGAGCTCTTCCGGCATAATGGTGCGCTCGATCACCTTAAAGCCGCGATCCTTGGCAAGACCAATGACTGTACGGCGGGTGATGCCGTCGAGGAAGCAGTCGGGGGTGGGTGTGTGGATCTTGCCGTCCTTGACGAAGAAGATATTGGCGCCGGTCGCTTCCGCAACCTGGCCGCGCCAGTCGAGCATCATGGCGTCGGCATAGCCCTTGGCTTCGGCGGCATGCTTGGACATGGTGCAGATCATGTAGAGGCCGGCAGCCTTCGATTTCGACGGCGCAGTGCGCGGATCGGGGCGGCGCCATTCGGCCAGATCGAGACGGATGCCCTTCAGCTTCTGTGCCGGATCGAAATAGCTCGGCCACTGCCAGATGGCGATGGCGCAGTTGATCCGGCTGTTTTGCGCCGAAACGCCCATTTGTTCGCTGCCGCGCCAGGCGATCGGCCGGACATAGGCATCCTGAAAGCCCTGCTTCTTCAACAGCGTGCGGCAGGCGTCGTCGATCTCGGCAACCGAATAGGGAATCTTGAAGCCGAGCAGGCGTGCCGATTCATGCAGGCGCTCGCTGTGGTCGGTCAGTTTGAAAATCTCGCCGCCATAGGCGCGCTCGCCCTCGAACACCGCGCTGGCGTAGTGCAGGCCATGGGTCAACACGTGGATCTTGGCGTCGGCCCATTTGACGAACTCGCCGTTCATCCAGATAAAGCCGTCCATTTGGTCAAAGGGAACGGATGCCATGGTAACCTCCCGCGGGCGGCCGCCCGCACATCGTTGTGTCGTTGCGCGTTTCTTATCAGCCGCACCGGGCGGCCGGTATCTCGAAGCGTAGGCGGATATATAAGGTCTGGCAAACACAGGAAGTTCCGGAAAAACGGCTTTCCCTTGCCTTTTCGTTCGCAATCCGCCGAAAAGCTTGTCAAAAATTACCATTGCCGGGAAATTACGTCAATAGTACTGACATAATTTCCCTTTCGCACGGAGAAAAGATGACGGATCGCAGCCACCCAGCCGGAAAACCGATCAGGACGGCGGTCACCGACGAGGACGGCATCGACTTTGCCATCATCGAATTGTTCTTCTTCGCCTATCGCGATTTTACCTCCGATCCGGACCAGATCCTGTCCGATTATGGCTTCGGCCGCGCCCATCACCGGGTTCTGCATTTCGTCAATCGCAGGCCGGGCCTGACGGTCGCCGAACTCCTCGACGTGCTGAAGATCACCAAGCAGAGCCTGGCACGCGTGCTCAAGCAACTGATCGACACCGATCATGTCGTCCAGTTGCAGGGCCCGCGCGACCGCCGCCAGCGCGAACTCTATCCGACGGCCAAGGGCCGCGCCTTGGCGCTGGCGCTGGCACGGCCACAGTCGCGCCGCATCCATGCTGCATTGGAAGATTTCGGAGCCACCGAACGCGCCTTGATCGAACGCTTCCTGGAAGCGATGGTCAATCCGGAACTAAGGGCGCAGATCGACATTGTGCCCGCAAAAATGTCAGGGAAAAGCCATGGAGACCATTGAAAGGGTTGATCAACCGGCAGCACCGGATGATGATGCGCCGCATCTGCTGGTGATCGATGACGATACCCGTATCCGCAATCTTCTCAAACAATATCTGACCGAAAACGGCTTTCGCGTCACCGTTGCCGGAAATTCCGGCGAAGCGCGGCGCAAGCTCGCCGGCCTCGATTTCGACCTGCTCGTGCTCGATATCATGATGCCGGGCGAAACCGGCGTCGACCTCGCCAAGGCGCTGCGGGCGACCAAGAACGTGCCGATCCTGATGCTTACCGCGCTTTCCGAGACCGACAGCCGGATCACCGGGCTCGAGGCCGGCGCCGACGACTATCTGCCGAAGCCTTTCGATCCCCGCGAATTGATCCTGCGCATCAACAACATCCTGCGCCGCGGCGGTCCGGCAACGACGCCCAAGGTCGAGCAACTGGTCTTCGGCCCTTACACCTTCCAGATCGCCAGGCGGGAGCTCAAGCGCGGCGGCGAGGCTCTGAAGCTGACGGACCGCGAGCAGGAGATCCTGGCGATCTTCGCGGCGCGGGCCGGCGAAACGATACCGCGCCATGAACTTGTCGGCGACGAGTCCGAAGTCGGCGAGCGCACCATCGACGTCCAGATCAACAGGCTGCGCCGCAAGATCGAACGCGATCCGTCCAACCCGGTCTGGCTGCAGACCGTGCGTGGTATTGGGTATCGGCTCAGCGTGGAATAGACTGCCGCAATGCATGTCGCCGAAAAGTGCGAAGCGGTTTTGGGACGACGACATGCATAAAGTCGAAAATTGCAAGCGCAGCACTGCGCTTGCGGGTCCCTTGTTGAGCTGCAGATGGGCAAAAAGGGCGAATGGCGACCACGCAACTGGAACGGCCGGAAGATAGCGGCTTGAGCGCTCGCGCCAGGCGGGCGCTGAAGGCGGTGCCGCTTGCCTGGAAACGGTTCTGGCGCCTCGTTTCGCTTTACATGCCGAAGCGGCTCTATGCCCGCTCGCTGATCATCGTCATCGCACCGATGATCCTGCTGCAATCGGTCCTCGCCTTTGTCTTCATGGAACGCCACTGGCAGACTGTGACGCAGCGCCTGTCGCAGGCCACGGTCCGCGACATTGCCGCGATCGTCGACCTGGTTGAAACCTATCCGAACGACGCCGACTACGCCAATATCATCCGCATCGCGCAGGATCGCATGCAGCTGAAGATCGACTTGCTTCCGCCCGATCCGCTGCCAGCGCCCGGTCCAAAGCCGTTCTTCTCGATCCTCGACGAAATTCTCTCGTCCGAGATCACCCATCAGATCAACCGGCCGTTCTGGATCGACACGGTCGGCAATTCCAATATCATCGAGGTCCGCGTCCAGCTCGAGGGCAAGGTGCTGCGCGCCTTCGTGCGCCGCAGCCAGGCCTATGCCTCGAACACGCACATTTTCCTGATCTGGATGGTCGGCACCTCGCTGGTGCTGCTGATGATCGCCATCCCTTTCCTGCGCAACCAGATCCGGCCGATCCTGACGCTGGCCGAGGCCGCCGAAAGTTTCGGCAAGGGCCGGCCGATGCCGCGCGATTTCCGTCCGCGCGGCGCCGAGGAGGTCCGCCGCGCCGGCTTTGCCTTCATCCAGATGCGCGAACGCATCGAACGCCAGCTCGAACAGCGCACCGCTATGCTGACCGGCGTCAGCCACGATTTGAGAACCATCCTCACTCGCTTCAAGCTGCAGCTTGCGCTGACCGGGACCAAGGCCGACACCGAGGCGCTCGGCCAGGACATCGATGACATGCAGTCTATGCTGGAAGGCTATCTCGCCTTTGCCCGCGGCGAGGCAGCGGAAGACGCCGGCCGTTTCAATCTTGAAGCGTATTTCGAAAAGCTGGGCGAGGAGGCCACGCTGCGCAAGCGCAAACTGTCGACCGCGCTCGCCGGCGATCCAAATGTGCATGTGCGGCCCCACGCCTTTGCCCGGCTGTTGTCCAATATCGTCGGCAACGCCTTCCGTTACGCCAAGACGGTTGAAATCAACGCCAATCATGGCCGCGGCTCGCTGCTCGTCACCATCGACGACGACGGTCCGGGCATTCCGCCCGAAAAGCGCGAGGACGTGTTCAAGCCTTTCGTGCGGCTTGACGAGGCCCGCAACCTCGACGCCAGCGGCACCGGCCTTGGCCTTGCCATCGCACGCGACATAGCCCGCAGCCATGGCGGCGATATCATGCTGGACAAGAGCCCGCTCGGCGGCTTGCGCGCCGTCATCAAGGTTCCGGCCTGATTAGAGCGACGTGCGTCCAGTTGGACGCACAAAGTACGCTCTAACACTTTGAACCTACGCACCGTGCTTTCCGAACCGAAGGTCAGCGCAGCAAAAATCGAATTCGATTTTCGGGACGACGCGCTGCTTTTCTGGCAGCTGCGGACGACCGCCGGTTTGCGCCTTCATCGGCCCGTCATGAAACCATGCTGAAGAGCGCGCATGAAGCGTGCGATCCTGATTGATTCGGCCTTGCGGCCTCGCATCAAGGAAACCGACGACATTTCAAGCAAAGGGCTGCTATGCGCATCCTGATGGTCACCGACGCCTGGCGCCCGCAAGTCAACGGCGTCGTCCACACGCTGGAGCGGCTTTCGGAAACCCTGAAATCCTTCGACGTCGAGACGGACTTCCTGACCCCGAACATCTTTCGCACCTTGCCCCTGCCTACCTATCCGGACATCCGGCTGGCGCTGACGACGCCGGGCCATGTCGCGCGCCTGATCGAAGCGCGCAATGCCGATCATATCCATATCGTCACCGAAGGCCCGCTCGGCATCATGGCGCGGCGCTATTGTCGCAAGGCAGGCCGGCCGTTCACGACGAGCTATCACACGCGCTTCCCGGAATATCTTAGCGCGCGGCTGCCTATACCGGAGGCCTGGGCCTACCGCTGGCTTCGCGATTTCCACAATTCCGGACAGGGCACGCTGGTCGCCACCCAGTCGCTGGCGGACGATCTATCGGCACGCGGCTTCACCAAGCTGAGGCCATGGACGCGCGGCGTCGACACCGACCATTTCCGGCCGGACAAGAGGAAGGAACTGGGGCTCAAGGGACCGATCTTCCTCTGCGTCGGCCGCGTCGCGATCGAAAAGAACCTAGCCGCCTTCCTCGATCTCGACCTGCCCGGCAGCAAGGTGATCGTCGGCGAGGGGCCGGAGTTGGCCAGGCTCAAGGCCAGATACCCCGCTGCCCATTTCCTTGGCCACCGCCCGAATGACGAACTGGCCGAGATCTACGCCTCGGCCGATGTCTTCGTCTTCCCCAGCCGCACCGACACATTCGGCAATGTCATCATCGAGGCGCTGGCCAGCGGCACGCCGGTCGCAGCCTATCCGGTGACGGGGCCAATCGACATTGTCGGCGACGGGGTTGGCGGAGCGGTGTCGAATGATTTGCGTGAGGCAGCGCTCGCCGCGCTCCACGTCGACCGCGCTGAGGCGCGCGAACGGGCAATGCGCTATAGCTGGAAAGCCTGCGCGGAAATGTTTCTGGAGGCGGTTGAAGAGGCGCTGGGCACCACGCGCAAACTGACACCACCTTTCGTCATCCACGGGCGAAGCGGCGGCGAAGCCGACGCGCAGACCCGAGGATCCATGCCGTGACCTGCGAGCGACCCCTTCGGTGAAGAACTTGTTGGGTTGAGGCGACGAGCCGCACTTGCCCCACAGGAGCGGCCAGAACAACGCGATTCTGGACCGTCCTACTCTTCGACCACTGCTACGGCATGGATTCTCGGGGTTGCGCGTCCGCTTCGCCCGTGGATGACGAAGCTAAAATAATCGGCCGCCATCCGGCACCTTGCGTTCGATCGCGCCAAGCACGACGGCGCCCTCCTCGTCGGGAAAGCCAAGCGTCAGCACTTCCGACATGAAGGGGCCGATCTGCCGCGGCGCAAAATTGACCACCGCGAAGACCTGTCGGCCGACCAGCGTCTCGGGCGCATAATATTTGGTGATCTGCGCCGACGATTTCTTCACACCGATGTCAGCGCCGAAATCGATCTTCAGCTTGATCGCCGGCTTTCGCGCCTCGGGAAACGGCTCGGCTTCGATAATCGTGCCGGCGCGGATATCGACACGGTCGAAATCGGCGAAGCTGATCTCGGGCTTGCGCTGGCTGCTCGAGCTCATTGATGGTCAGGACCTGGCTCAGGCGTTTCCATAGGTCTCGAACAGGACGCCGGCCAGCGCCTCCTTGGCCGAGGTTCCCGACCAGACGACGAACTGGAACGCCTGGAAATAGCATTCGCAGGCTTCCAGCGCCGACGACAACAGCACCTCGACCTGCTGGCTCGACGGCTCGACCCCACCGGCAAGCAGCAGCGACTGGCGGAACATGATCGCGCCTTCCTGTTCCCAGAGGTCGAAATGGCCGAACAGCATCTGCTCGTTGATCAGCGAAAGCAGCCGCATCACTTCGAGCGCGCGCGCCTCCGGCACCTTGATGTCGAAAGCGCAGGCCAGATGCAGCGCCTCGAAATCCTCCATCCAGGAAAATGAGACGTGGTAGTCGGTCCAGCTTCCGGCAACCGAAATCGAAATCTCGTCGTCGCCGGCCCGTTCGAAGGACCAGTCGTTGTTGTGGGCCACCTGCTCGATAACATCCACCGGATGAATTTCGCGAGAGAGGTCGAGTTCGAGAAGTTCCATGGAATGCTTCCTGTCGTTCCTTCGCAACGGCCCGAAAATCGGTTCGATTTTCGGAAAGCACGATGCGAACGTTCAAAGTTCTAGAGCGTACTTTGTGCGTCCAAGTGGACGCACGTCGCTCTAGTGAGCGCCACACGCTCCGCTGGCACACACAACGAACAATCTTGTCTAGAACTCGGACGGCCGGGACTTCGTCAACGCAAAGACCCCAGACCGGACCCCACCGCCCGGCGCATGACCCTGCTTCGAATCATGCAACAAATTCAGTCTATTGATCGGGAGTCGCGTGACCAGCCCAATTTTTCGCACTGCGTCATTCGCATGTGGAAAGCCTCTGTCACGAAGATTCACGCAATGCCGGTAAGCGATTCACGACAAAGCGCTTTTTGCGATTGTGCTTTGTGGAAAAGTTTAACGATTATTTTTTTGATCTGGGCTTTGCCGCAGCCGCAGGCGCGGCCTGCCCGGTCAATTCGGTGAGCTTTGCCTCAAGCGCTTCGAGGCGCGCAGCAAGGCGGGTGTTTTCTTCCCTGGCCTTCGCCGCCATATCGCGTGCGGCCTCGAATTCTTCGCGCTGCACCAGGTCCATCGAGTTGAGAACGCGCTCGGCCTGCCCCTTGAAAGCGGTTTCCACTTCGCGCCGCACCCCTTGCGCGGCACCCGCGGCGTCGGTCATCAGCTTGGCGAATTCATCGAGAATGCGGTTCGGTCCGGTCGACATGGCAAATCCTCGCTTGGTCGATTTGACGTAGTGGCGCGCGACCCGGAATGCAAGCATCCACGTCGCCTTGACCCCGCCAAAACCCTGCCGCATGGTCCGCGCCCGAACGTGATCCGCAACCGGGAGATCCTGTTGAGCGAGTATCTTATGCTGCCGCTGGCGGCCCTGCCCTTCCCCAACATTGACCCGGTCATCGTCCGGATCGGACCGCTGGCGGTGCACTGGTATGGCGTCGGCTACATCGTCGGCATTCTCTTCGCCTGGTGGTATGCCAAGCGGCTCGTCACCAATGCTAGGCTCTGGCCCGACGGCACCGTGCCTATGAAGCCCGAGGATCTCGACGACTTCATCGTCTGGGCGGCCATCGGCGTGGTGCTTGGCGGACGCAGTGGCTACGTACTGTTCTACGACCTGCCGCGCTACATTGCCCACCCGCTCGACATTCTTGCCGTCTGGCAGGGCGGCATGTCGTTCCATGGCGGCCTGCTCGGCGTCATTCTCGCCATGACGCTGTTTTCCTGGTCGCGCGGCATCCGCACATGGTCGCTGTTCGACGTGGTTGCAGCCGGCGTGCCGGTCGGCCTTGGTCTCGTCCGCGTGGCGAATTTCATCAACTCCGAGCTCTGGGGCAGGCCGACCGATGTTCCATGGGCGGTCGAATTTCCCAATGGCGGCCCATTTGCGCGCCATCCCAGCCAGCTCTACGAGGCGCTGCTCGAAGGCCTGGTGCTGTTCCTGGTCCTGCGCTTCCTCACCCATTCCAGGCTCAAGCTGAAGACCCCGCGCTTCGTCGGCGGCGCCTTTATCGCCGGCTACGGTCTCTCGCGCATCTTCGTCGAATTCTTCCGCGAGCCCGATCAGCAGCTCGGCTACCTCCTCGGCACCGGCTGGCTGACCATGGGCATGGTGCTGTCGCTACCAATGGTGCTTGCCGGCGTCTGGGCGATGGCGACTGCAAAGCCGGTAACACAGCCCCAGCCGGTATGACCCGGCTGAAAACCCGCATCGTCGAGCTGATCGGTGCGGCGGGACCGATCCCGGTCAACCAATACATGGCGCTTTGCCTGTTCGATCCGCAGGACGGCTACTATACGACGCGCGAGCCGTTCGGGGCTGCCGGCGACTTCGTCACCGCGCCGGAGATCAGCCAGATGTTCGGCGAACTGGTCGCTGTCTGGCTCTACGAAGCCTGGCTGGCGACCGGCCGGCCGATGCCGGTCACCATCGCCGAGATCGGCCCTGGCCGCGGCACGCTGATGAAGGACATGCTGCGCACGCTTTCGCGGCTCGATCCGGCGCTGACCGCCGGCGCATCCTTCGCCATGGTCGAGACCAGCCCGCGGCTGATAGATGTCCAAAAGCAAACGCTTGCCGCCACGCCGGCCACGATCGGTTGGCACGAAAGCACGGGCACGCTGCCGCAGACCCCGCTTTTCATCGTCGGCAACGAATTGTTTGACGCTGTGCCCATCCGACAGTTCGTCCGCGCCGGAACAGGCTGGCGCGAACGGATGATCGGCCTCGACGGCGCGGACGAATTGCACTTCTTCGCCGGCGCCGGCTCGGTCGATCCGACGCTGTTGCCGAACGACGCCGAAAATGCGCCACAGGGCGCGATTGTCGAGGTCGCGCCGGCCCGAGCCGCGCTGATGGCGACCATCGCTGAGCGATTGGCCGGGCTCGGTGGCGCTGGCCTATTCCTCGACTATGGCTATCTCCGGCCAGGGATCGGCGACACGTTGCAGGCCTTGCGCAAGCACGATCACGAAGATGTGCTGGCCAATCCGGGCGAAGCCGATCTCACCGCCCATGTCGATTTCGCCGCCCTTGCCGCGATTGTGCGGGCGCACGGCCTCGATGCCCATCTCTCCACGCAAGGCGAATTCCTGGTGGAAATGGGCCTTCTCGAACGCGCCGGCCAACTCGGCGCCAATGCCGATGAGGCGGCTCGTGAAAAGATTGCAGGCGAGGTCGAGCGCCTCGCCGGCCCGCAAGCCATGGGTGACCTGTTCAAGGTGCTTGCCGTCCTGCCTGCCGAAATCGCCGTTCCGCCCTTTGCACCAGCGGATTGACTTTTCGCTGCCGCCTCTCCCACTCTCCCAACTTCCGACTGTCGCCCAACTTTGGACTTTCGCCCATCTTTGGACTGTAGCTTGACGAAATCGCCCACACGGACAACAACGCCGCCATGCTGAATCAGACCAAACCGGATCCCGTTCGGTCGCACTTGCTGGAGAAGGCGCGGGCGCAAGGCATTCGCCACGGCTATTTCACCCGCGTCGGCGGCGTCTCCAGCGGCATCTATCAGGGCCTCAATATCGGCACCGGCTCGAGCGACGACCAGACGCAGGTAGCCGAGAACCGCCGCCGCGTCGCCGACTGGATGGGCGTGCCTTCAACCCATCTCTTGACCGCCCACCAAATCCATTCGCCCGGCGTCGTCATCGCTAGGGAGCCTTTTCCCGGCGAGCGGCCAAGGGCCGACGCCATCGTCACCGACCGGCCGGGCATCGCCGTCGGCGCCTCGACCGCCGATTGCGGACCGGTCCTGTTCGCCGATGTGGAGGCGCGTATCATCGGTGCGGCCCATGCCGGCTGGAAGGGCGCCTTGTCAGGCGTGCTGGAAAATACCATTGCAGCGATGGAAGGCCTCGGCGCCCGGCGCGAGCGCATCGTCGCCGTTCTCGGTCCTTCCATCGGCCCAGAAAACTATGAGGTCGGGGCGGAATTCGTCGCCCGCTTCGTCGAGGCCGATGCCAACAACATCCGCTACTTCGCGCCGTCGGCGAAGTCGGGACATGCAATGTTCGACCTGAACCTCTATACGGTCGATCGGCTAAGCCGGGCTGGCGTGACCGCCGACGGGCTTAGCCGCTGCACCTACGCCGAGGAGGATCTGTTCTATTCCTACCGGCGCACCACGCATCGCAACGAGCCGGATTACGGGCGGCAGATTTCGGCAATCGTTTTGGAGACAGAATAATGGCGCTGCATTTCGAACGGTCGGAATTTGACGCGCGGCGCGATCGGCTGATGATCGAGATCGCCGAGAAGAAGCTCGATGCCGTCCTGCTGTTTGCGCAGGAGAGCATGTACTGGCTGACCGGCTACGATACGTTCGGCTTCTGCTTCTTCCAGTGCCTGGTGGTGAAGGCAGACGGTTCGATGATCCTGCTGACGCGCTCGGCCGATCTGCGCCAGGCGCGCCACACCTCGATCATCGACAATATCGTGCTGTGGACCGACCGCGACGGCGCCAATCCGGCGATTGACCTGCGCAATTTGCTCAACGACCTCGACCTGCTCGGCGCCCGCATCGGCGTCGAATACGACACCCACGGCCTGACCGCCTACAACGGCCGGCGCCTGGACGAACAATTGCAGACCTTTGGCCAGATCGCCGACGCTTCCGGCATCGTGAGCCGGCTGCGTCTGTTCAAGAGCCCGGCCGAGATCGCCAAGGCGGAAAAGGCCGCGAGCCTCGCTGACGACGCGCTGGACGCGGCCCTGCCACTGATCAAGCAGGGTGGCGACGAAGCCTTGATCCTTGCCGCCATGCAGGGCGCAATCTTTGCTGGTGGCGGCGACTATCCGGCCAATGAGTTCATCATCGGCTCGGGGGTGGACGCACTGCTTTGCCGCTACAAGGCCGGCCGCCGCAAGCTGACCAAGAACGACCAGCTGACGCTCGAATGGGCCGGCGTCTTCCACCACTATCATGCGGCGATGATGCGCACGGTGCTGACCGGCAAAGTGTCGAAACGTCACCAGGAACTGTTCGATGCGGCGCGCGCCGCGCTTCTGGCCGTCGAGAAGGCGATGACGCCCGGAAATACCTTCGGCGATGTGTTCGACGCGCATGCCCGCACGCTCGAGGCGCACAATTTGACCAAGCACCGTCTCAATGCCTGCGGTTATTCGCTCGGCGCCCGCTTCACTCCGTCATGGATGGACATGCCGATGTTTTATCAGGGCAATCCCGAGCCCATCGCGCCAAACATGACGCTGTTCGCCCACATGATCATCATGGACTCCGAAACCGAGACCGCGATGACGCTTGGCCGCACCTATCTGACGACCGAATCGCAGCCGAAGCCGCTGTCCCGCCATGATCTCGACTTGATCGTGCAGTGAATCCATAATGATAGGGATTCAAAGGGCGTTCATCGCCAAGGAGTTTTGAGGCAAATGAGGCGATCGCATGTGACGACCGTGTCATTGCTCGCGGCGCTGGCGTTGGCCGCCTGCACCAATGCGAAGGACGTTCTCGAACCCTCGGCCATAGCCCCGCAGTCGACACAGGCCGTGCCCGCAGCCGGCACGGCTGCAGCACCGCAGCCTTCCGCGACGGCACAACCTTCCGCCCCTGCACAGCCCGCAACCACGACCGTGCCGCCCGCAAAAAGCGCCGCCGTCATCGCACGAACCCGCCTGCAGGTGGCGCCGATCGTCGGCGCGTCGGTAGAAGCCGCCACACCGTTGACCGCGGAGCTTCAGACGCGAGCCAAGCAGCGCGGCATCATCTTGGCAGGCAGCGCCGGGCAGACCCCAACGCACGTGCTGAAAGGCTATTTCTCGACGATGTCGGAAGGTAAGGATACCACCGTCATCTATGTCTGGGACGTCTATGACCCGGCAGGCAACCGGCTGCATCGCATCAACGGCCAGCAGAAGGCGCCGTCGGTCAATGGTGGCGAAGGCTGGGCTGCTGTCGCGCCGGAGACCATGCAGGCGATCGCCGATCAGACGATCGACCAGTTTGCCACATGGCTTGGCGGTCAGGCGGGCTGACACGTTGCAGGCTGCCCTCGCCGTAAACGTTTATTGAGATTAGCCGGCGGATTCCCGATCACGACGCTTGCAATACCGGCACGGGCCGCTAAAAGCCCGACTTAAGAGGCTCAAGAGAGTCTGCCAGAGTCTCCATCCTTCACCAGGAACGGTGCATGAAGCTTTTCGCGGGCAATTCCAACAGAGTGCTGGCCGAAGCGGTCGCCCGCTATCTCAACATCCCGCTGGGCAAAGCCAGCGTCAGGCGCTTCGCCGATCAGGAGATCTTCGTCGAGATCCAGGAAAATGTGCGCGGCGAGGATGTCTTCGTCCTGCAGTCCACCTCGTTCCCGACCAACGATCACCTGATGGAATTGCTCATCATGATCGATGCCTTCATGCGTTCGTCGGCCAAGCGCATCACGGCGGTCATTCCCTATTTCGGCTATGCCAGGCAAGACCGCCGCGCCTCGGGCCGCACGCCGATCTCGGCCAAGCTGGTCGCCAACATGATCACGCGGGCGGGCGTCGATCGTGTCTTGACGCTGGATCTCCATGCCGGCCAGATTCAGGGCTTTTTCGACATCCCGACCGACAATCTCTTCTCAGTGCCGGTCATGGCCCGCGACGTGAAGGCGAAATACAAGCAGCTTGCCAATGTCATGGTCGTGTCGCCGGATGTCGGTGGCGTGGTCCGCGCCCGCGCGCTCGCCAAGCGCATCGATGCCCAGCTTGCCATCGTCGACAAGCGTCGCGAGCGCCCCGGTGAATCGGAAGTCATGAACGTCATCGGCGACGTGCGCGGCAAGGATTGCCTGCTGATCGACGACATCATCGATTCGGGCGGCACCTTGTGCAATGCCGCCGATGCGCTGCTTGCCGGCGGCGCCACCAGCGTCACCGCCTATACCACCCACGGCGTTTTGTCCGGCGGCGCCATCGCCCGCATCGGCGCCTCGAAGCTGCAGGAACTGGTCATCACAGATTCCATCCAGCCGACCCAGGCGGTGCTCGACGCCAGCAACATCCGCGTCATCTCCATCGCCGACCTAATGGGTGAGGCGATCTCGCGCACGGCGACCGAGGAATCGGTGTCGAGCCTGTTCGACTAGCGCACCGACCACGAAACGATTTTCAGCCCTCGATAGGGATGCTCTCGCACGTATCAAAGCCCACCATCGGGCGCGCCACTCCTAGAGCAATTCCAGGAAAAGTGTGAAACGGTTTTCCGTCCGGAATTGCGCAAAACAAAGAGATAGAGCGGTTCGGCGTTTCCGTGAAACGATGAAGCGCTCTAGGCTACAGGACCCGCGCCGGCACATTGGGCCGGCGAACGCCTTCGCCGGCATCCCGCGCGCCGCGCATATAGCCGCGCGGCGATGCTCCCAGCATGCGCTTGAACATAGTGATGAAGGCCGGCACGCTGTCATAGCCGAGATCGAGCGCCACTCTGGTGATCGGCTCGCCGTCCGCCAGCCGCGGCAAGGCCGCGAACAGGCAGGCCTGCTGGCGCCACGTCGATAGCGACAATCCGGTCTGGCGATGAAAGGAACGGGTGAAGGAACGCCGGCTCATGCCGACGATATCGGCCCATTCGTCGATCGTCGCATGCGGCGAGGGTGCTGCGACGAAGCGCCGGCACAGCGCCGCAAGCTTTGGATCTGAAGGAAAAGGCAGGCCGAGCGGCCGTTCCGGCAGGCTCGGGATTTCATGCAGCAGGAGGCTCATGATCAACCCACCGCGCCCCTCCAGTTCGGCGCCCTGTGGCAACTTTTCCGACTCCACAATCAGGCTGTGCATCAGATCGGTGATTCCGACGACGCGTAAGCCATGCGGCAGCCCCGCAATGGCGTCCGGCATCACATAAACCGAGCGCATGCTGACGTCGCCAAGCATCTCGACGGAATGCTCGGTGCCGGCGGGTATCCACATGGCATGATCGGGAGGCACCATCCAGCGCCCATGCCGCGTCGTCACCAGAACCACGCCGACAAGCGCATGCAGCAACTGGCTGCGGCTATGGCGGTGCCGCGGCACATGGTAGCCGTCGGGGTATTCGGTCGGCAGGGCCACCGCTGGCCCGACGGCCTGCTCCAGCCACTGCCAGCGGCGCTCATGCAACTGCCCGAGATCGCTGTCGCCAGCTTTGAAGATTTCATTGCCGTGCGGCATTGGGTAATGGCCCACTCGCGAAACTATTGGACCAAACCACGAAAGAAGTCGCCCGGCAAGTGACTTATAAGGCAACCGGCTACGCCTGCGGGAGCGCCCGCCAAAAAGTCCACGGAGCATGCCTTGACCGACACGACAGCCACCACCGTCGCCACCCCTGCGACGGCCAGCCACACTTCGGCGCAAGCGACGGCCTTCACCGTCATTCTTGCGGTGAGCTTCTGCCACTGTGTCAACGACATCATGCAGTCGCTGCTGTCGGCCATCTATCCGCTGCTGAAGGACAATTACGGCCTCGATTTCTGGCAGATCGGCCTTTTGACCTTCACCTTCCAGGTGACGGCCTCATTGCTGCAGCCGCTGATCGGCATGGTCACCGACAAGCGGCCGATGCCCTATTCGCTGCCTTACGGCATGGCGGCCTCGCTGATCGGCCTGATCGTGCTGGCCTATGCCGGACATTATTCGCTGCTACTGATCGGCGCGTCGCTGATCGGCATCGGTTCGGCGATCTTTCACCCGGAATCCTCGCGCATCGCCCGTTTCGCCTCGGGCGGCAGGTTCGGCCTGGCGCAATCGCTGTTCCAGGTCGGCGGCAATCTCGGCCAAGCCATAGGGCCGCTGCTGGCTGCCTTCATCGTCGTGCCCTTCGGCCAGACCAGCATAGCGTGGTTTGCCGTCGGCTCGCTGATCGGCATCATCGTGCTGTGGCGGGTCGGCGGCTGGTACAGCCGTCTTCGCGCCTCGCTCGCCAACCGCAAGGCGGCGAGTTTCGTCTCGCCCTTTCCGCGCCGCAAGGTGATGGGCGCGCTGGCGGTGCTGACCTTGCTGGTGCTGACCAAGAACGCCTACGTCGCCAGCCTCGCCAGCTACTACACCTTCTACGCCATCGATAAATTCGGCGTTTCGGTGCAGATGTCGCAGGTCATGCTGTTCCTGTTCCTCGGCGCCTCGGCGCTGGGTATCCTGCTCGGCGGCCCGTTCGGCGACCGCTACGGACAGAAGCCGATGATCTGGTTCTCGATCGTCGGTGTCCTGCCCTTCACGCTGGCCCTGCCCTACGCCAATTTCGAATGGACGATGGTGCTGACCGTGCTGATCGGCCTGATCCTGTCCTCGGCCTTCTCGAACATCGTCGTCTTCGCCCAGGAACTGGTGCCGGGTCGCGTCGGCATGATCGCCGGCATCTTCTTCGGCTTCGCCTTCGGCATGGGCGGCATCGCCGCCGCCGTGCTCGGCGTCGTCGCCGACATGAAAGGCATCGATTTCGTCTTTCAGGTCTGCTCGTATTTGCCGCTGCTCGGGCTGCTGACGGTTTTTCTTCCCAACATGAAGGAAGCGAGGAAGATCGAGGACGACGCCACGATAGGGTGAAGCTTGGGTTGGACCTCGGCTTTCTCCCAAGTCAGGCCGCGCGAAATGGCAACTCGATGGGAACTCGCGCTGTAAGGCGCTCGTTAAGAACGAGGCCAGGATTGGATACACCAATCACAGCGCTACTCAGAATTCTCAGGGATGGAGGTCATGCGGGCAGTCATCGTTGGCGCCGGGATTGCGGGACTTTCGCTTGCCAAGGGGCTTCGGCTCCTTGGCTGGGAGGTCGAGATTTTCGAGCAAGCGAGCGAATTGAAGCCTTTGGGCGCAGGTCTCAGCCTGAGCGCCAACGCGCTTCGGGCTCTGCGCACGCTCGGGCTTTACGATGCGGTTGTGGCCAATGCGCAGGCGATACACCGGCTCGACCTTCTTGACGACAAAGGCCAGGTTCTTCAATCGACGGATTTTCAGCGCTTTAGCCAGCGATACGGTCATCTCAGCATGGCTGTGCTGCACCGAGGCGACCTTCACAAGGCCCTTCTTTCGCAGCTACCCCACTCGATAATTCACACCGATATGGAGTGCGTCGATGCACGTGACTTGGGTGATCGCATCGTTCTACGCTTCGCGAATGAGGAGAGCGTGGGGAGCGATCTGGTGCTCGCCTGCGATGGCATTCACTCCGTGGTTCGCAAGGCGCTGTTTCCGCAATCGAGGGAGCGCTTCGCGCGTTATGTCTGCTGGCGCGCAATCGCGCCAGGCCTTCCACAAGGAATGGACCCCACCCGCCTGACCGAGAGCTGGGGGGCCGGCAAACGGATCGGCCTAGCGGCGATTCCCGGCGAAAGAGTCTACTGGTTTGCCTGCAGCGGCGCCGACCGCGTCGGCGATCCCAAACTGGCGCAGGCCGATCTTGCCGAGGTGCGCGCAATGTTTTCCGGTTTCCACGATCCGATTCCGGAAATCTTCGATCGGACACCTGCCGGCTCGATGATCTGGACGGACATTCTCGATCTCGACCCAATGCCTGCGTTCACCCGCGGCAGGGTGGTCCTGCTTGGCGATGCCGCCCATGCCGTCACCCCTGATCTGGGACAGGGAGCGGGACTCGCGATTGAAGACGCGGCGGTGCTTGCGGCTTTGTTCGGACGGCATCCGATCGGGCAGGCAATCCGCGAATATGACAAGCGTCGCCTCGAAAGGGCGCATCGCGTTGCATCCGAATCGCGTTTTTACGCCGGAGTTGCGCAATTGCGGAACCCGATTGTCGTCCCTCTCCGCAACTTGCTGGTGAAGAGCATCCCTGAGCGTTTCATGGACCGGCAGTTGGATTCGGTTCTCGACATAGACTTCGAGCCGGTCAGGATCGCCGCGTAGCGCCAAGCCTCCATGCATGGCCTTGGAAACCGACCTATTCCTGCTCGCCCTATGCATAACCACAGATCGAGCAATTTTGCCGTCATGTGCTGCAGAGCTTTCTAAATGCACTGATCGCGGCAACCACTCTCGAATGGACATCCTTGTCTGAAGGAACCGGCAGCGTGCTAATGACCCGCCGGATCTGCAGATCACCAATCAGCAGGTTCAAGAACCAATCGGCCGCGATGCGTGCAGATGGCGCGGCGAGCGCGCTGCTCTCCAAGCCGCGCTGGATCAGTTTCTCGATCAGCGGGAATACCGAATCGCGACCACCTGCGGCAATCGTCGCACCCAATTCGCCACTTTCGTCAGAAGCAGCCGCGCGGTTAAGGGAAATTGCCCGCTCGCCAAGCAGCATCGAAAGGAGGATCGGAGCAACATCCTCAAGGGTTACCAGAGGATCGGCTTCGTCCCTGATTGCCGCATCCAGTGCCGCTTTCGTCGTCCTTGCATTGTTCTCGACCATCGTCTTGAACAAGCCCTTCTTATCGCCATACCAGCGATAGAGAGTTTCGTTTGACGCCTTTGCCTCTTTGGCTATGCCAAGCATGGAAGTCCCGCCATAGCCTCTCTCCTTGAGAAGCTTGTAGGCTGCCCTCTCGATCTGTGCTCGACGCGCAGCCTTGGTGTCCTCGCGCATTCCAATCTCCGAAACTGCCAATCTGCGAAACTGCCAAGCTTGGAAACTGCTTGACCAAAACCGTACACGTTTGTACGTGTATGCAAAAGCGTACACGGCGATGCGGTTTGGTGGAAGCAGCGATGCCTGGGATAGTGGTAGGACTGTCGATCACATCGATCATCTTTTGCGGAGCGATTTTTGGATTTTTCTACGCTTGGGTCTGCTCCACAATGTGGGGCCTCGATCAGACTGATCCGCGCGTGGCAATCGAGGCAATGCAAGCGATGAATGCGTCGGTTCGCAACGCCGTGTTCTTTCCGGCATTCTTTCTGACGCCGGTCGTCCTGGGGCTCACGGCTGCCGCGATGCGTTTCGATGGCCGCAAGTCGCCTGCGTTTTGGTTCGCGGCGGCAGCGCTCGTCTATCTGACATCAGGCCTTTTCCTCACATTGACGGTGAACGTGCCAATGAACGAGGCATTGGCCGCAACTGCCATTCCCGACGATATCGAGACTGCGCGCCATATCTGGCAGGATTATTCACAACGATGGCAGTTCTGGAACCAGGCGCGAACCATCGCCTCAGGAATCGCCTTGGCTTTTGCCGGCCTCGGTCTGGTGAGGATGTGACCGGGATCACCTGAGCCGGACGACGCAGCGGCTGGGCGCTTATTCCTGTTCGTTTCGGTCGTATTGCTCCCGGTCACAGAGCCTGGGCCCCCGCACCGCCGAAAATTCAGGTGAGATACTGCCCACCCCCAACGGCTTGCAC
>NZ_RZTJ01000022.1:0-87731 GCF_003997065.1 Mesorhizobium sp. M6A.T.Ce.TU.016.01.1.1 | reverse complement strand
GCTCGGGGCCGTTCGAGTGTCGCTCACGCGGCTCTCTTGAATTTCGCAGAGGGCAGATCTAGAAGCGAACTTCTTCGTCGCCAGCGGCGCGCCGCCCTCGTTGGTGAGGCGTATATAGTCGGCGCCCGTCCAAACTGTCAACAACCATTTCAAATCTTTTTTGCGGAGAACTGTTAGCCGCGCAAGGCCAAGGGCCATACCGCGGAACCGTCTCCGATCCTGTCCTTCTATATGGGAACAAAACAGGAAAATTCAAGGATCACGCGGCCATGTCCGGTCTGCAACGCGGTATTCATGGCAAACGGGGACTGGAGCCCGACGGTTTCGGCGGATCTGCATGGCGGCGCGGCCGGACGGCTGGAACCATTCGTCCCGGCTGTTGGTGCCATCAGCGAAGAACGGGACCGCCGAGCGAGCGTCGCAGCGCAACAGACTTGAGGCCCTCAAACAAGTCCTCCAGACATCTCGCTCGACGACCGGCAGGCGGGATCGGACTGAGTTCAGCGGCTCGCACCAGAAGCCTGCCCTCGGGCCCGGGGGTGAGCACCGGCTTTGAGAAGTCCGATGCTCACAATAGAGCAGCGGTACGAGTCGGTTTGAAACTTCGCTGCTCCAGCGCTGCCGCGTCTCAAAGAGCACCAAAGCGACGACTCGACCGGGTCCTAATCCGACCTTCCTGTCATATGCCGGGAGCGTCGATGACGCCCCCGGGGATGCACTAGTATCTTGCGCGTTTTCCGCTTGCGCTCTTGGCCGTGGCTCAGAGCTACGGTTGGGCGCTGTCAGTTCGGTGCCACCGCGGTATCGCCCAGCACCACACCCTTGGCAGCCTGTTCGATCACGTCGGCTACAGCCTCCGGCTGGGTAAGGAACACCACATGGCTGCCTTTGACCTCGGTCGTGACCGCCCCAATACGATCGGCGGTGCTCCGAAGCAATTCGGGCGCAATAGCGCCGTCCTCAGTCGCGACAACGTACCAGCTCGGCTTGGTCTTCCATGCCGCCGTCGTCACCTTGGCCTCAAGCGCCCTCATAGCGATCGGCACCTGGGAGTCGCGCAGGAATGCGGCGTCGGCATCGTTGGTATCCCCAGCAAAGCCGTCCTTAAACGTCTCAGTTTTCAAGAACGCAAAGCCATCGGGCTGCACGTCAGGCTGAAAGTTCGGCGGCGGAGGAACCTCGGCATATTGGTCCAGCGTGGATTGACCGACCTCTGGCGCGAAGGCGGCGACATAGACGAGGCCCGCAACATTGGCAGCGTTGCCGGCTTCTGTAATTACCGTGCCACCGTAGGAATGGCCGACGAGAATGGCTGGCCCATCCTGCCGGGCGAGCACGCGACGCGTTGCGGCGACATCGTCCTCGAACGACGTGAGCGGGTTCTGGACGATCGAGACTTTATAGCCACGGCTTGTCAGTTGGTCATAGACGCCCCGCCATCCAGCTCCGTCGGCAAAGGCGCCATGGACGAGAACGATGTTGCGGAGCGGCACGCTCTGCGCACCGGCAGCAGTTGCCGAAAGCGTCAGCGCACCGACGGCGATCGCTAGGGATTTGATCATGGTAGTCTCCAGTTGGGTTTGCTGTTGATAGGACAATCATGATCTACCCTGAGGGATACGGCTTGATTATCGAGCGGATTCAGACATCAATGTCTCGAAATGAGAGACAATCCGAATTTGCTGGAGGCCCCATATGCTGCGCGACTTCAGCGATACGGTCGCTTTCGTAAAGGTGGTGCAGGAGGGGAGCTTCACAGCGGCAGCGCGCGTGCTCAAGGTGCCGAAGACACGGGTCAGCCGGAAGGTGCAGGAGCTGGAATCCAGACTGCACACACAATTGCTGAATCGGACAACGCGCAGCCTGAAACTGACTGAAGCGGGAGCGGTCTATTTCCAGCACTGCGAGCGAGTGGTGAAGAATCTGGAGGATGCGGAGAACGCAGTGGCGGAGTTGCAGCAACATCCGCGCGGGTGGCTTCGGATTACTGCCCCGTACTGGCTGGCAACTCGCGTCCTCGCGCCGCTGCTCACCGAGTTTCGCCGCTTCTATCCAGAGGTGTTCCCGCAATTGCTTCTTGGGCACGAGGTCGTCGACCTCGTCGCCAAGGACATCGACGTCGCTTTCCGGCTCCAGGAAGGCACCCTGCCCGATTCCACGCTCACGGCTCGGCGGCTCGGCGCATTGCCGATGGGCATCTATGGAGCCCCGGCCTACCTGGAACGTGCAGGAATGCCACAGCATCCTTCGGAGCTGGCGGAACATGCCTGTCTGTTGACAGAGTTCTATTTCAATCGTCCGGCGGTAGAATGGCCCCTATCGAGCGGCGGCGAGCGGTCCCAGTTCAAAGTACGAGCAGTGGCCGTCGCCAGCGATCCAGAGGCCCTTCACGGGTTCCTGCTGGAAGGAGTTGGCCTGTTCATGACCAACCATGTGCGCGTCAAGTCGGACGTTGCCGCTGGAAGACTGGTCCGTGTCCTGCCCGAGTGGGCAGGGCCCGAGCCGACCCTCTATGCGATCCGGCCAGGCGGCGGCGTTCAGCCCCCCAAGGTTAAAGCATTCTTGGACTTTCTCATTCCGCGGCTCGACTTGAAGAAGATTGATAGCAAAGGGAGCCACATCTGAAGCGGGCGGCAGCCGGCCGATCCAATTTGACCCAAGCGTAGCCCTTATCAAGGTTACACCGATTTAATGTGCAAGCGAGTGGGAGAATTGCCATAAAGCTTTGATATCGACGAGTCATCCTGCGTGTCGGAGTGTGCCGTCGCGTCTACTTCACCTTGGGAGCCGTAGACGGTATATTTGCCAACCGGAGCGCCGATGGCCACCTGGAAACAGATCGTTTTTGCACTTGTGATCCTGGTCGCGGCCGCGGCCGCCTGGGTTCGCTTTTTTCCAGGCGCGCCGGATGTGCTGGCGCGCTGGGGCATCGACTGGGCTTATGCCGCAACGCCGCCAACGGGCGCCGTGGATAAGGTCGGGCAAGCAGGCAGCGGCAACGCCGCCGGCCAGAGGGTGACTATCGTCGCGTTGCCGGCGGCCGCGGCCATCATCAACGATCGCCTGCAGGCAATCGGCACTGGCCGCGCCAACGCTTCGGTGACGGTCAATCCCTACAGTTCCGGCCGCCTCGTTGAATTCGTGGTCGAGTCCGGCGCCCATGTCGAAAAGGGGCAGGTCATTGCCACCCTCGATTCCGACACCGAGGTGATCGCACAGGACCGCGCCAAAGTTGCTTTGCAGGATGCGCAGGCCAAGCTCGTTCGAGTCAAATCGCTGCGCGCATCCAACGCCGCGACGGCGGTCGCCGTTGCCGATGCCGAAGTGGTGCTGGCCAATGCCAAGCTGGCGCTTCGCGATGCGGAACTGGCCTTGCAGCGCCGCTCGATTGTCGCGCCGATCGCCGGCGTCGTCGGCATCCTGCCAATATCAGCCGGCAATTATGTGACCAGCCAGTCGGCGGTCGCCACCCTCGACGACCGCTCCAGCATACTGGTAGAATTCTGGGTGCCGGAGCGCTTCGCCGCCGCCGTCAAGGTCGGCGCGCAATTGTCGGCGACGCCGATCGCCAATCCCAACAAAGCCTATACCGGAACGGTTGCCGCCATCGACAACCACATCGACGATGCCAGCCGCACCCTTCTGGTCAAGGCAAAGATCGCCAATCCGGCCGATTCGCTGCGTGCCGGCATGTCCTTCCGGATCGCCATGAAATTCCCCGGCGACAGCTATCCAGCCGTCAGTCCGCTGGCGATCCAGTGGGGATCGGACGGCGCCTATGTCTGGGCGATCGCGGACGGCAAGGCCAAGCGGGTGGCCGTCCGCATCATCCAGCGCAACACCGAGACCGTGCTGATCGACGCCCCGATCGTCAGCGGCGACATGGTGGTGACCGAAGGCACCCAGAGCGTCAGCGAAGGCGGCGAGGTCGCCATCGCCGGCGAAGAACAGCGCGCCGCGGACGCCGACGGCTGATGACCGCTTCCAACAACGCCGCCAGCGACACAGGCTTTACCGCGCTATTCATCCGCAGGCCGGTGATGGCCTTCGTCTTGAACACACTGATCGCGGTCGCCGGCCTTGCCGCCTTCTACGGCGTCGAAATCCGCGAACTGCCGGACGTTGACCGCGCCGTCGTCACCGTTAACACAACCTTTGAAGGCGCGGCGGCCGAGACCGTCGACCGCGAATTGACCGACGTGATTGAGGGCGCGGTCGCCCGCGTCTCCGGTGTGAAGTCGATCTCGTCCACGTCGTCCTTCGGCACGAGCCGCGTCACCATCGAATTCAATGATGGCGTCGACCTCGACGTCGCCGCCTCCGATGTGCGCGACGGCGTCGGCCGCGTCGCCGACCAGATGCCGGACACGGCGGATGCACCGCGCATCGTCAAGGCCGATGCCAATTCCGAGCCGGTGATGCGACTGGCTGTCACCTCCGACACCATGTCGGTGCAGGACATGACGGTGCTGGTCCAGGACCAGATCGAGGATGAACTTGCCGCCGTGCCCGGCGTAGCCGACGTCCAGGTCTATGGCGACCGCGACAAGATCTTCCGCATTGATGTCGACCAGAACAAGCTCGCCAGCCTGGGCTTCACCGTCGCCGATATGAGGGCAGCGCTGGCCTCGGTCGCTTTCGATTCGCCGGCCGGCTCGATCACCACGACCAACCAGGACCTCATCGTGCGCACGACGGCGGACGTGACCACGCCGGAGGAGTTCGAGAACATCATCATCGGCGGCACGACCCGCATCCGCGACGTCGCCACCGTCACGCTTGGCCCCGACATCGGCCAGACCACATTGCGTTCGAACGGCAAGACTGGCATCGGTCTCGGCATTATCCGCCAGGCGGAATCGAACACGCTGGATATTTCGACCGGCGTCAGGGCCGCCGTCGACAACCTGCAGGCAGACCTGCCTCAGGGCATGTCGATCAAGGTCACCAGCGACGACGCGGTCTTCGTCAACGGCGCAGTGCATGAGGTCGAGATCGCCCTCGGCCTGTCGGTCTCCATCGTGCTGATCGTCATCTATGTGTTTCTCCTCGACTGGCGCGCGACGCTCATTCCGGGCCTCGCAATGCCGGTCGCCATGATCGGGACGATCGCCGCTATCTATCTCGCCGGCTTCTCGGTCAACATATTGACGCTGCTCGCCCTGGTGCTGGCGACGGGCCTGGTCGTCGACGACGCCATCGTCGTTCTGGAAAACATCGTGCGACGACGCAACCAAGGCATGGGACCACGCGCCGCTGCCGTGCTCGGCGCCCAGGAAGTGTTCTTCGCCGTCATTGCCACGACGCTGACGCTGGTCGCCGTCTTCGTGCCGATCTCCTTCCTGCCCGGGCAGACCGGCGGCCTGTTCCGCGAATTCGGCTTCGTTCTCGCCATATCGGTGCTTCTGTCCGCCGTCGTGGCGCTGACACTTTGTCCGATGCTTGCCTCACGCATGCTGTCGGCCGCGCCGCTTCACCACGAAGGCGGCAGCGGCATCGGCGCCCGCATCGGCGGCGCGCTGAACACGCTCTACCGGCGCTGCCTGCGCATCTGCCTCGACGCGCCGTGGATCGTGCTTCTGGTCGCGCTGCTGTTTGCAGCCACCGCCTTCACGCTGTTTGGCACGATCCGCCAGGAACTGACGCCGACCGAGGACCGTGCCGTCGTGCTCATGCGCGTCGACGCGCCGCAAGGGGTCAGCCTCGACTACACGACGCAGCAGATGGAGAAGATCGAAAAACTGATCCAGCCGCTGCGCGATTCCGGCGAAATCCGCAACACGTTCGAGAGCGCCGGCCGGAACGGCGCCTACAATGCCGGCTTCATGGTCATGACGCTGGCGCCTTGGGACGAGCGCACGCGCAGCCAGCAGCAAATCATGGCCGACATCAGCCGGCTCACCCGGCAGGTGCCAAGCGTGCGCGTCTTTCCGATGCAGCCCAACAGCCTCGGCATTCGCGGCGCTGGCAACGGCCTGCAGTTCGCGCTGGTCGGCAACAACCGCGCGGCGCTCGGCGACGCTGCGGTGAAGATCATCGCCGAGATGCAAAAGGATCCCCGCTTCCAGTCGCCCCGGCTCTCCGTCGACCCGACGCAACCCCAGCTTTCCGTGGCCATCGACCGCGAGCGCGCTTCGGACCTCGGCATCGACATCACCGGGCTTGCCGACACTTTCCAGGCCATGCTCGACGGCAATGATGTCGTCGACGTCTATATCGCCGACCGCAGCTACGGGGTGAAGCTCGTCTCGACGACCAACCCGATCAACGATCCAACCGACCTGGAGAATATCTTCCTGAAGACGGCCGACGGCCGCTTCGTGCCGATGTCGACCATTGCCACGCTGACCGAGCGCGCCGTGCCGCCTTCGCTGACCCGCGAGCAGCAACAGCCGTCGGTGGCGATCACCTCCAACCTCAGCGGCGATTTCGCGCTCGGCCAGGCGCTCACCCGCGCCGAGGCAATCGCCACGCCGCTCCTGCCGCCGGGCAGCCGCATCGTCCCCTTGGCCGAGGCGGCGACGCTGGGCGAAACCAACAGTGCCATGATCACCATCTTCGGTTTCTCGCTGGTCATCATCCTTTTGGTGCTCGCCGCCCAGTTCGAGAGCTTCGTCAGCGCGGTCATCATCATGGCGACAGTGCCGCTCGGCCTCGCCTGCGCGATCTTTGCCCTTTTGCTCAGCGGCACCAGCCTCAACGCCTACAGCCAGATCGGCCTGGTGCTGCTGGTCGGCGTCATGGCCAAGAACGGCATCCTGATCGTCGAGTTCGCCAATCAGTTGCGCGACCGCGGGCTTGGCGTGCGCGAGGCGATCGAGCAGGCCTCCACCATCCGGCTGCGGCCGGTGATGATGACGATGATCTGCACCGTGCTCGGCGGCGTGCCGTTGGTGCTGGCGAGCGGCGCCGGCGCCGAGGCGCGCATCGCGCTCGGCTGGGTGATCGTCGGCGGGTTGGGCCTGGCCACCGTCTCGACGCTGTTCCTGACCCCGGTCGCCTATCTCCTGCTCGGTCGCTTCGTCACACCCAAGGTGGAAGAGGCATCACGGCTGAAGCGCGAGCTCGAGGAAGCCGCCTACACCAATGTCGAGCCGGCGGAGTAGGTTCGGGTCAGGCAGCGGCGCACCAGGCAGGCAATCGCTTCAGCCACTTCTCCCCGTCACTATACGGGGAGAAGTGCCCGGCAGGGCGATGAGGGGCGGCGCTGACTTCAACAAAATTGATCTCCAATGCAAATTGGGCACTGTCATTTGCCTGAAGAGATTTGCCCTAACCACGGCACTTTACCCGCGGCAGAGATGATCGTAGTTCGAATAGTCTTGTCAACGCGACGCCGCCCCCCGGGGCCGCGAAGCAAAGGCGCGGAGACCCTACAATGAGCTATCTGGACGAGCTGTTTTCTGTGGCCGGCAAGACCGCGCTGGTGACCGGGGCTGCGACCGGCATCGGCCGCATGGCGGCGACCGCTTTGGTCAGGGCTGGCGCCACCGTGATGATCGCCTCGCGCAAGGGCGAGGATTGCATCAGCGTTGCCGGCGAATTGAACGGCCTCGGCGGCTCCGGCCGGGCCGAGGGTTTTTCCGGGGATGTTTCCAGCGAGGCTGGCATCGCTGCGCTGGTCGCCGAGGTCAAGGCACGGACGGAGCGGCTGAACATCCTGGTCAACAATGCCGGTGTTTCCTGGGGGGCGCCGCTGGAAAGCTTCCCCTACCATGCCTGGGCCAAGGTGTTCGGCGTCAATGTCACCGCCGTCTTCCATCTGACGCGCGAGCTTCTGCCGCTGCTCGATGCTGCCGCCAGCGACGCCGATCCGGCCCGGGTGATCAATCTGGGTTCGGTGATGGGCACACAGCCGCTGGCCGACGACGCTTATTCCTACTCTGCCTCCAAGGCTGCGGTTCACCATCTGACGCGCACGCTTGCGATCGAGTTCGCCGCCCGTCGCATTACCGTCAACGCCTTCGCCCCCGGGCCCTTTCAGAGCCGGATGACCGCCTTCGCCACCGCGACCGAGGAACAGGCCAACCATGTCGGCGGCCATGTTCCGCTTCGTCGCATCGGCGCGCCGGATGACATTGCCGGCGCAACGCTCTATTTGTGCAGCCGTGCCGGCAGCTATGTCACCGGCGCCGTCCTGCCGATCGATGGCGGGCAGTCGGTGCAGCATGGGCTGACACTGTTCAAGGAATGAAGCCGCTCGCGCTCCGGACGGTTGAAATGGAGGACATCAGCGTGGAACCGATCAGTCTCGATGTGCTTCTGGCCAGCGTCGGCAAGGAAGTCGGCGTGTCGCCGTGGCGGGTGGTCTCGCAGCGCATGATCGACCAGTTTGCCGACGCCACCGACGACCACCAGTTCATCCACTGCGATCCGGAGCGCGCCAAGCGCGAGACGCCGTTCGGCGGCACCATCGCGCATGGCTTCCTGTCGCTTTCGTTGCTGTCGGCGATGACCTTCGAGACCATGCCGCCGCTCGAAAACAGCAAGATGGGCGTCAATCACGGCTTCGATTCGCTGCGCTTCCTGGCGCCGGTGAAGACCGGCGCGCGCATCCGCACCCGTTTCGTGCTGGCCGACGTGAAGGTCAGGCCGTCGGGCTGGGTGCAGACGGCGCATGACGTGACCATCGAGATCGAGGGTTCGAAAAAGCCGGCCCTGACCGCCCGCTGGCTGACGCTGACGCTGATCGAGCGCCAGCCAGAGGCGGCATAGACGGCTCAGCGAGCGTCGCTGGAGATGAACTTCATGTGCCGGCCGATCTGCAGAGCGATGTAGACGACCAGTGAGCAACCGATCGGAAACACGATCTCGTTGAGGCCGGTTGCGATAGCCTGCGGCAGTGCGAGGGCGACGTCCTTCGCCGCGGCCGTCTCGATCGTCAGCACCGTGATTCCGCCGCCGAACACCGCGCCTATCAAGGCGCCTGCCAGCGCGAAATGGAGCGGACGGGGTTCTTCCTTCGACGCCAGCGAGGCCAGTATCCAGCCGAGCAGGCCGTATTCGATCGCCCGCAGCACCCCCAACGTCGTGAGCGAGAGGATGGCCGGCTTTGCGGCCGCATCAAGCGTACTTACCATGACCTTTTGCGTCCCCTTGGCGATGCCCATCGCCAGTGGCGCCGAGATTGCGCTGATCAAGCCGCCGAGCGAGGCTCGCACCTTGGCGAGCGCCGTGCCGAGGCTGACGCCGGCGCAGACGAAGAACGCCCATGTCACGCCTTGCGCCAATTCGATCAGGACCTGGGTGGTAGCCGGGTGGGAGCCTGCTGCAAATCTGCCAGCCAGAATAAGGGCCTCCATGGCGAAGCCGAGTGCGATCGCCAACCATGCAACCATGACGACTCGCCTGAGTGCCAGCCTGGCATCATGAGAAAGTGGATCCACGTCCGACACGCCGGACGAAAGCTCAGTCGTGGCCATATCGGCCTCCCCAAAACGGAAATTTTTGCAGAGCAGCGAACTATCGGTCGTTTGTAACGGCCCGATGTTGCCCGTTTGGGTCGGGGTAACACCTCACGTGAGAAGAAAACGGGCATGTCGGAACGCTCAGGCTGGTTTTGACAGCGCCTTGTCCGTTTCCGTACAGCGTATATAATTTAGCCAACCACCAACGGATAAAGGCAGGCAAATTGCAGCTCAGCGTCCAGACACGCCGCGAGAAACAAAAGGCCGAACTGCGCTCCGAGCTTGTCGATGCGGCGCACAAGCTCGTGCAGGAGGAAGGCTATGAAGGCCTCACCATCCGCAAGCTGGCCAAGCGCGTCGGCTATGCTCCGATGTCGGTCTATTCCTATTTCGCCGACAAACAGGACATCTTGTTCGCATTGGCCGAGGATGCCTTCGAGACTCTGGCAAAGCGTATCGAGGATCATCCGGCCGACGATCCGATCGAGGCGCTGCAGGTGGTGATGACCGAATATGCGGCCTTCGGCCTCGGCAATCCCAACGAATACCGCACGGTGTTCATGACGGAAAAGACCAGACCGCCGGAAGGTAGGACCTTCGCCGAGATGCAAGAGGGCAACCCGTTGATGAAGGTGCTGATCAGCAGAGTCGAGGCCTGCGTTGCCGCCGGCAGGCTCAAGGGCGACCCACGCGCCATCGCCACCATGCTGTGGGCGGTCGGCCACGGCACGATCTCGCTGCTGATCACCTTTCCATTTTATCCGTTCGGCGATCAGCAGGCTTTCGTGAAGCGGATGTGCGACTTCACGCTTGCCGGGCTGGCCACTCAGGACGTGCCGCCGCTGACCGGAACGCCGGCCAACTGCTGAAGGATTCTTGGTTTCGAAGACCTGAATATCTCGCAAGGCACTGGTGAACGGCGCCGGGCGGCGCGTGCCGACGCGATGCGATTCCAAACATTCAAATAGAATTGTTCGTACATGTACGATTTGCGGCTTGAACCCCGCGACTGTCGGGCGTATATGTACGCCATATCGTACATGTACGAAAAATTTCAGCCGACGAAACCGGAGACAGACGATGAAAAAGACAATTCTCGCCCTCGTAGCCGTCCTGGCATTGTCGGGTGCGGCCCTCGCCGGCCAGAGTCAGCCCGGCAAGCAGGCGCCAGCCGCCTGCGCCGACACCAACATCAAGCTCGATTGCGGCGCGACCGGATCGGTGGAAAAGGCAGGCTCGGCCACTCGCGATGGCTCGACTGAAAGCAAGGGCCCGCGGCTTGGCATCGACATCGATCCGTGGATCGTGCCCAGCACATTCTGAGGGTCAAACAAATAGGCGGCAGGAAATCCTGACCGCCCGTTTTCGTGGCCATTTCAGCCCGGCTCCGCTGGAGCCTGATGGAAGCTATTTCCTGCGCTTCTTCATTCCGGCCACGATCTTGGCCTTGCCGGGCCTTGCGGGAGCGCCGGAAATCGAAGTCCCGGTGATCGACACCGGATCGCTGGCCGGAAACGTGTCCTCGAGGCCTTCCTCGAGCTCCTCTTCGATGTTTGATTCTTCGTGCTTCTCGTGTTCGAGAGAGCGCACGGCCGACGTCTTCTGGACCGGTGGATTCGGCGCGGATTTCGACGGCATCGACATTCTCCCTCGACTTGCTCCGGCAAACGGTCGAGCGCAGCGAATGTTCCTAAGCCGCCGCGTCGCCTGCCGCCTCCGACAGGAAAGTAAAGACATAATCGGAGAAGGAACGCCAGCATTCGACCCGGAACGCATCGGCCGCGATGCGCAACAGCACAATCTCGACCTTGCCCAGAATGGTGCGCGACGCCGCGCCTACTGGAAAGGCGTCAAGCGACAGATCCTGCGGGCAGCCTGAATTGATTGTTGCCGCGGCTGCCGGGCCGGTGACCGATATGGCGACGTTGCGATGCGAGATGCCGACCGCCGAATGCAGCGCGGTCACCTCAACGCAGTCGGCGAGCGGATCTTTTGCCGCCTCGTCGATGACCAGCCATTCGTCCGGCCCTAGCCACAATGCAGTGCGCCCGGCCTTTGCCGCCGAGGTTTTGGGCTTTCGCGGCAGGGTCACGCCGAGCGCCTTCGAAAGCGCCGCGACTGAGGCCTCCGGCGCGCGCAGCGAAATGCGCTCCGCCGGCGGCAACACAGCAAGTGCGACGCCGGTGGCGGAAAATTCCTGGCCGGCGAGCGCCGGGCGGCGTTCGGCCGACGGCGCAGTGGCGGCAGTTTTCTTCGCGGCGGCCTTAGCCATTGAGGCGCTCCCCCTTCTGGTCGAAGAACACCATGCCGGTGACCTCCACCTCGATCGTCCCGTTTGGCATCGGCACGTAAAGCGTCTCGCCCGTCCGATCACGGCCTCCGGCAACCAGAGCCAGCGCGATCGAGCGGCCGCAATTTTGCGACCAATAGCTGGAGGTGACATGGCCGATCATGGTCATCGGGATCGCCTGCTTCGGATCGCCGACGATCTGCGCGCCTTCTTCCAGCACCACCTTGGGGTCCTTGGTCTTCAGGCCGACAAGCTGCTTGCGGCCCTGGGCGACAAGATCCGGCCGCGCCATGCCGCGAATGCCGACGAAATCGGTCTTCTTCTTGCCGACCGCCCAGTCGAGACCGGCATCGCCAGGCGTCACCGTGCCGTCGGTGTCTTGGCCGACGATGATGTAGCCTTTTTCGGCGCGCAGCACGTGCATCGCCTCGGTGCCGTAAGCGCAGGCGCCATGCTTCTGGCCCTCGGCCCACAGCGCTTCCCAGACGGCCTGGCCGTGGTCGGCGGGCACGTTGACCTCGAAACCGCGCTCGCCGGTGAACGACATGCGGAACAGCCTCGTCGGCACGCCGCAGATCTTGCCTTCGCGCACCGACATATGCGGCAGCGCGTCGTCCGACATGTCGATGCCTTCGACCAGCGGCGCGATGATGTCCCGAGACTTCGGTCCCTGCACGGCGATCACCGCCCACTGTTCGGTGATCGAGGTCAGCCAGACGTTGAGATGCGGGAACTCGGTCTGGAGGTAATCCTCCATATGGTTCATCACCCGCGGCGCGCCGCCCGTCGTCGTCGTCACATGGAAACGGTCCGGCGCCAGTCTTCCAACGACACCGTCGTCATAGATGAAGCCGTCCTCGCGCAGCATGATGCCATAGCGGCAGCGGCCGGGCTCCAACTTCTCCCACGGATTGGTGTAGAGCAGTTCCATGAACTTGGCCGCATCCGGCCCGACCACCTCGATCTTGCCCAGCGTCGAGGCATCGAACAGGCCGGCGGTCTTGCGCACGGTGACACACTCGCGATCGACGGCGGCATGCATGTCTTCGCCCGCTTTGGGAAAATACCAGGCGCGCTTCCATTGGCCGACATCCTCGAACACGGCACCTTGGCGCTCGGCCCAGGGATGAATCGCCGTCTTGCGGGTCGGGTCGAAGAGCGGACCCCGCGCGTGTCCGACGATCGAGCCGAAGGTGACCGGCGTGTAGGGCGCGCGGAACGTCGTCAGGCCGACTTGCGGGATCGGCTTGCCCAGCGTCTCGGCTGCGATGGCCAGGCCGTGCATGTTGGAGGTCTTGCCCTGGTCGGTCGCCATGCCGTTGGTGGTGAAGCGCTTGACGTGCTCGATCGAGCGCATGCCTTCATGCACCGCCTGGCGGATGTCCTTGGCGGTGACGTCGTTCTGGAAATCGACGAAGGCCTTTACCATCGTGTCCGCACCGGCGCCGGGCGCCGCACCCAGCATGCCGCGCGACCAGCTCTCGCTGGCGTCGACCTTCGGCTTGGCGCTGGCGCCGGCATTCTTGACGCCCGCATCCTTGGCCGCCTTGGCGCCCGCCGCATAGGCCTCGTCGATCGTCGCCGACAGCCCGTCCGTGCCGTTGCAGGCGCCGACGGAGACGCAGTCCTGCGCATAGGCGCCGGGCACGAAGCGCTTGGTCTCGTCGTTGAAGGCAACCTTGCCGCGCGACTGCGAGAACAGATGCACCGACGGCGTCCAGCCGGCCGACATCAGGATCGCGTCGACCGGGATGGTGCGCTCGCCGCCGCCGTTCTTCGGCTGCACGGTCATCGACGAGACGCGCAATTTGCCGCCGGCGCGGATCACCGCGCGGCCGAAATTGACCTCGATGCCGAGCGCCCTCGCCTCATCGATCACCGGTCCGGTCGGGTTGTCGCGCAGATCGACGATGGCCGCCACGCCGACGCCGGCCTTCTTCAGGTCGATCGCCGCCGCATAGGCGGAATCATTGGCCGTATAGACGCCGACATTCCTGCCGACCGCGACGCCGTAGTGGTTGAGATAGGTCCGCGCCGCCGACGCCAGCATGATGCCGGGCCGGTCGTTGTCGGCAAACACCATGTGCCGCTCGATGGCGCCGGTTGCCAGCACCACGCGGCTGGCGCGGACCTGCCACAGCCGCTCGCGCGGCAGGTCGCGGCCGGGGCTCTGCAGATGATCGCTGACGCGCTCGACCAGCCCGACGAAATTCTGCGCGTAATAGCCGAAGGCCGTCGTGCGGGACAGCACGCGGACATTGTCCATGGCCTTGAGCTTGGCGACTGCACCTTGCGCCCAGGCAAAACCATCCTGGCCGTCGACCCTGGCGCCACTCTCGAAACGAAGGCTGCCGCCGAAATCCGCCTGTTCGTCGGCAAGGATGACGCGCACGCCGGTTTCGGCCGCGGCAAGTGCGGCGGCGATGCCGGCAGCGCCACCGCCCACCACCAGCACGTCGCAATGGGCATAGCGCGCCGAATAGTGGTCGGGATCCGGCTGGTCGGGGGCGACGCCGAGGCCGGCCGCAGCCCTGATCTTGGGCTCGTAGAGGTTCTTCCAGGCGGACTTCGGCCACATGAAGGTCTTGTAGTAAAAGCCCGCCGAAAGCAGCGGCGAGGCGATGTCGCCGACCGCGCTGACGTCGAAGGAAAGCGACGGCCAGCGGTTCTGCGACTGTGCCGTCAGCCCGTCATAGAGCTCCTGCACGGTGGCGCGGACATTCGGCGTCTTGCGCGCTGCGTCGCGCTTGACTTCAACCAGCGCGTTGGGCTCTTCCGCCCCGGCGGACAGGAAGCCGCGCGGCCGGTGGTATTTGAACGAGCGGCCGACCAGATGGACGCCGTTGGCAAGCAGCGCCGAGGCCAGCGTATCGCCCTCGACACCGGCATAGGGCCGGCCGTCGAAGCTGAAGCTGGCCGTCTCTGCCTGCTTGAGGCGCCCAGCGCCGGGAATGCGGAACGCTGCGATCATTTGGAGGCTCCCGGCAGCTTCGCGGGCTTCGGCTCGCCGGCCTTGTAGGTCATCAGGAACCTGTCGCTGACGGTATCGCGCACGGCATTGAAGAACCGCGCGCAGCCATGCATGTGCCGCCAGCGCTCATGGATGATGCCTTTGGGATTCGAGCGGATGAAGAAGAACTTTTCGAAGTCGTCATCGCTTGTCGCGGCCATATCTGACGAACGTGCAATATGCGCCTCGCCGGCGTTGCGGAATTCGAGTTCCGGACGCTCTTCCTCGCAATAGGGGCAGCGGATGAGAAGCATGATTGTTCCTACAATTCGCCGTGGCCGACGCGAGCGCCGGCAGGTTGATCGCAAAGCCTCTGGCCCAACGTCACGAAAGGAGCGACGAGCCGGATGCGCTCCTCGATGCTTGCCGCGGGGCGAAAAAGCGCGCGGTTCGCCATGTTGCCGATAGTGAGCTGGATCGGATCGGTGGTGACCATGAGGCCGCGCGGCTCGAATGGCTCGTCCTCGTCCAGATCGGATGGCCGACCTTCAAAGAAGGAAACGATTCTTTGCCCGCCGCTCCAGACGCAGGCCAGAACGCCGTCATCGACAGCAAACGGCCATTCCGCCTCGTTTTCGGCGCGACTGATCGGCTGCACGCGCACCTCGTCCGGCGACGGAAAATGAAACAGGCCTTGCTCTCCCGCGAGCATCAGCGGCATGGCGACAGCCATCTCGGCCATCATCAGTGCGCCACCGCTGCCGCCGCCGCCTCGTCGATGAGGCGGCCGGTGCGGAAGCGCTCGATGGTGAAAGGCGCATTGATCGGATGCGGATCGTCCCTGGCGATGGTGTGGGCAAAGACATGGCCGGAGCCCGGCGTCGCCTTGAAGCCGCCCGTGCCCCAGCCGCAATTGACATAGAGGCCGGGCACCGGCGTCTTGGCCAGGATTGGCGAGCGGTCAGGCGTCACGTCGACGATGCCGCCCCACGAGCGCAGCATCTTCATGCGGGTGAACATCGGGAACATCTCGCAGATGGCGTCGAGCGTGTGCTGCAGGATGTGCAGGCCGCCGGTCTGCGAATAGGAAATATACTGGTCGGTGCCGGCGCCGATGACCAGCTCGCCCTTGTCGGACTGCGAGATATAGGCATGCACGGTGTTCGACATCACCACGCAGGGGAATACCGGCTTGACCGGCTCCGACACCAGCGCCTGCAGCGGATAGCTTTCCAGCGGCATGCGCACGCCGGCCATGTTCATGATGACGGACGAATGGCCGGCGGCAACGACGCCGACCTTCCTGGCGCCGATGAAACCGCGCGTCGTCTCGACACCCATGACCGCACCGTTCGGCGCCCGCTTGACGCCGGTGACCTCGCAATTCTGGATGATGTGGACGCCGCGCGCCGAAGCGCCGCGCGCATAGCCCCAGGCAACGGCATCGTGACGGGCGGTGCCGCCGCGACGCTGCAGGGTCGCGCCCATCACCGGATAGCGGGCATCGCGCGAAATGTTGAGCGGCGGGCAGAATTCCTTCGCCGCTTCCGGCGTCAGCCACTCATTGTCGATGCCGTTCAGCCGGTTGGCGTGGACATGGCGCTTCAGCACCTGGATGTCGTGGACATTATGCGCCAGCATCATGACGCCGCGTGGCGAATACATGACGTTGTAGTTGAGCTCCTGGCTGAGCCCGTCCCACAGCTTCAGCGCATGGTCGTAGATGCCGGCGCTCTCGTCATAGAGATAGTTGGAGCGGATGATGGTGGTGTTGCGGCCGGTATTGCCGCCGCCGAGCCAGCCCTTTTCCAGCACCGCGACATTGGTGATGCCGTGCACCGTGGCGAGGTAGTAGGCGGTGGCCAGGCCATGGCCGCCGGCGCCGACGATGATGACGTCGTACTCCTTCTTCGGCTCTGGCGAGGACCACTGTTCCTCCCAGCCCTTGTGGCCGCGCATGGCCTCACGGGCGATGGCGAATACCGAGTATTTCTTCAACGTTCCAGCCTCGCAGATAGCGGCCGGGCATCCAATCGAGCGCCGGCGCGCGAGGTGTATCACTAGCGAAACAGCGCTGCCAGCCTTGCGCTGTTTGCGACGGCGCTTGCCGTTTTGCGCCGCGACAAAAAAGACCGGTCCGAAGCGGCGGGCCGAACGACGATGCATCCGGGCACCTTCGCAGGTATCGGGTGGCTCGCGCCGCCTCGACCTGCGATCAACACCCCGATTGCCGGCCAAGCTGGCGCGAAAAAAGGATGCAAAAAAATGTTCGCACTCACCAACAAGGTCGCCATCGTCACCGGCGCCAGTTCCGGCATCGGCCGCGCCACGGCAAAACTCTTTGCCGAGGCAGGCGCCAAGGTGGTCGTCGCTGCCCGTCGCCAGGCAGAGCTGGACGCGCTCGTCGCTGAAATCGAGGAAGCCGACGGCACCGCGATCGCCCTTGCTGGCGATGTCCGAGACGAAGCCTATGCCAATGCCCTTGTGGATCTTGCGGTGGACAGGTTCGGCGGTCTCGACATCGCCTTCAACAACGCTGGCTCCGTCGGCCAGATGGGACCGGTTCCCGACATGTCGCTGGCGACGTGGCACGAGACCATCGACATCAATCTGACCGGCGCCTTTATCGGTGCAAAATACCAGGTGCCGGCGCTACTGGAGCGCGGTGGCGGTTCGCTGATCTTCACCTCCAGCTTCGTCGGTCGCACCGCCGGCATGCCGGGCATGGCCGCTTACGCTGCGGCCAAGGCCGGGCTGATCGGTTTGACTCAGGTTCTGGCGGCCGAATACGGAGCACAAGGGTTGCGCGTCAACGCACTGCTGCCCGGCGGCACCGACACGCCGGGCGCGACGACGACCACACCCGAAGCCCGGGCTTTCGTCGAAGGCATCCACGCTCTGAAGCGGATGGCGCAGCCGGAAGAGATCGCCCGCTCGGCGCTCTATCTGGCGTCGGATGCGTCGAGCTTCACCACCGGAACGGCGCTCTTTGCCGATGGCGGCGTCTCGATCAATCGGACGTGAGGCGTTTCGCGTCGGCGAACGATGGAAAAGGGCATGTCGTAAAACCGCGCTTGCTTTCTTGGCGCGATTTGGCGATTCCGTTTTCTGTTCGAAGAATGCTGTTCGAAGACGGGCCTAAAACATGCTGCTGATCAGGACCTACATCGCTGCTAGCGCAATCGAGGGCGTCGGCGTGTTCGCCGCCGAGCCGATCGGGAAGGGAACGTCGATCTGGCAGCTCGATCCGGATTTCGACCGGCTGATCCCGATGGAAAAATATGAGGCCGCGCCGCCGCATCTCAAGGAATTGCTCGACAGATATGCCTATCCAAGCCCGGACCGGCCCGGATTCATGGTCTATGAAGTCGACAATGGGCGCTTCATGAACCACGCCGAAATGCCGAACACGGATTTTTCGCGGTATGGCGGGGCAACCGCGATCCGCGACATAGCGGCGGGCGAGGAAATAACCTGCGACTACGGCGAGTTCTTCGAGGATTTCGAGCGACTTCATTTGGCCACGGCATCATAGCGATCTGGTTGCGTCGTTTGAAGAAAACCCGGAGCGATGATCGGCTCCGGGCCAAATTTCCAGCCCCCAGCTTTAGTTTCGCTGGGCGTGCGGCTCGTCGGTATGCCGGCCGTCATACTGCAGGTCCAACTCGCGAATTGCCTCCTGGCCTTTCTGCGGATCGACCAGGGTGAGAAGCGCGTCGATCTTGGCCTCCATCCGGTCGGTACCCTCCTTAGATTGCGGCGAGCCGACGAAGAGCAGGAACGCCAGGCCACCGACCTGCCAAAGCAGTTGCAGGAATTCCGATTGCCAGTTTTCGAGCGTGTCGCGGCCCATCTCGATCAGATAGCCGCCGAACTCGGGCGGTTGGCCAAGCGCTCGCTGCTCGTCGAGATAGGCGAACCAGCCGAAGACCCAGTGGCCGACAAGCGAGATGATGAAGAAGCCGAGGGTAATCCAGGCATAGCTGTAAGCCCGCCACACCGAAGATGGCTTCACTTTGCCCGACGGCCTGCTGTCCTCACCGCTTGGCATCGTCGCTGTCCGACGCCGTGCGAGCCAGGAACTGCTCCGTGGTCGCGGGCAGGTTGTTTTTCAGCCACTCGGCCATCGCCTCCTCTTCCCGCAGGTTTTGCTCGCAGACGCGGGCGACCTCTGTTTCGCCAAGAGATTCGGCGGCCGCGATGAGGATCCTGTAGGAGGCAATCTCCATATGCTCGAAAGTGTAGCTCGCGAGTGAACCTTTCATCACCTCGTCCCCTGCGAAGACGCCGCTCAGGGACTGCGCCGCCGCCATCAGCTTGCCGCCGGCGTCCTTCAGCGTGGATGTATCCTCGTCTAAACTTTCCAGGCAGGTTCTGAGGCGTGCGGCCTGCCCCTTCGTCTCGTCGACGTGCTGGCTGATGCGCCTACTGAGCTCGGGATAGCTCTCCAGCCGGCTTAGCTGTCCGTTCAGCATGGTTTCGGCCTGCTCCTCCATCGCATGCGCGTCCCTGAGCCACTGGACAAGCCATTCACGGGTGTCTGACATCGGTTTTCTCCTCTGCTTGCGTCGCCGCAACAACCACCGCGGAGCGAAGTTGGTTCCTTCATCGATCAAGCCAGGCGGGCCGTTTTGCCGGATTGGGCAGCAGAAATTTATCGGTGGCGGAAATGCCAACGATCGCTCATCCGCGCGACAGAACCCCGGTCGCGAAGGCACACACCCGAGGTCGTGATTCTTGCTTTTTGACGGCAGTTATGCTAAGTACTTGGGCATGGTGCTGATTTGCGCCGACGACCCGCCGCGGAGGCGGGTTTTTCGTTTCGGCAGTGGACAGAGCGGCATGATTCTGCTATCAGCCGCCACAATTCGTGGTGTAAATCGCCGCGGAGGCTAGTGGCTATGGCCGCTTGCCTGTTGATATCAAACACGAAAGACAGGATTGCCCGTGCAGGTACTCGTCCGCGACAACAATGTTGACCAGGCGCTTCGCGCGCTCAAGAAAAAGATGCAGCGCGAAGGCATCTTCCGCGAAATGAAAATGCGCGGACATTACGAGAAGCCGTCCGAGAAGCGCGCCCGCGAAAAGGCGGAAGCCGTTCGCCGCGCCCGCAAGCTGGCCCGCAAGCGCGCCCAGCGCGAAGGCCTGCTGCCGATGACCCCGCGCCCGGTGGCGGCTGGTGGTGCTGCTGGTGCCGGTGCTCCGCGTCCGCCGCGGTTCTGACGCCAATTTTTCGTCCTTTTCGAAGGATATCCAAGGTGGCGCGATGCGTAATCGCCGCCACCTTTTTGTTTTGAATTCCTCGATTCGGAGAGGCCGGTTCGGAAGGGAACAGACCTGACGGCGCGGCGGGCAGTGAGGACAGAGCAGACATGAATGCAATAAGCGTGGAGCGCAGAACCGCATTGCGCGGCTTTGCACTGACGGCAGCCTTGCTTTCCGGGCTGGCGCTCGCCGGCTGCCAGACAGCCCCGACCGGCGAATTCACCAACATCGACAAGGCACAAGGGTCGGCCGAGAACATCTCCTCGCTGTCGGCCGTTATCCAGCGCAGTCCCCAGGACCCGGAAGGCTACAATGTGCGCGGCTCGGCCTATGGCCGCGGCGGCCAGTATCAGGCAGCGCTCAAGGACTTCAACACCGCCATCCAGCTCAATCCGAATTTCTACCAGGCCTATTCGAACCGCGCGCTCATCCAGCGCTTCCTCGGCGACCAGGCGGCCGCGCTTACCGACTACAACCGCTCGATCCAGATCAATCCCGACTATGACGCCGCCTATATCGGCCGCGGCAATCTCTACCGCAAAGCCGGCCGCATCCAGGAAGCGTTCAACGATTTCCAGAAGGCGATCCAGCTCGACACGACCGATGCCCGCGCCTACCACAATCGCGGCCTGATCTATCAGAGCCAGGGCCAGCACGCTTTCGCCATCGAGGATTTCTCCACCGCCATCTCGCTGGCGCCGGACGCCGCCGAACCCTACAATGGCCGCGGCCTCTCCTACCTCGCCATGAACGACGAGGATAATGCCTTCGCCGACATCAACATGGCGATCAAGCTCGACGGCAAGAATGCCGAGGCCTGGTCCAACCAGGCGCTGATCTACGAGCGGCGCGGCGACAAGGCCAAGGCGGCGAAATCCTACCGCGAGGCAGTGCGTCTTAATCCCACCTACCAGCCGGCCAAGGACGGCCTGGCGCGCACCAGCGCCGGCTAACCGACGGCGACGTTGGGCCTGATATGGCAGGCCTGCCGTTTTTGGCATGCCTTCGAAGCCTTCAATCACTGTGCGTTAACGCCCGCCTTGATCGCGCCAAGTTTTCGGCGGAACGCTCGCGATGCTCAGCCGTTGTTCAAGGCAATTCGCAAAAGGACCCCTCCCATGATCAAGAAACTCGCCTGTGCCGCCGCCCTCGCCACCACGGTGCTCGCTGCCCCTGCCAGCGCGGGCAGGCTGGAGCTCGGCGTGCTCGACTGCACCATCGATGGCGGCACCGGCTATATCGTCACATCCAACAAAGGCGTGGCCTGCACCTTTCGCCCTCATCATGGCGGCCCGCCCGAAGCCTATACCGGGGTCATTTCCAAGCTCGGCGTCGACGTCGGCAAGACGCACCAAGGCGAATTGATATGGGCTGTTCTGGCGGCCACTCGCGATCGTAATTCCGGCGATCTTGCCGGCAGCTATTATGGCGTCAACGCCGAGGCCAGCCTGGTGACCGGCGGCGGCGCCAACCTTCTGGTCGGCGGATTGAACAGCGCCTTCTCGCTGCAGCCTCTCAACGTACAGGCGCAGACCGGCGTCAATCTGGCAGTCGCCGTAACCTCGCTGGAGCTGATCCACTCTTTCAAATAAGCGGCATAGCGTGGCTCTGCGGCGCGGAACAGGATTGAACTGTTCCGCGCCGCGTGGTCCCCGGCGCGTGGTAGCCTTTTGATTAGGCGCTTTGCGGCTTCGAAATTAACCGATTATCGCGCGGTGGCGCCAAACCTCATTCTGTGCGCAGCGCTTCGATTGGCTGTAGCCTTGCGGCCTTGCGGGCGGGATAATAGCCGAAGAAGACGCCTACAGCCGCCGCAAAGCCGATAGCCAGCAGGACGGCGCTGAGGTCGATGATCACCGGCCATTGGGCGATAGAGCCAACGGCGATTGCCGTAGCAATCCCAATAGCGGCACCCAGAATACCGCCGAGCAAGGCCAGCGTTGCTGCCTCAACGAGAAACTGGGCAAGGATATCTCGCCGTCGCGCGCCGACCGCAAGCCGCAGTCCGATCTCACGGACCCGCTCCGTCACCGTCACCAGCATGATGTTCATGATGCCGATCCCGCCCACCACCAGCGAAATTGAGGCCACCGCCGAAAGCAGCAGCGACACCACGCGCGTGGTCGAACCCTCGACATTCGCAGCTTCGGCGAGGTTGCTCACCACGAAGCTGTCTTCCTGACCCGTCCGCAACCGGTGGCGCTGCCACAGAAGGTTGCGGATAGCTGCCATCGTGTCCTCTGCCGAGGCCCAATTGGCGAACTTGACCGTGATGCTGTGTACGAAGGTCGGATTGGCGCGGCTCGTGCCGATGAACTGACGTCGCACCGTCTTTAGCGGCACAAGTGCCACATCGTCCTGGTCATCGCCCCATACGCTCTGACCCTTCCGCTCCAGCAGTCCGATCACCGTGAACGGCACGTCGCGGATGCGAATCGCGGCGCCTACCGGATCGGCTCTTCCGAACAATTTCTCCCGCATCGTTGTTCCGAGGAGCACCACATTGGCGACGCGCTTGTTGTCCTCCGGGGTCATCTCCTGCCCGACGATAACCCGCCATTCGCGCGCCGAGAAATATTCCGGCGTCACGCCGCGCACCACGCCTTGCCAATTGCTGGAACCGATCGTGAACTGCTCGCGTGCGTGGAGGAGTGGCGCCGCCACCACGACGCCGGGGATTTCCATTCCGATCGCCGCCGCGTCCTCTTCACTCAGCCGCGGCGCGCCACCGGCCCCAAGCCGGACGCTGCCCATCTTCGCACTGCCCGGACTGATGCTGATGAGATTGGCGCCAAGGCTGCGGATCTGAGCTGCGATGCGTTCGCGCGCACCAACCCCGATCGCGATCATCACCACGACAGCGGCCACACCGATGATGATGCCCAACATGGTGAGCGCGCTGCGCAAATGATGGGAGCGTAATGATCGCAGGGCAGTTCTTGTGCTACCGGACATTGTTGTAAGCCAGCGATAGATGGCGAGCGTTACCTAGAGACCGTGCCTGTTGCGCGACAGGGGTGTCGGACACAACGCGACCATCTCGAAAGGCCACAATGCGATCGGCATGGGCAGCAATCTGCGCCTCATGGGTGACCAGCACAATGGTCAGGCCCTCTACATTGAGGCGGCGGAAAATCGCCATGATCTCCAGCCCGGTCTGGCTGTCGAGCGCACCAGTGGGTTCATCGGCGAGCAGAAGCAAAGGCTCCGTCACCAGAGCACGGGCAATCGCAACGCGCTGCTGTTGTCCGCCCGAGAGTTCGGCAGGCGTATGTCTGGCCCGATCGGCGAGCCCTACCCTGGCCAGCATCGCCAGGGCTGCGCGCCGCCGCTCTCCAGCCCACATGCGGCGATAGACAAGCGGCAGCTCCACATTTTCTAGTGCGCTGGCCCGCGGCAGCAGATTGAACGACTGAAACACGAAACCGATGTTGCGATTGCGGATTGCAGCGAGCTCATCGTGATGGAGACCACCGACGTAAACCCCGTTCAGGCGGTAGCGGCCTTCGCTGGGACTGTCGAGGCAGCCCAGTATGTTCATGAAGGTAGATTTGCCTGACCCAGAAGGTCCGATCACCGCGACGAATTCGCCTCTTTGAATCGTCATGGTCACCCCTTCGAGCGCCCACACCGGTCCTCCGCCAACACGGTAGCAATGGCGCAGCCGATCGACTTCGATCAGGGCCATGGATGCCTCACCGCAACCGGAACTTGACCAGGACGGAAGACGCGTCATCGTCCCGACGCGGAGCAGTGGCAAGCCCTGTAATGACCTGCTGCCCCTCGGTCAGGTCGCCTGCCAGCAACTCTGTTGTACGACCGTCGGTGATTCCAAGCCGGAGCGAAACCAGCTTCGGCTCGCGGTCTGGCCCAACTACAAAGACCTCGCCCGGGCTTCCTGCCTCTGCGCCCGTTTCGGCAATGGCCGGCGCGGTTGAACGCGCCTTGTCCCCGGTATCATTCGGCGGCCGGAAACGCAGGGCAGCGTTCGGCACTTTCAAGACGCCCTGTCGCTTGGCCACTACCACACTCAGATTGGCGGTCATGCCGGGCAACAGCAGCTCATCGGAATTTTCGGTACCGACCACCACTATGTATGTGACGACATTTTGGACGACCTGCGGTGCCTTGCGGATCTGCTTTACCGTGCCGGTGAAGATTCGGTCGGGATAGGCATCGGCGGTGAAAGTAACTGGCTGGCCAAGCGCAAAACGGCTAATATCGGCTTCCACCACCGAAGCCTCCACCTGCATCTCAGTCAGGTCCTGAGCTATGGTGAACAGGATCGGTGTCTGCAGGCTAGCCGCGAGGGTCTGACCACCACTAACGGCGCGATTGACCACTGTGCCGGTGACCGGCGCGCGTACATACGTGCGGTCAAGATCGATTTGGGCCTGCTGAAGCACCGCTTCCTTCTGCTTCACCTGGGCAAGCGTGTTGGCGAGCTCGGCTTCGGCCATATTGAGTGTCGCCTTGGCGGCTCGAACGGCTGCCGATTGCGACAGTTCCTCCGCTTGGGCAGCAGTCGCCTGCGCCTTGGCAGAGTTATGCGCAGTGTTGTCCCGCTCCCATTCACCCTGCGCGATGATCTTCTGCTTAGCCAGCGAGCGTTTGCGGTTCACTTCCTGCGCCGCACCATCGAGCGCGATTTCGGCGCGTGCAGTCTGTGCTGCGGCAGAATCATATCTGGCCGCGGCGGTCTCCATCTCTGCCCTGGCCCGCTCGATTTGGGCTCGCTGTACGGAAACCTGCGTTTGGGCCATCTCCCGTTCGGCAAGGGTTTGCGCCAGTCTTGCTTCGTAAATCTCCGGGTCAACCCGGGCGATGACCTGACCCTTGGTGACCTTGGAGTTGAAGTCGACATAGAGTTTCTTCACCCGACCCGAGAGCTGAGAACCGACTTCCACCATAACCAGTGCGTTCAGCGTGCCAGCCGCCTGAACTGTTGTGATGATATCGCCGCGCTCCACGGCTTGCGAGCGATAGGCGGGGGTATCGGGCCGGATCGAGGACGGCTTGAGGAGAGCTGAGAGGTTATTGAAGGCCGACAAAACCTGGCCGGAAGTCGCCGATGGCGTCGGTCCCATCGAACTCCCTGGCGTCACCGCGGCGCCGAGGATTGCCGTAACGAACAGAACGCTGCGCATCATTTTCTGACCACCTCCGAGCCGGAAGGGAAAGGTAATCCCTTCCAGCTCTTTAATCTGTGATCGGCAATGCCGTAGAGGAACTCATTTCACCTATTGAAGAAATCCATCACAGCAAACCGCACAGAGATCGATTCGAAAGTTCCGGATCTTACTGCTTGCATTGCCCCGGATTGCCCTCGCAGGCTGTTTCGGTCTTGTTGTCGATGTTGCCCTTGCCTTCAGCCGTGTCCTGCGTTGCCGTGCCGAACGCATTGCCACTCACATCCTTCGTGGTCTCATTGCATTGGCAGTCCGGAACCGACCCTGTCTTTGTGCAAGTAGCCACGCCAGCGGCGCCGCAGAAGTCTGTGCACTGCGTCGCCGACACGCCAGGACAGGCGTTCTGCGCTAGCGCGCCGCCTGCTCCAAGCAACAGTGTCCCACCCCAGAAAGCCGCAGCCGCGGCTACCTTTAAACCACTATGTCCAACAATCATGTTCTCCTCCGAATTTGCCAGAGCTAGAGGGTGCTGCGCAGGCCATCTCTGGCACTGGTCGGCAGCATGAGGGCGCAAGAGAGCCCTCGATCCGGCTCGATCGATTATGCTGTGGGAGATGCGGAAGTTATGAGGCCGCCAGTAGCGGGTTACGCCGCCGGGCCTCCCAAGACTCTTTCGGGTGAAGGTCCCTCTGCGGCGCGTAGAACCGCCGCGATACTTGGCCTGTGCAAATCGGCAACGCTCATTGTCGCGCTCCAGTACGACCGCAAGCAGAATAATATTCGCTATTGCTAATATATTAACCGTACCTGCGGAAGTTGGCAACAAATATCTACATCCACCGGTTGACGTGCCGCTAAATCGATTCGGTAGAGCGGCGTCAACATCGCCATCGGCGTCAGCAGTACCAGATGCGCAGCACGGCGGATCGATGGAGCCGGGACGCACGATCATTTTGACTTCCCGCCTTCATCAGCATTCTCAGCGCACCCGCAAAAAACCGCTTGAGCTCAACTGCAGTTGAGGTTTTACAACCCCCGAAGCGCCGCTTGCCCTTTGGAGACGAAGGGCGCTCCACCATTTTTTGAATCGGCGTATAAGAACGTTCGGAGGGCGGGGTGACCGAAACCAGCACAAACAGGGTCGATTGGCGCGCGCTGTGGGCGAGCGGCGATCTGGCGCGCTTCTGCTTCATCAGCCTCGGCATCCTGCTGCACGCCACCAATGAAACCATGGTGGCGACGGTGATGCCGGCCATGGTCGGCGAACTCGCTGGCGTTCAGCTGGTCGGCTGGTCGCTGGCGATCTACGAGCTCGGCGCCATCGTCGCCGGCGCTGCCGCCGGGCGGCTGGTGAGCTACGTCGCGCTGCGCACCAACATGGTGGTGGCCGCCCTGCTTTATGCGGCCGGCGCACTGGTCTGCGCCATCGCGCCCTCCATGCCGCTGTTCCTGACCGGGCGCCTGATCGAGGGGTTTGGCGGCGGCGCGCTAGTGTCGTTGGCCTTCGTCTCGGTCGAGCGGCTGTTTCCACGCGCCATCTGGCCACAGCTTTTCGGCGTCATGTCGGCGATCTGGGGCGTCGCCGCCTTCAGCGGCCCGGTGCTGGGCGCGTTGATGACCGAGTTGCTCTCCTGGCGCTGGGCTTTCGGCGTCTTCACGCTCGGCGGCACGGCCATGGCATTGGCGAGCTTCATCGTGCTCGACACGCCTGAGGCGACCAAGCCGCAGGCGATCACTGGGACGGCGCCGCCCTTCCCCTTCGCCGCGCTCGGCTGCCTTGCCGTCAGCGTCGTGCTGATCGCCACGGCCGGGGTCGACATTGCCCTGCTGCGTTCCTCCCTGCTGCTGGCCCTCGGCCTGGTCGGGCTTGCGCTGTTTGTCCGCATCGATGCGCTGAAGCCGCGCTCGCGGCTGTTCCCGTCGCGGCTGTTCTCTTGGCGCTCGCCGGTCGGCGCAGGCATGACCATGGTCGCCGCGTTCTCCGTGGCGACCTGTTCCTTCGCCGTCTACGGACCGCTGCTTCTGACCAGCCTGCACGGCATTCCGATCCTGACCACCGGCTACATCATCGCCGCCGAATCGATCGCCTGGTCGATCCTGTCGATCCTCGTCGCCAATGCGCCGCCGGAGCGCGAGAGGCTGATCATCACCGGCGGCGCGCTGATGATCGCGATGGGCATCGCTGGTTTCGCCTATGCCGTGCCGGCGGGTTCGATTCCGCTGATCCTGTTCTGCGCCTTGCTGCAAGGCGGCGGCTTCGGCATTGCCTGGCCCTTCGTCACCCGCGTGATCGTGGCATCGGCCAGGGATGGTGAGCAGACGATCGCCTCTGCCGCCGTGCCGACCATGCAGCGCATCGGCTATGCGGTCGGTGCAGCACTGACCGGCATCGTCGCCAACGCCAGCGGTTTTTCCGAAGGCCTGAACCGAGAGGCGGCAGCGAATGTCGCCACCTGGTTGTTCCTTGCCTTCGTGCCACTCGGCCTTCTGGGATGCCTTGCAGCCCTGAGGATCTCGGGGCCGGCAGCCCGGCCACAGGAAGCAACGGGCTAGACAGTAATTGTCTTCAGCCGCTCGGCGATCAGTGCCGCAAGCCGCGTCGCCACCTCGTCCTTGCTCATCTCGGGCCATTCGTCGACACCGGCCTTCGAGACGATCCGCACCCGGTTGCGATCGCCGCCCATCACGCCGCCTACGCGGGACACGTCGTTGGCGACGATGAAATCGGCGCCCTTCTTCCTGAGCTTGGCCTCGGCGTTCTTGACGAGATCCTGCGTCTCAGCGGCAAAGCCGACGACCAGGCTGGGCCGCCTTTTGTGATGACCGACACCGGCAAGAATATCGGGGTTTTCGATCATCTGCAGCGCCGGCGGCCCCTCGCCTGCCACTTTCTTGATCTTCTCGCCGGCCGAAGTCTCGCTACGCCAGTCGGCAACGGCAGCCACGAACACGGCCGCGTCCGCCGGCAGCAGCTGTTCGACCGCGCCCTTCATCTCGTTCGCGGTTTCGACATGCAGCGTGGTGACCCCGGCCGGATCGGCAATACCGACCGGACCGGAGACGAGGCGCACATCGGCGCCGAGCCTTGCCAGCGCCGCCGCAATGGCATGGCCCTGCTTGCCGGACGAGCGATTGGCGATGTAGCGCACCGGGTCGATCGGCTCATGCGTCGGCCCTGAGGTGACGATGATCTTTCTGCCGGCCAGCGGCTTCGGCCTGATGTCGAGCAGCGCCTCGATCGCGGCGACGATCTCCAGCGGCTCGGCCATGCGGCCCTCGCCTGCCTCGTTGCTCTCTGCCATCTCGCCCTTCGCCGGGCCGATGAATGCGATGCCGTCCTTCTGCAACGTCGCGCGGTTTCGCCGGGTCGCCGGGTGCGACCACATTTTCGGGTTCATGGCGGGCGCCATCAAAACCTGCTTGTCGGTGGCAATGAGCACAGTGGAGGCAAGGTCATTGGCGTGGCCGTTGGCGAGCTTCGCCATCAGGTCGGCGGTGGCCGGCGCCACGACGACAAGGTCGGCCTCGCGCGACAAGCGGATGTGGCCGACATCGTGCTCGTCATTGCGGTCGAACAAATCGGTGAAGACGTGGTCGGCAGCCAGCGCTCCAACCGACAGCGTGGTCACGAACTCCTGCGCCGCAGCGGTCATGACGACACGCACCGCAGCGCCCCGCTCGCGCAGCCGGCGGATCAGGTCGAGCGCCTTATAGGCGGCGATGCCGCCGCCGATGATCAGCAGGATGCGCTTGCCGGAAAGGATCATGCCCGAGACCAGTCCTTGTCCAAAGTCATGCCGGCTTCAGTACCGGCGTGATATCGGTATGGATGAAATCATCGCCCTTGAAAAGCAATGGCAGATCTCGGGTCTTGGCGAGAGCGTAGGCGAAGCAGTCGCCCATGTTGAGGTTGGCCGGGTGGCCGGTGCCGCGGCCATAGGTTGAATAGGCAAGGCGAGCTGCAGAAAGCTGCACCAAATCGAAGGCTAGAATTTCGAGTTGAAGCTCCGAAACTATCGCTTCAAGTCGGGCAGCTCCCTCCGGATATCTGCCTCGCAAGGCGACGCAATATGCTTCATATAGCGTGCCAGAACTGATCGACGGCAGCTCCGATCGGGCGATGGCGTTGGCGAACAACACGTTGTCTGATTCCCGCCCCAGAATGGAAATCAATGCCGACGTGTCGACGACAAGAGCGCTCACCGGAGGCCTTCGTCCCACATTTCATCTGTGAGTTTCTTCAGGTCGAAAGGCTCCGCTGGTTTCACGCCAAGCGCCAGAACCTTGTCAACGTCGATCCTTCGTCGTGCAGGGCTTTTAACCTCTCGCGCAAGAACTTCCCGAGCCTCCTGCTCCATCGAAACACCTCGCGCGGCGGCGCGCTCGCGAAGGGCCTGCTTCACGCTGTCGTCAAGATTGCGGATGGTGAGCGTACCCATGGCATTGCTCCTTCTCATCCAACATAGTTGATGAAAGGAATGCTTTCAATGACAGCGCCGACAGCACTGCTGTCATTGCTTGCATTCAAAGCAGCTTCCAAGCGATATAGACCAGCGTCACCGCGATCACCCACAGCGCCAGCCGGCCGGATCGGGTGTGGCGCGCCTCGGCCTTGCCGATCGCGTGCGCTGTCCTTTCGTCGAAGCGCAACCCATGTTCGGCCATCAAATCGATCTCGCGCGACAGCCGCTCGGTGCGGGCGGCGAGATCCGGCGCCTGGCGGGCCAGCGCCAGCAGCGCGCTTGCGCCGTCGCGCGCGTCGGCCAGCAGAGCACGCGGGCCGAGATTGCCCGATATCCAGCCGCTGACCACCGGTTCGGACGTCTTCCACATGTTGAAGGCCGGGTCGAGGGTGCGGGCGACGCCCTCGACCACCACCATGGTCTTCTGCAGCAGCACCAGTTCGGAACGCGTCGCCATGTCGAAGAGGTCGGTCACCTCGAACAGAAGCGTCAAGAGCTTGGCCATCGAGATGGTATCGGCCGGCTGGCCGTGGATCGGCTCGCCGATCGCCCGGATCGCCTGGGCGAACGCCGCGACATTGTGCTGGCGCGGCACGTAGCCGGCCTCGAAATGCACTTCGGCGACGCGCAGATAGTCACGGGTGATGAAGCCATAGAGGATTTCGGCGAGGAAACGGCGCTCCTTCTTGCCGAGCCGGCCGGCAATGCCGAGATCAACGGCAACGATGGTGCCGTCGGCCTCGACGAACAGGTTTCCCGGATGCATGTCCGCATGAAAGAAGCCGTCGCGCAGCGTTTGACGCAGGAACGACTGGATCAGATTGGCGGCGATCGCCTTCAGATCGTGGCCGGCAGCAGCGAGGCCGGCAATGTCGTTCATCTTGATGCCGTCGACCCATTCCATGGTCAGAACGTCGCGGCCGGTGCGCTCCCAGTCGACCATCGGCACGCGAAAGCCGGGATCGTCCTTGGTGTTCTCGCCGAGCTCCGAAAGCGCTGCCGCCTCGAGCCTCAGATCCATTTCGATCTTGGTGGTCTGCGCCAGCGTCTCGGTCACTTCGACCGGCCGCAGCCGGCGCGACGACGGGATGTACTTCTCCTGCAGGCGGGCAGCGAGAAAATAGCTCTCGAGATCACGAAAGAAGAGGCGGCGCACGCCTGGCCGGATGACCTTGACCGCCACCCGCGAACCGACGCCGTCGTGCAGGGTTTCTGCGATATGGACCTGAGCGATCGAAGCCGCGGCAACGGCATCGCCGAAACTGGCGTAGAGGTCGCCGACCTTGCGCCCGAGCGAAGCCTCTATCGCCGCAATGGCCTCGGTCTGCGGAAAGGTCTGCATCTTGTCCTGCAGCATGGCGAGGTCGAGCGCCATGTCGTTGCCGACGACATCGGGCCGTGTCGCCAGGAACTGCCCGAGCTTGACATAGGATGGCCCGAGCCGGACGACCGCCTTGGCCAGCCGGTCGCCACGCTCATAGGCAAGCGCGCGGCGGCGGGTGAACAGCCGTGCCATCCGCCAGCCGAGTTTCGGCAGGCCGGAAAGCTCGTCGCCCGGCAAGGCCGCCACGACGCCTTCGCGGACCAGCACCCAGCCGGCCCGCACGAGCCTGAAACCAGCGCCGACCCTGCTCATGACTGCGCTAGCCTCAAAGCTTCCAGCCCGAATGAAGCGCAGCAATGCCGCCGGAATAATTGCGAAAAGAAGCGCGGTCGAAGCCGGCGCGGGAAATCATCGCCGCAAAATTCTGCTGATTGGGAAACTTGCGGATTGATTCGACCAGATAGGAATAGGGCTCGCCGTCACCGGTCACCGCCTTGCCGATCCTGGGGATGGCGTTGAACGACCACGCCTCATAGACCTTGTCGAGCAACGGCATGTCGACCTCGGAAAATTCGAGACAGAGAAAGCGTCCGCCGGGCTTCAGCACGCGATAGGCTTCCGCAAGCGCCACATCGATACGCGGCACGTTGCGAATGCCGAAAGCGATCGTGTAGGCGTCGAACGTGGCCTCAGCGAAGGGCAGCTCCTCGGCATTGGCTTCGACGAAATCGGTGTTATCAGTCAGTCCCTTTTTCTCGGCCCGGTCGCGGCCGACGGCGAGCATCGAGCCGTTGATGTCGAGAACGGTGGCATGGGCGTTCCTGCCGCTCGCCTCGACGATGCGGAAGGCGATGTCGCCGGTGCCGCCGGCAACGTCGAGAACGCTCCAGCGCGGTCGTTTCGGTGGATTGAGCCATGTGACCATAGCGTCCTTCCACAGCCGGTGCAGGCCGGCCGACATCAGGTCGTTCATCAGATCGTAGCGGTTCGCGACCTTGTGGAAAACGTCATTGACCAGGGACTGCTTCTCGCCTGCCCCTACACGCTTGAAACCATAGGAGGTCTCCATGCCGCCAACGGCCGTGGTTCTCTCAACCGACATTATTTTTGATCCGCCATAAAACCGGCGGGACCATAGCCGATCGATGGTGCCGACGCTATTGTTTAAGGCGCGGTGTTCGGCCGCGCTTCTCGGTCGTGGAATCATGCTTATGGCTCCGCGAACTGGGCTGACCTGACGGGATGACTGCATGCCTTTGAAAGCGGAACTGCACTGCCATATCGAAGGGGCAGCGGCGCCCGAACTCGTCATCCGCCAGGCGCAGAAATACGGCAAGGACACCTCGCCCTACATTCAGGACGGCTCCTTCGTCTGGCACGATTTCACCTCCTTCCTCGCCGCCTATGATTTCTCCTCCGACCTGTTCCGCACGGAAGAAGACTATGCGCGGCTGGCCGATCATTACCTGACCAGTCTCGCCCGCGACGGCGCCATCTATTCCGAGATCTTCACCTCGCCGGACCCTGCCGGCAAGGCCGGCCTGTCGCCCAAGGCCTATACGGACGCGCTCGGCGAAGGCATGGCGCGTGCCAAGGCCAAGACCGGCATCGAGGGCCGCATGATCGTCACCGGCGTGCGCAACGCCGGCGTCTATTCGATCGAGCAGGCGGCGCGCTTCGCGGCCCGCTGCGGACATCCGCTGGTCACCGGCTTCGGCGTCGCCGGCGACGAGCGGATGGGCGATCTGGAGGACTATGTCAGGGCCTTCGAGATCGCGCGCGAGGCCGGCCTCGGCATCACCGTCCACGCCGGCGAGCTGATGGGCTGGGAAAGCGTCAAGGCGGCGCTCGACCATATCCGCCCCGCCCGTATCGGCCATGGCGTGCGCGCCATCGAAAATCCCGACCTTGTCCGGCGCATAGCCGACGAAGGCGTCGTGCTCGAATGCTGTCCCGGCTCCAACATCGCGCTGAAGGTCTTCGACAGTTTCGCCGATCACCCTTTTCCGGCGCTGCAGGCGGCGGGCTGCAAGGTGACGCTAAACTCCGACGACCCGCCCTATTTCTGGACGTCGCTGAAGCGCGAATACGACATTGCCGCAGAGCATTTTTCGATGGACGACAAGGCGCTCGCCGCCGTCACCAGAACCGCAATCGAGGCCGCCTTCGTCGATAAGAAGACCAGGACGGCGCTTCTCGCCCGCCTCAACGCCGCCCGCTAACTCTCTCCTCCTGCAAAAACTGTGGTAGGTGATCGCAAGCAGTTCCTTGGCCGGCGCATTGTCGATAGGGTTCACGTAAGCAGCCGGAATTTCAGGAGAACACCATGAAGGGCGTCACCGTCGTCGACCACCCGCTTGTCCAGCACAAGCTGACCATCATGCGAAAGAAGGAAACCTCGACGGCCGGCTTCCGGCGGTTGTTGCGGGAGATCTCGCTGCTGCTCGGCTACGAGGTCACTCGCAACCTCGAACTGACGACGACAACGATCGAAACGCCGATCGAGACGATGGAAGCGCCAACGCTGGAGGGCAAGAAGCTGGTCTTCGCCTCAGTGCTGCGCGCCGGCAACGGCTTGCTCGAGGGCCTGCTTGACCTGGTGCCGGCGGCGCGCGTCGCCCATATCGGTCTCTACCGCGATCATGAGACGCTGGAAGCGGTCGAATATTTCTTCAAGGCGCCGAGCGATCTCGCCGACCGGTTGGTGATCGTCGTCGACCCGATGCTGGCGACCGCCAATTCGGCGATCGCGGCGATCGACAAGCTAAAAGGGCGCGGCGCCACCAACATCCGCTTCCTCTGCCTGCTGGCTGCGCCAGAAGGCCTCGAGCGCTTCATCAAGGCGCATCCCGATGTCCCGGTATTCACCGCGTCCATCGATCGCCAGCTCAACGAGAAAGGCTACATCATGCCCGGCCTCGGTGATGCCGGCGACCGCATGTACGGCACTAAATGACCGTGCCACTCGTTTACCGATCGTTTACGCAAACGGCCGCTTTCCGCATCTGTTAAAGCGGCAAACACCATGTCGCGATAAGCATGGGCGTTCACGAAGGCCGGTCCATGCTGCTGCGCAATCTTCTCATCCTTGGCGTGCTCGCCGTAACATCGGCGTCGTTCCCGATCCTCTATCAATCGAATCCGCAGATGCTCGATGGCCTGCTGAAATCGGCGGTCGGGGCGAGGCCCACGATCGAAACGCAAACGGACCTGAACCTGGCCGGGGTTCCCGACAGATCGGCGACGCCGCAGCCGCTCGGCCGCAAGGTCGTGGTCACGGCGGATGCGCGCGGGCATTTCACGTCGGCGTTCAAGCTCAACGGCCGTCAGGTCGACGGCATGATCGACACCGGCGCCACGCTCGTCGCCATCAACAGTTCGACCGCACGCAGGATCGGCATTTCGCTGAACGCGTCTGACTTCCGCCACACCGTCAACACCGCCAACGGGGCGATCAAGGCTGCCCTGGTGACCGTCGATCGCCTGCAGATCGGCAAGATCACGGTCGACGGCGTCCAGGCGGTGGTGCTCGACGACAAGGCACTGCGCACCAATTTGATCGGTCTGAGTTTTCTCCAGCGGCTTGAAAAATACCAGGTCGAAAACGGCGCGCTGTTGCTCGTCCAGTGATCACCCGCGCGGCAGGATCCGCCGGATGACGGCTTTTTCCGCAGGCGGCTTCGAAGCGCCGATCGTATAGGCCGAAAGCACGGCGGCCGCGGCCGCCTCGGCATCGGAGGCGTTGCGGGCATGGACCAGCGCCAGCGCCTCGCCGGCGCGTACCTCCGCACCGACCGGCAATAGCCTGGTGATGCCGACCGCATGATCGATGCTGTCGTCCGGCCGTATGCGCCCGCCGCCAAGCCCGACGACGGCAAGACCGATGTCGCGGGTGGCGATGCCGGTGACAAAGCCGTTTTCGGTCGCCTTGACCGCAAACTCGGTCGCCGCCTTCGGCAGGTATTTTTCCGGATTCTCGATGAAGTCGGCCGGACCGCCGAGCGCCGCCACCATGCGCGCGAAGACGGCCGCCGCGCGGCCACCGGCAAGCGTCTCGGCGGCGCGCCGCATGCCGTCCTGGTTGGACGATACCAGCCCCGCCGACTGAAGCATGTCTGCGGCCAATGCCAGCGTCACATCCTCCAGGCGCCGATCGCGGACGCGGCCGGTGAGAAAGTCGACGGCATTTTGCACCTCGACCGCGTTGCCGGCTGCCGATGCCAGCGGCTCGTTCATGCCGGTGACCAGCGCCGAGGCCTTCAGGCCTGCGCCGTTGGCGATTTCGACCAGGCTGTTCGCCAGTGCCGCTGCGTCGCGCGACCTTTCCATGAAGGCGCCGTTGCCGACCTTCACGTCGAGCACCAGTGACTGCAGGCCGGCGGCCAACTTCTTCGACAGGATCGAGGCGGTGATCAGCGGCACCGATTCGACGGTCCCCGACACGTCGCGGATCGCATAGAGCCTGCGGTCGGCGGGCGCGAGATCGGCGGTCTGGCCGATGATGGCGCAGCCGGTTTCGAGCACCACCTTGCGGAAGCGCGTAACATCCGGCTGGCTGATATAGCCGGGGATGGCATCCATCTTGTCCAGTGTGCCGCCGGTATGGCCGAGGCCGCGGCCGGAAATCATCGGCACATAGGCGCCGCAGGCGGCGACGATCGGCGCCACCATCAGCGAGACATTGTCGCCGACGCCGCCTGTCGAATGCTTGTCGGTCACCGGGCCCGGCAGGTCCGACCAGTCGAGCACGTCGCCGGAATCGCGCATGGCCAGCGTCAGCGCCACCGCCTCGTCGCGGCTCATGCCGTTGAAGAACACCGCCATGGCGAACGCCCCGACCTGCCCGTCCGAGACGGTGCCGGTGGTCACGCCCTCGATGAAGCTGGCGATCTCCTGCGCCGACAGCTTATGGCCGTCGCGCTTGCTGCGGATGATTTCCTGGGGAAGCATCAGGCCGAGACCTTACTCTCCGGCAGCCCGTCTTCGAACACACGCTGGAGAATGGTCGCCAGCCGCGCGCCGCCGACCGGCGCCATGTCCTTGGTCTCCTGGTGCGAAAGCTCCGCCCCGGTCATCCCTGCTGCAAGGTTGGTGATGACCGAGCAGGCAGCGACGCGCAGGCCGAGGAAGCGGGCGAGAATGACTTCCGGCACGGTCGACATGCCGACGGCATTGGCGCCCATGACGCGCGCCATGCGGATCTCGGCGGGCGTCTCGAAGCAGGGCCCGGAAAACCACATATAGACACCCTTGTGCAGCGCGGTATCCGTCGCCTTCGCCGCCGTCTCGATCGCCGAGCGAAGGCCAGCATCATAGGCTTCGGTCAGGCCGACGAAGCGGCGGTCGCTGGGCTCGCCGATCAGCGGGTTGAAGCCCGAGAAATTGATGTGGTCGGTGATCAGCATCACCGAGCCTGGCCCCATGTCCGGATCGACTGAGCCGGCGGCATTGGTGAGGATCAGTTGCGAGATGCCGAGGCCGGCGAGCACCTCCAGCGCCGGCCGCATCGCCGCCGCGTTGCCGTGCTCGTAATAATGCGCGCGGCCGGACAGCATCAGCACTGGCGTGCCGGCAAAACGTCCTGCCACCACCTCGCCGGCATGGCCGGTGACGCCGCTTCTGGGAAAGCCCGGCAATTCGGCATAGGAAATGCGGACGGCGTCCTCGACCTGGTCGACCAGCCCGCCGAGGCCCGAACCCAGCACGAGCGCGGTGGCGGGCGCCAGCCCGTCCAGCCTTTCGACGAGATGATCGATCGCTTCCTTCATTTCAAAATATCGCCCTGGAAGCCGTAGGGCAGCATATCGCCCATGGTCACAGTCTCGACCACACCGCCATTGTCGCAGAGATAAAGCTTGGTTTCCGGCCGACAGAATTCGGCCAGCCGCTGCCGGCAGCCACCACAGGGCGAGCATTTCGCCATGCGCTCGGCAATCACGGCGATCTCCGTGATCCTGCCGCCGCCGCCCATGATGTAGTGGCCGAGCGCGGTGGTTTCGGCGCACCAGCCTTCCGGATAGGACGCGACCTCGATGTTGGCGCCGGCAAAGACGCGGCCGTCCTCGGTGCGCAGTGCCGCCCCGACCGGGAATTTCGAATAGGGCGCATAGGCCTTGGCCATGGCGGCCTTGGCCGCTTCGAACAGGTCATGCGACATTTAGTTTTTCCCTAGAATGATCTGTCCGAAAACCGGCTTCCACTTTTTCGCGGCCATGCTCATATTTTCCTTTTCGCATGGCCCGGTCCGAAAACCGGCTTCCACTTTTCGGGGCCATGCTCATATTTTCCTTTTCGCATGGCCGGTCCGAAAACCGGCTTCCACTTTTTGGGGCCATGCTCAGCGTTCCTTGACATAGGGCACGCCGCCGGCGCGCGGCGGGATCGCCTTGCCGATGAAGCCGGCGAGAAGGATGACGGTGAGGATATAGGGCAGCGCCTGCATGAGTTGCACCGGCACCTTGCCGATCACTGGCAGCGGCGTGCCCTGCAGGCGGATCGACAGCGCGTCGAGGAAGCCGAACAACAGGCAGGCGAACATGGCGTTGACCGGCTTCCACTTGGCGAAGATCAGCGCGGCCAGCGCGATATAACCCTTGCCGGCGGTCATGTCCTTTACGAAGCCGCCGTTCTGCACCATCGACAGGTAGGCGCCGGCAATGCCGGTGAGCACCCCGGTGCAGATCAGCGCCCGGTAGCGCAGCCAGGCGACCGAGATGCCGGCCGTGTCGACCGCGGCCGGATTCTCGCCGACCGCGCGCATCCGCAAGCCGAAACGGGTGCGGAACAGCACCCACCAGGTGAACGGCACGGCGAGGAACGCGATATAGACCAGCACGGAATGGCCGGAGATTAGTTCCGAATATATCGGACCGAGGATCGGCACGCCCCTGAGCGCGTCCGCGCCAGGCCAGATGATCGCTCCGAACCGCTCGTCCGAGGCCAAAGCCGGCGTACGGCCACCTTGCTGGAACCAGGCCTGGCCAAGCATGATCGTCGATCCCGCGGCGATGAAATTGATCGCCACGCCGGAGACGATCTGGTTGCCGCGATGGGTGATCGAGGCAAAGCCGTGGATCAGCGCGAAGGCGACTGAGATCAGGATGGCCATGCCAAGGCCGAGATAGGCGGAATGGAAGACGGAGGCTGCGGCGGCACCGGCGAAGGCGCCGACCAGCATCTTGCCCTCGAGCCCGATATCGAAAATGCCGGCCCGCTCCGAATAGAGGCCGGCGAGGCAAGCGAGCAGCAAGGGCACCGACAGGCGGATGGTCGAGTCCAGAACCTGGACGATGGCGTTGAAAAAATCCATCTCAGGCACCCTTCCCCTTGATCGCTTCCATGCCGACGGATCTCGGGCTGAGCGAGGCGAACAGCGCCTGGACATAGGGCCGGAACATGTGCTCGAGCGCGCCGGCGAACAGGATGACCAGGCCCTGGATGATGACGATCATATCGCGGCTGATCGCCGGCATCTCGAAGGCGAGCTCTGCGCCACCCTGGTAGAGCATGCCGAATAGTATTGCGGCGAGCACGATGCCGACCGGGTGCAGGCGCCCCATCAGCGCCACCGCGATGCCGACGAAACCGGCGCCCGAAACGAATTCGAGCGCGACATTGTGCTGGTCGCCCATCGTCGGATTAAGCGCCATCATGCCGGCCAGCGCGCCCGAGATCATCATGGCGACGATGATGATGCGGGTCTCCGAAATGCCGGCATAGCGCGCCGCTTTCGGGCTGTGGCCGTAGGTGCGCATCTCGTAACCGAGCTTGGTGCGCCAGATCAGCACCCAGACCAGAAAGGCCATGGCCAGCGCCAGCAGGAAGCTGATGTTGAACGGCGCCGAGCGTATCTTGGCGCCGAACAGCTCGATGACCCAGTTGAGCTTCGGCAGTTGCGCGCCGTCGAGGAAGGTGCGTGTCTGCGGCGCCATCGAATTGGCCGGCTTCAAGAATCCGACCAGTGCATAGACCATGACGCTGGCGGCGATGAAGTTGAACATGATGGTGGTGATGACGATGTGCGAGCCGCGCTTGGCCTGCAGATAGGCCGGGATCAGCGCCCACAGCGCCCCCATTGCCGCGGCGGCGATGATCGCCAGCGGGAAGGTGAGCCACCAGGGCAGCACGCTGTCGAAGGCCAGGCAGACGATGCCGATGCCGAGACCGGCTATATAGCCCTGGCCCTCGCCACCGATGTTGAACAGGCCGCAATGCGCCGCAACCGCCACCGAAAGCCCGCTGAAGATGAAGGTGGTGGCGTAGAAAAGCGTGAACGCGATGCCTTGCCCACGGCCGAACGCGCCCTCGACCAGGACGGCGGCCGCGCGGAACGGATTTTCGCCAACCAGAATCACGACGAAGCCGGCGACGACGAAGGCAACGGCGAGATTGATCACCGGAATCAGCCCGTAATCGGCCCAGGCCGGCAGCTTGGCGTAGGGAGTGCTCATTCCGCCGCCTCCTGGCGCTCGACGCCAGCCATCAGCAGGCCGAGCTCGCCTTCGCTCGCATCCGGGCCGCGCTCGCCGACGATGCGGCCGGCAAACATCACCAGGATGCGGTCGGACAGCGAGCGGATCTCGTCGAGCTCGACCGAGACCACCAGCACCGCCTTGCCCTGGTCGCGCATGGCGATGAGGCGCTTGTGGATGAATTCGATGGCGCCGACATCGACGCCGCGCGTCGGCTGGCCGACGATGAGCACGCCTGGGTCTTGTTCCATTTCCCGCGCCAACACGATCTTCTGCTGGTTGCCGCCGGAGAAATTGGCGGTCTTGAGGCGGCAGTCCGCCGGGCGGATGTCGTATTTGGTGATCTTGTCCCTGGCGTCGTCGCGGATGGCATCGATATTGAGGAACGGCCCCCGGAGATAGCGCGGATCGTCGTGATAGCCGAGGATCGAATTCTCGTTCTCCTCGAAGGCCAGCACCAGCCCGACGTGATGGCGGTCCTCCGGCACATGGGCGAGACCGCGGTCGCGCAGCTCGCCGGGATCGGCGGCCCCGGTGAGATCGATCGGCTTGCCGTCGAGCATGACGGAGCCCGAGACGGCGCGCCTGATGCCGGAAATCGCCTCGAGCATTTCGGATTGCCCGTTGCCGGCGACGCCGGCGATGCCGACGATCTCGCCGGCGCGCACATCGAAGGAGATGTCGTCGACCATGGTGACGCCGCGGGAATCCTTCACCGTCAGGTTCTTGACCGCGAGCTTGACGCCGCCGGCTTCCGCCTCGCCCTTCTCGACCCTGAGCAGCACACGGCGCCCGACCATCAGCTCGGCCAGCTCCTCGACTGTCGTCTTCTTGGTCTCCCTGGTCGCCACCATCGTGCCCTGGCGCATGACCGAGACCGTGTCGGTGATCGCCATGATTTCGCGCAGCTTATGGGTGATCAGCAGGATCGTCTTGCCCTGCTCCTTCAGCTGCTTGAGGATGCGGAACAGATGGTCGGCTTCTGCGGGCGTCAGCACGCCCGTCGGCTCGTCGAGGATCAGGATCTCGGCGCCGCGATACAGCGCCTTGAGGATTTCGACACGCTGCTGCAGGCCGACCGGCAACTCTTCGATGATCGCATCGGGATCGACTTCCAGCCCGTATTCGCGCTCGAGCCGTTCCAGTTCGGACCGCGCCTTGGCGATGCTCTTCTTCAGCAGCGCATCGCTTTCGGCGCCGAGAATGACGTTTTCCAGCACCGTGAAATTGTCGACCAGCATGAAGTGCTGATGCACCATGCCGATGCCGAGCGCGATGGCGTCGTTTGGCGACTTGATCGACGCCGGCTGGCCGCCGACGCGGATCTCACCGCTGTCGGCCTGGTAGAAGCCATAGAGGATCGACATCAGTGTCGACTTGCCGGCGCCGTTCTCGCCGACAATGCCGTGGATGGTGCCGCGCACGATCTCCAGATTGATGTCGCGGTTGGCGCGCACGGCGCCAAAACTCTTGTTGATGCCGATCAGCTCGATTGCGGCTTGCGCCATGCAGCCTGTCCCACTCTTATTTTTTTATCGCTTGGTCAAAACGCCTAGCATGACGCCCCGTCTGTGCCAATTGGCCGGAGCAGCGTTCACTCTCGACAAATCCCCGCGCGCTTGTCAATTTCGAACGTGGCCGCAGCCTTCACATTCGCTGTCGCATCGGCCGGAAAACCGGATTCGATTTTCGGAAAGCACGATGCGAAGATTGTAAGTGTCAGAGCGTAGTTTGTGCATCCAATTGGACGCCCGTCGCTCTAATGTGGCAGACCCCAAAAATTCGCATCTCTTGAGAGTTGCGCAGCAAGAACCCGAGGTTTTTCAAATGACCATGCCCGCCGACCGGCTGACAAAGCTGGAAATCCGCGCCGCCGAGCAGGAGAAGACCATCGAGGAACTGTCCGACCAGATCGCCGAGCAGTGGAAGGTGATCGAGCGCATGCAGCGCAAGCTCGATGCGCTCACCGACCGCTTCCTGGCGTTGGAGGAACAGGCCGCACCGGACGTGCCGGTGACCAAGCCGCCGCATTGGTGAGCGACTGAGGAAGAGCAACGAGCGTGGCCGGTGAAAGCGACCGCATAGCCGGACGGCCGCGAATACGTGCAGCCGGCCCACGCGGTTCTCAGGTCAGGCAGCGGCTTTCGACGGCTGCCAAAGTTCGATCGGATTGCCTTCGGGATCATGAATGCGGCAGAAGCGGCCGGCCTCTGAATCCCATTCGGCGCGAGTTTCGACGGCGATGCCCGCCGCCTTGAGATCGGCCACGGTCGCATCGATGTCATCGACGCGGAAATTGATCATCCACTGCTGATCCATGCGACCGAAATAGTCGCTCTCTCGACGGAACGGTGCGAAGACGGTCGGGCCAGCCTCCTGTTTCCAGACGGTCTTGGCGATGTCGACAATGCCCAGATGCTTCTCGTACCAGGCGGTCAGCGCTTGCGGGTCGCTGGCGCGAAAGAAGAAGCCGCCTATTCCCGTCACCGTTGCCATCGGCCGTTACCTCCTCTTGCCGGATATTATTTTTGCGGTCCGCCATCCATAACGCAAAACCGCCGGGTTTTCACCCCGGCGGCTTTGATCAGATCCGCGATGTCGGTCGATCAATAAGGGCAGGCGTTGTCCGACATGTAGTCGTGCACCTTGACGGTGCCGGCGATGATGTCGGCCTTGGCCTTTTCGACCGCCGCCTTCATCGCGTCATCGACAAGCGCCTTGTTGTTGTCGTCCATGGCGTAGTCGACACCGCCTTCCTTGAGGCCGAGGTCGTTGATGCCGCCGGTGAACTTGTCGTTCTTGGCGTCCATGAAGGTGTTGTAGACGGCAACGTCGACGCGCTTGACCATGGAGGTCAGCACCTTGCCGGGCTGCAGTCCGTTCTGGTTGGAATCGACGCCGATGCCGAGCTTTCCGGCATCCGCCGCTGCCTGCAGCACGCCAACACCGGTTCCGCCTGCCGCCGCATAGATCACGTCGGCGCCCTGGTCGATCTGCGTCTTGGCGATCTCGCCGCCCTTGGCCGGATCGTTCCAGGCTGCCGGCGTATCGCCGGTCATGTTCTGGATGACATCGGTCGCGCCGGCTGCCTTGGCGCCGCCGACATAGCCGCAGCCGAATCTGCGGATCAGCGGAATGTCCATGCCGCCGATGAAGCCGACCTTCTTCGACTTCGAGGCCATCGCCGCCATCACGCCGACGAGGTAGGAGCCTTCCTGCTCCTTGTAGACGACGGAGCGGACATTGGGCTTGTCGACGACCATGTCGATGATGGCGAATTTGGTGTCGGGAAACTCGACGGCGATCTTCTCCAGCGCATCCGCCCAGGAGAAGCCCGCCATGGCGATCGGATTGCGGCCATCCTCGGCGAAACGGCGCAGCGCCTGCTCGCGCTGGGTCGCGTTGCTGACCTCGAATTCCACATAGGCGATACCGGTTTCGGCCTTGAACTTTTCGGCGCCATTGAAGGACGCTTCGTTGAACGACTTGTCGAATTTGCCGCCGAGATCGTAGAGAAGCGCGGGCTGAATGTCCGCGGCGAAGGCCGGAAGAACCATCGCAGTTGCGGCCAGGAGGCCGAGAACGATACGTTTCATGTGATCCACACCCTGTCGGTTATTTTTTCCGTTACGCACCGCCTGCCCGCCCGGTTCTCCGGCAGGCATGCGACATCAGACAGGAGTGTCTTCCTCCCGCTTCGGGCCAATCTGGCACGGCCCGAAACAAAATTCACGCGGAATTTTGACCTTTTGGAAAAGCGTGGCGCCGCATCCCGGCGCCACGGATCATCGCCTCGACAACGGCCTCAGGCGGAGACGGCAGCCGGGATGGCGCAGGCAACGCCGGTGCCCTGCAGATTGCAATAGCCGTAGGGATTCTTCGCCAGATATTGCTGGTGGTCTTCCTCGGCGAAGTAGAATTCTGGCGCCGGCGCGATCTCGGTGGTGATCTTGCCGCGGCCGGCACCGCGCAACGAGGCTTCATAGGCGTCGCGCGAGGCGATCGCCGCCTGGTATTGCGCATCGCCGAACGTGTAGATCGCCGAGCGGTAGGTGGTGCCGACATCGTTGCCCTGGCGCATGCCCTGCGTCGGGTCATGGCTTTCCCAGAACAGCTTCAGAAGCTGTGCATAGGACACGATCTTCGGGTCGTAGACGACGAGCACGACTTCGGCGTGGCCGGTCAGGCCGGTGCAGGTTTCCTGGTAGGTCGGGTTGGGGGTGACGCCACCCGCATAACCGACAGCCGTGACCCATACGCCCTCGACCTGCCAGAACATACGCTCGGCGCCCCAGAAGCAGCCCAGTCCGAACATCGCTGTCTCCAGCCCCCCGGGATAAGGCCCCTTGAGCGGCCGCTTCGAGACAAAGTGCTTGGATGCCGTCGGGATAGGCTTGGCACGACCCGGCAGCGCCTCGGCAGGCTTCGGCAGATTGAGCTTCTTGTTCAGCATGTCGCTGAGAAAAAACATGCGCGGTCTCCCTTTCTCTTTGATTTGGGATTTCTCTTCGTTTGGGGACGCTGGAAGGCCGTCAACAACAACTCATCAAGTCCGGGCGAACCGCCCTGTCGGCCGCTCCCGCCTGTAGCCGATAATGTAGAGAATGAAGGCAAGCACCGCGAACACGGCGAAGCCGGGCTGGTTGAGCACCCAGGCGATGGCGCCGTCCCACAGCAGCGAACCAAGCTTGTCGCGGACGAAGCTTTCGAAGGCGCTTCGCGTATCCGGCGAGACGGCGAGCCAGCTCGTGTTGAGCGGGGTCATGACCAAGGCCGACGCCGCCACCGAGCGTGTCGTGTCGAGCACCGCCATGATGACGGAAACCGAAAGCGCAACCATTGCCGCGAGACGGAAAAGAAAGCGAAACATGCAGACCTTTCCTCCCCAGGACTTTAGCAGACAGACTGCAACGTCTGTTTCGAACAGAGAGATAGTGTGCGCGCGCTTTGTTCGCAATCGCGACACGCGAATTTGAAGCTACGCCGCCGGTTTCAGCTTTCGCCGATTGACGCGCCAGACAGCGAAGACACCGCCCGCCACCGCGCCGACAACTAGCCCGGCCAACCCGACGAACAGTGCAAAATAGGCGCAGGCACCCTCGAAGCAGCTCATGTCGGTGACATTCGCGACCATCAAGCCGGCAAAAAACCCGGCGCAGGCGCCGAGCCCGGCGCCGAGAATGACCCCGAGCAGGGCGGCGATCACCGAGACCAGCACCGGTGGGCGTTCGTTTTCCGGGTTGGTATAGATCGCATCGGCGCCCGAGCCGCGGCGCAGACGGTAGATGCAGAGCAGGCCGACGGCGATTTCAGCGCCGGTGACGGCCAGCCCTCTGGCCGAGAAAACGAAGTCGGGCGTGACGAGGATGTAGGACTGCCTCGCCAGCAGCCACAGGATGGTGGCGACCTGCCAAAGCGTGAAATGCCGAGGAAACCGCGCCGAGCGGTTGAGGGCGAGACCCAGGACAAAGAGCCCCCACAGGACGGTGACGATGCTGGCAGCAAGGCTGCCATAGATCAGATAGTAAACGCTATCCGGCAGGCCGTAATCGCTGGTCAGCGGCCATCCCGAGATCATGCCGTAAACAGACCAGGCCATGACCAAGGCGAGCCAGGCAGGCGGGATGTAGGACAGCCCGCTGTCCGGTCGCCCGGCCGGCCGTCCGCTGGCCGGCTGCTCGTTGCTCGATGTCATGCCGCCCCCGCAAAGCTGACGGACACTCGATAGGCGGCCAACAGCGAAGTCAAGCGCGGCAGGTTTTTTTCGGCATTTCCCGTGCACGTCGTTCGACAGTCGCCGCATCGGGAGCATTGCGTCGGTAGCACGACAAAACCATCTGTACCCGGCAAAGCGAATAGAGTGCCGTTATGGCTTGGCATTCGATGCCGGATCGACTAGATGAGCCCCGCGCCTGTTGCTTTGACGGCTCAGGTGCGGGGAAAGGGTGTCCGTTGGTTGACGGCGCCCACGGTACCGAGTTCCGGACCGGAATCCCCCAAGGGAGACGCATCTCCCCAACCCGCGCGGCGAAACCGGCCGACGCGAAATGCCAAGACGGAGAGGTGGCCGAGTGGTTGAAGGCGCACGCCTGGAAAGTGTGTTTACGGGAAACCGTAACGCGGGTTCGAATCCCGCTCTCTCCGCCATCCAGCTTCCATAAAATCCTTTCTTTTCAAAAACTTCCTTGTTGCGCTTGACCAGTGCGAAGCGAAACCTATCTCAGACTGTGTAACAAACTGTGTAACATTAGAGAAAGATAATGCGACTTTCCGCAGCGCCAAGGCCGCATAAACGTGAAGGCATCTGGTATCTCGTTCGCAGGGTGCCGAAGGAATTCGCGGCGTTTGATCGCCGCTGCCTGGTACGCATTTCCACGGGGGTCGCCGTGGCTGACGATCCCCGCGGTGTACGGGCGCGAGATGCAGTGCAAAGCCTCGGCGCAGGGCTGGAGGCGTATTGGCGTAGACTGCGGGAAGGCCAATCCGCCGAGGCGGGGCTGCGTTTCGAAGCCGCGAGGAAGCGCGCGCGGTCATTTGGATTGGCCTATCGCACTAACGAGGAACTAGCAGCGGGGCCGCTCGACGAACTCATGGCCCGCATCAAGCTGCTTCTCGACAAAAAATCGATCGAGGACGCGGAGGACGTCTCGGCGGTGATGGGTGGGGAGAAGCGGCCAGCGGTCCGCCTGAGCGGTCTTATCAAGGAATTCGAGACGATCGAGCAACAGAACTTGCTGACTATGTCGCCCAACCAAATCAAGAAATGGCGTAACCCCAAAAAGCGCGCAGTTGCCAATCTGGTTGGAGTCATTGGCGACAAGGAGATCGCAAGCCTCACTCGGGACGACGCAGTCGCGTTCCGCGAGTGGTGGCAAAAGCGGATCGTTGAGGACGGACTTGATATCGGTACGGCCAACAAGGACATCGGCCATGTTTCGAAAATGCTGCGCGTCGTCGATCTGACTCACCAGCTCAAGCTGGAGCCGGTTTTTCGCAACCTCCGTCTTTCCGGCGCCGTCCCCGGGCAACGCGCTGCGTTCCCAGCGGAGTTCATTCAGGAGAAGATACTCGCTGAAGGCGCGCTCGACGGACTCAATGACGAAGCCCGCCATCTAATCTATGTAATTGCCGATACCGGACTCAGGCTTTCTGAAGCGGCAAACCTCACCACCGAAACAATCCACCTCGATCAAGAAATCCCGCATGTGCGGGTGCGCCCCAATGGCCGTCGCTTAAAGACCGGTCATTCAGCCCGTGACATTCCCTTGGTTGGCGGCGCACTTGCAGCCATCAAGCTCCATCCGGACGGCTTTCCTCGTTATCGCGACAAGGCCGCCTCACTTTCAGCGCTCGTCAACAAGGTGCTCGCCAGCAAGGAACTTCTGCCGACTTCCGAGCATAGTCTTTATAGCCTGCGACACACTTTCGAGGACCGGCTGACGGCAGTTGAGGCGCCGGAGAAGGTAATTGCCTCTCTGATGGGCCACAAATGGATCCGGCCGAAATACGGCGCGGGACCTTCGTTAGCGCAAAAGCGCGAGTGGCTCCAAAAAATCGCTTTTACCCCGCCCGGGCGAATGTGATTGCGCCATCCAGGCCGTGAGAACCAACCTCACGGCTCCAGCTGTCCGAGCCATTTAGGTTGAGCGTGACCAGCACGCGCTGCGCTCGCTCGCGATTTCCGAGCTTCCGCCGCATTTGTTCGACCTCGTATTCCAGCCTTTCGAAGGTCGGTGTATAGGCATCTCCATGACGGATGACCAAGTAGGCCGCAACAGCTAGACAGCATTCGAGCTCCGTGGCCGATGGATCGGAAAAAGGGGCGACGCCATAGCAAGGCGCGCAACGCCTCTCGAAAGCTTCCGAACTAGGCAAACGGCCAGCACGTGGCATCGTGACAGAAACCTATGCCTGATCGACGAACCTGAAGTGCTCACGAAGCTTGACCGGTGCGCAGGCCATCGGAGGGACAATTCCGCTCTGCCTAAAACAGACAAAAATTTTGAAACACCCGTCCCTCCGGCTCGAATTCAAAAGTTCAGCCCAGACAGGAACGCCTGATATCTTGTCGTGCACTGTCACGGTGCCAAACCTGGTGCCGGCGACAACGGCAGTTTGGCGAGCAGAAGAATTCCCGAGACTGAGACGTTCTACGGCTTGGCTCATGTTCGCGTTCCTCCTCGATTGGAAACAGGATGGGCCATATGGAAGCGAATAAAAGGAGGTTGGTGACGAGTCTCGGTAGTGGAGTAGAAACGGATGGAAAAGCTTGCGCTATTCGCCATCGGCGCCGCTAAGCGCACTTGAGAGAAGGGGCATGATCGCCAAGAGATGACGTCCCAAGAACTCTAGCGCGTCGCTTGTCGCCCCACTCTGAACTCTCGTCGGTCTGGTCCATTTATTCGACTCGAGGATGTTCGTCCGTTCATCCGGCAGGCTGCATGATCGGCATTGGCGAGGCAATCGAGGCGACAAACATCGCTCAATATGAGTAGCCGACAGGCAATCTCTAATTGCGAGGAGCGGATAGAATTGGGTACGGTCAAGGGATGAAAACGCGATATGGCTACGCTGGCGTCCATATGTTCGACCGCACATCCAGCCTTAGCCGGTCGCTGTGTGTCAAAGCGATTTAGAGGCGCGACACCGCAAGCCAGTTAGAAATGCGACAGTGACGCGTCTTTTTGGCACGACCTTAGCACCCGATCGGGCCTCAGCTGGTCGTGGTTGCGCAGCCCGATGGGGTGCGATTTTATAGAGCTCCCCTGGCTTTAGCTTTGAGAGCCCGTCATCGACACAAATGCAAGGGAACGGTCCGACCGCTTGCGGACATTCGACATGCCGTGGCAGCTTGCTATGGTGAGCCAGCGCATTCCGATACACGTTTTCCGCGCTCTTCAATTCGTCAGGCGTGAGACGGTCGTGACCGCTGCGCCAATTGATCTCGTGGCAGGGTTTGAGAAGCCTCTGGTTCTCGTTGTCGACGGACGAAGCTTTGATCCCACTCGATCAAGAGTGCGCTCTTTGCGAAGCCGGCTATACCGTTGCTCCAGCACCTGTGCTGAGGCTGAGCGCTTGATCAAGGACAGCCCCGGCCGCTGCTGTTCTGGACGTGAAGTTGCGGGATGGTGACTGCGTTGAGGTCGCGAAGACCTTGACCGCGGGTACGTTGTTCATCCGGATGAGCGCTGAGCCGAGAAGCGGCCAAGAACGCTTGCCTGTATTCGAATCCTACGGGAACCGCGAAACGAGCGTCCAAGGGACGCAATTCTCCGACGTCGTTCACTCAAGCTCATCTCGCAACTTGAACGCTTGTATCAAGCCGCTGCGTGTGCGCCGGTGGACCGGATTGCTGCATCCAAACCACGTGCTCAGTTCCGCCCCCGCAATAACTCTACCGTCCGAAACGGCTTTCGCGCGCCAGGTCCACCCCACATGAAAGTTCCGCGAGCAGCACGGACGGAGAGGCCGGTCACAACTCCTTCGCGTGCTCTTTTACTACCGAATCAAGTGCCAGATGGAGAGGCACTGCCTTAGAGAACAGGAAGCCCTGCGCGGTTCTGCAGCCAAGCTTGTACAGAGTTTGCCGATCTGCCTCTGTTTCAACGCCCTCGGCCATGACCTCGATCCCGAGCGTCCTACCAAGATCAATCACCGCTTTGACAAGCAGCCGATCCTCCCGGGACTTGGCTAAGCCGCGAATGAAGCCCTGGTCTATTTTCACCTTCCTGATCCGACTGTCCTTGAGCGATGCCAACGTCGAAAAACCGGTGCCGAAGTCATCGAGCGCGATAGAAATGCCAGCATGTGAAAGCCGGCCGAGCTTTTCATCCACTCTGTCCGGATCCACCGGGGCTTCTTCGGTAATCTCGATGTCGAACATCGTTGCAGGGAGGTCTTTTGCCGCCAGACCATTAAGAATCATCTCGTCAATATCGCCAGCTTCCAATTCGCGCGGTGAAACATTCATCGCCACACGAACATCACGACAGTCAGCTTTGACCAAGCCCTCGATAAGAGCGCAACAGTCGGCGAATACCGTTTGAGTTAGCAGCTGAAGCATTCCAGTTTCGCGTGCCGCTGTCATGATCTCGGGCGGAGAAATGGGACCGTGAAGCGGGTGAGACCACCTTAGCAAGGCTTCAAAACCGACGACGGCCTCAGTTTCGAGTCTTACGATTGGCTGGAACCAAGGGACCAAGCTTCTCATCGTTATCGCCGAATGAAGATCGCGTTCGATTGACTGGCGGCGTTGCAGTTCCCGGGCTAGCTCGGCATCGAACAGACAAAATTCATTCCTGCCGCGGCGCTTAGCTGTGTAAAGGGCGATGTCGGCCCGCAACAACATTTCCGTTAGTCCGGGGTTTTCAGCCAAGTAGATTCCTATAGACGCTCCAATGCGGACCGATGCGATCCCAGGATAGGGGCGAGCAAGCTTGGCTATGAGATTGGACGCGAGATTGGTGGGAGAAGGAGAATTCTTTCGCGAAGAAAAAACCAGCACGAATTCATCCCCACCGATGCGGGCGAGCGTTGAGCCCTCCGGTGCTTCTTCCTCTATTCGGCGGGCGATCCTGACAAGCAGCTCGTCACCCGTTCTGTGACCGTAGGTATCGTTGACAGATTTGAACCCATCCAGATCAATCAGCATGGCGACCAAGGGCCCATCAGTGTTCTCAAACTGATCGATTGCATGTTCGAGGCCGCGCCTGTTGAGGAGCGCGGTAAGATGGTCCTCCCTGGAATTGCGCTCCATTTCCGCGGCAAGCCGCTCGGCTTGATGTCTCAGGCGGCTCGCGTCACGGAAGCGCGCTTGTCCAACGAACGAGGCTCGAACCAGGCCGCCCTCGAAAAGCAGGACGGCAAAAGCCAGAATGTAGTTTTCCAGGGTTCCCTTCGTCAGCAAGCATGCGGCGGCAATGAGGAGTGGCGGTGTGATGAAGTATATCGCTGCCGCAGCATATGAGCTGCCGTACGTGACCGCGCCAGCTGAAATGCCCGCCAGAATTATTAGATGCAGCGATGCTTGAGACGTCGTGTACCCAGCCGTTAGGACGGCAAGGAATGACCAGGTGAATCCCGCCAGAAGAGCAAGCCTGCCAAACCAGCGAAGCTGCAGCCAAACCCGTGTCAGATCATCCTGGACTCCGGGTTCCTTCAGCTGATGACGGGCGAGTGCAAGGCGGGCGGCATTTATCGCATTAACGACCGAAAACCAGGCCGCGCCAGCAAGACCGTTCCCGGAAAGGGCCTGCACGGTCAAAATCAGCCCGGACAGCACAATGCTTATCGGCATTGAGACGAAAAGGCCTGCCCTCAGATCAGCGAGCTGGTCCTGAAGGATTCTCGCCTCCAGCGGATCTTCTTTTTCCAGGGCTGGACGGGTCAGCTTGCTTACTCCTGCTTGTCCGCAGCCTACGCAGCCCCCCTGAAGGACGGGTTAATTCTTCAATCGGAGATCAGCGTCGGGAGCAGGATTACTCCGGCGCATGATGCACTCTCTCCCATCGCTCGGCCAGCACATCGCGCAAAAATGCAACTGCTGGTGCAGTATCACCGCTGGAGCTCCGCCGAAATCCCATGCCGGACAAGGGGAACATGTTGGGCAAAGCGAAGCCCCAGATGCCTTGCAAGCCGTGCCGCCAGGTGGTCTCTGGAGTAGAGTCCAACCAGTATGTTCGTTGCATGGTAGAGCGGCGCCGCCGACAGGCGCAGCCGCCTTTCGTATATGTGCAGCATGTCGGGGTCGCCAACATTGCGGCCGTCGCGGCACGCAGTCATGATTCCACGGGCGAGCTGCTTCTGGCTGCTGAGGCCGATGTTGAATCCGTGAGCGGTCACCGGGTGCATGCCGATGGCAGCGTCGCCGATGAGTGCGGCGCTCGGGGCCCGGAATTTGTGCGCCCACGTCGTGACCAGCGGATAGGTATGGCGCTTGCTTGCCAAGGTCATTTTTCCAAGGCGCCCTCGACACCGTTTCGTCAACTCCGACAGGAACAAATCGTCATCGAAGGCAAGCAGTCTATAGGCCTCGTTTGAGCGCAATGTGAGCAGCAGCGACGACATGCCCTCCGCGAGGGGCAATATCGCTATCGTCTGATGGTGATCGAACCATTCGATGGCGATCTGGTGGTGGGCGCGCTCGTGCCTCACTCGGCAAATCAGCATCGAGTGGCCAAGCCGGTTGATATCGGCGCCGATGCCCAGCAGATCACGCGTGGCGGACAAACGCGAATCCGCGGCAACAACAAGCCGAGCAGTTAAACGCGCGCCATTAGAGAGCGTTACGACTGCTCCTTCTTGGCTGTTTGTTGCATCGACGACCGAATGGCCGCACAACAGCCGGGCGCGATCCTGCAAGCGGACGATTTTGAACAGCGCTTCCCGGATCCGGCAATTTGGAACCAAAACCCCCAGCGGTTCTCCAGAGTTGCTGGGAGGATCGAAACGAAGAGCGAATGCGCTCGAGCCGTTGAGCACGCGCGCGCCTTGAAGTGCTGATTTGTCCGAAGCCGGGATGACATCCCAGGCGCCGAGCTCGCGAAGGGTTCTGATCGAAGCGTTGGTCAGCGCGATTTCGCGACCATCGAAAGCCGGATTCGCCAGACTATAGAATGTGTTCTGTTCAACAACTGCCACCTTGAGTTCGCTTTGGGCAAGCGACGCAGCGAACGAAAGGCCGACCGGCCCGGCTCCAACGACAACGATGTCAAAATTCTCGTCAGAGCCCATCAGCGTGCCGCCATCCCGTCGGCTATCCTCGTGTAACGGTGGAACTGAGCCGAGTGACATCCGCTGAGCTCCGTGCCCGCCGCATTGCCTAAAGGCGCTGGGCCGCGGGATTCGCATGGATCGGCAACGAAGCATGCAACCCGCTCAGAGGTGGATGCGGCTAACCGAACCCGCCCTTTCGCCGCGCAGCCGCGCAGATCGCCGCCAGCAAGCGAGACACTCGCGACGCTGGTCAGCCACGGCCGCGCCGCATCGATGGCCACATTCCACTTGGAACCCGTGCGCATAGCTACTCACGCTCCACGACGTCGAAGCGGGTTCTCTTGCTAGGGTATCGAACGTAGCGCTCTCTCTCGTCATCCCAGCCAAGGTAGCGGAAACTTTTATGCACGACCGCGCATATCTTCGCAAGAACCTGCTGCATGGCTTCGATGTCGATGTCCTTGCAATTCAGTCGCCGATAGAGCAAAGCCCACGCGGCGACATAGTCGTCGAAATAGCGCGCGTCACTCGAACCAATGATCAACTTCGGACGGTTGGTCGATCTCGAAAACGCACGTCCCAACCCCGATGATGCTCCGCAGCACGTTGACATCACGAGGATCTTCGGCGCTGGATCCGAGCCCTGGAACATTTCTACGAAGTCAGCCCAAAGTAGGCTACCTCGCCCACTGGATGAAGCGATCCCGTCTCCATTGCCGTGCCCAGCGATGTGAAGCACGTCGCACTTCGCCTTGTTCGCTTGGACTACAGCCTCACGAAAATGCTTTCGGTCCAAAGTAATGCGATAGTCCGAGTGGATGTTGAAAGCCTTTAACAACTGCTGCAGGATCGGTCCCTCGTGCTTGTCGTGGTAGTAGTCTTTCGCGTAGTGGCAGTCGATGATGTGAACGGTTTTCATGGCACTCCAGCCGTTTGTTCGTTGATCGTCGTGACGAGCGGACACCACGCGCCCGGAACCGCGTGACGTACGCTGAGTTCCGGTGCCGTCGCATAGCCTCAAGGCGCGGGCCGGGAATCCGGATGGATCGGGAACGACGCACACAACCCATCAAAGGCGAAAGCTGTTGATCGGCCCCCGTTTCCGCGCAGCCACGCTGATGGCCAGCCAGCAAGCGAGATACACACGACCCTGGTCAGGTAAATGGCTGCGCCGTAAGCACAAGGCATAGCCGACCACACGACAGAAAAACCCGGCACCGTGAAGGTGCTGATAATGACGACCAAACTTTCCGTGAGTCATGCATTTCTCCCTCGAAGACTGGTCTATAGACCACACCGATGAGTATGACCCTGATCTGGATCAGCCAGACATGACCAACCGGCATTGTCGGTTCTCGGTCGGGTGATCGATCGCGACGTTCCACTTTGGAACCCGTGCGCACATTGCCAAGCTCTCGTCGGCCACGCGAGGTACTTTCGTGGCATCAGCCGCCTCATATTGGTGCAATGGGAGGCAGTCCTTCGCACGACAGAGGCTTTTCACAAATCGATGTAGTGCGCAGCTTAGGTCAAGGTGGTCATGGAGCATGGACAGCTTGTTCCCGACCGAGCCGGCTCGACTGACGAGCGCGATCCGCGCATCTTATGCACAGCGGATTGAAATCAGCGTTCCGGTTTGTCGTCCCGATCAATTAGTATCCGCTCGGCGGCTCCGTCGAGATCTTCGTATTGACCGCTTCGCAATGCCCAGACGAAGCCGGACAGGCCCAATGCACCCAGAAAAAGGGCCACGGGTATGAGATAGAGTAAGGTCGTCACGAGGATTGTGCCGAATAGCTGACTGCGGAGCGTCTGACTTTTTGAATAACTTGCACCGTCGCATTCGCCATGAAGCCGTGCAAGCGCAATGCGTTTCCAATAACAAGCAGCGATGAGGCAGACATGGCAATCGCCGCTATCAAGGGCGTGACGTGCCCGAGGATGGCGATTGGTACTGCCACCGCATTGTAGACGATTGCGATTGCGATGTTCTGCCGGATCAGGTGTCCTGCCTTGCGCGAGACGCCCAGGGCGAGCGGCACCGCCAGGAGGCTTTCGCGCAGGAAGACGAAGTCTGCCGCGTTGCGGCCAATGTCGACGGCGGTGGCCGGTGCGATCGAGACATGCGCCACGCTCAGCGCCGGCGTATCGTTGAGGCCGTCGCCAACCATCAGAACCTTGTGCCCAACTTTCGCGAGGGTCTCGATGCGCTCGACCTTGCCCGATGGCAGCAGGCACGGAACGAAGTCGTCGATATCCAGCAGCTTTGCCACTTCGGCGCAGGCTGCGGCGGTATCGCCCGACAGCATTTCGATCGACACCCCGTCACCGTTCAACTGTTGGATGCCCGCTCCAGCGTCGGCGCGCAACGCATCCTCGAAAACGAAGGATGCGGCAATCATCCCGTTTCTCGTCAGGACCGTTCCGCCGTAGCCGTGTTTGCCTTCACCGCCAGTTCGAGCCTTCCAGCCGGCCCATCCGCGTCGACCCAGTCGCCAGGTGCTTCCCGCGTCAGTGGCTTCGATTCCAAACCCGGGATGCTCGGTCACAGTATCGAATTTGTGCTGCCCGCCAGGAGCGGCAAAACCGGCTATGGCCTTTGAAAACGGATGGCGGGAATGCGCAGCCATGTCGGCGGCGATTGCCAGCATCGCCGGATCAATCGAGTCCGCATTGACCAGCCGGGGCTGGCCGAGCGTGAGCGTGCCGGTCTTGTCGAACACGGCAGTATCGATCGCCGCGAGGCGCTCCATGGCCGAACCGTCCTTGACCATGATGCCGCTCTCGAAAAGCCGCCGCGCCGCGACCACCTGCACGATCGGCACGGCGAGGCCAAGCGCGCACGGGCATGTGATGATGAGAACGGCGATGGCGATCGTCATCGCCCGATGCCAGTCGCCGGTCGCCGCCATCCAGCCCAGGAATGTCACAAAGGCGGTGAGATGGACCACTGGGGCATAAAGCGCTGAAACGCGGTCGGCGATACGGCGATAGTGCGCGCGGCCGCCCTCGGCGGCCTCCATCAACCGGACCATTTCCGCGAGGAACGAATCCTTTGCGGCGGCTGTCGCCTCAATCGTCAGCGGGCCGGTAAGGTTGAGCACGCCGGCCTGTACTGCTTCGCCCGGCGCCACGTTTTTCGGCGTGCTTTCGCCTGAGGCCAGCGAGCAGTCGAGATCCGACGTTCCCTGGATGATCTTGCCGTCGACGGGGATCCTCTCACCGGCCGCGATCAACAACCGCATGCCTGGTTCGATCTCGCCGACCGGCAGATAGTCGCGCGCGCCGTCGCCGCGCATCACCATGGCGCCACGCGCGGCCAGCTGAGACAGGCCCTTCACGGCAGTCCGGGCACGCTCCCGCATCACATGATCCAGCGTGCGCCCGATCAAAAGGAAGAACAGCAGCGATACCGACGCGTCGAAATAGGCGTGGTCGCCATGATTGATCGTCTCATAGAGGCTCATGGCATAGGCGAGCGAAACACCGACCGCGATGGGCACGTCCATATTCATGCGACCATGGCGCAAAGCATTCCAGGCCGAACGGAAGAAGATTCCGCCGGCGAAGGCGAGGGCAGGAATGGCGATCAGCGCCGAGACCCAGTGAAACAGGTCGCGGGTAGCACCTTCGGCGCCGGACCAGACAGAGACCGAAAGCAGCATGATGTTGCCCGCCGCAAAGCCGGCAACAGCGACGGCGCGGATCAGTTCGGCAAGCGTCTTGTCCTTGTCATCGACCTCGGGTGTGAACAGATGCGCCTCGTAGCCCAGCCTGCCAAGCGCGGCGACGAAGGGTGGCACCTCGTCTCCTCGCCACCGGACCGCGACCCGCTTCGTCGACAGGTTGACGCGCGCGCTTTCGACGTGATCGAGCTTTCCAAGTGCCGCCTCGATCGTCTGGATGCAGGCGGCGCAATGAACCGTCGGCACTGAAAGATCGGTCTGCCGAAGATTGTCGCCAAGCGATCGGCTCGCCAACCTGATCTCCTGGCTGGATGGCAGGACCGACGTGGCGCCGTTCAGATCCAGCGCCATTTCAGCGCCCGGTGCACAACAGCTCATTGCAGCGCTCCATGGGAAATCATAATCCTGCGGACGTCGCGATAGGGTCGTGTCAGGCCGGCATCGGCGTCGACTTCGACGATCCAGACGCCGTCCTTCGGCATATGCTGGGCGGCGAACTCCTGGCCGGAGGCGAGGGCGAGCGTGACGGACTTGTCCTCTTTCTCGTAGGCGGGATGACGAAACAGCACCTTGACGCCGTGCAGAGGAACCGGCTTGCCGGCGGCGTCGGTGAGGCTGTAGCGGACTTCGCCCCATGCGATGGTCAGCTTGCCGGTCCAACCGAGCGCTGCTTGGGCGCGGCCGGCCTCGGCCTCCTTGTTGAATTGCTGGCTGGCCACATAGGTGTTCTCGACGACGAGGCCGGTCCAGCTCGTATTGGCGAGCGTGGCCATGGTCAGGTTGACGGCGATGACCACCCCGAAGAAGGTGAGAATGATGGCCAGCATGTGCCTGCCGGTGAATTCGCGAAGCTTTTGGGCATTGGCGGTCATTTGGCGGCCTCTGGCGCGTTGAATGTGGCGGTGTATTCGTTCGACTCGAAGCTCGCCTTATCCTCGACACGGAACTTGAAGGTCTGTGCCGGGGCGTGGATCTGGTCCGCGGGCTGGCGAACGAAGACCTTCAACGTTTTCAGGCGGTCGGGTTCGACCGGGATGGCGAAAGACCGGCCCGCCGGGATGTCGTCGCCGACGACGACCATGTCGGCACCCTTCAGACCCTGCATGGTGACGACGATTGTCCTTGGCTCAGGGATCATGTTGAGCAGCTTCACGGTATAGCCATTGCGGATGGAGCCATCGGATAGCGTGACGAATTGCGGATTGCGGTCATGCAGCACGTTCAGTTCGAGCCGATCGCGCGTCAGCAGCGAATAGAGCAGGCCCAGCCCGATCAGCGACCATAGGCCCATGTAGATGTAGGTGCGCGGCCGGAAGATCTTGCGAATGTGAAAATGCGCCACCTGATCGGAGAAGGTGCCGACAGCAGTCCTGACCAGCGACGGATTGATTGAACTGGAGCCGCCTGCGGTCGCCAGCATCATGTTGGCGTTGTAGTCGGAGAGCGTCGCGTAGGAGATCAGCCCGCGCTCCTTGCCGAGCTTGTCCATGACGCCGTCGCAGGCGTCGATACACAGCGCGCAGGTAATGCATTCGAGCTGCTGGCCGTCGCGAATGTCGATTCCCATTGGGCAGACCGCGACGCAGGCATTGCAGTCGACGCAGTCGCCGACGGACTGCCCCGAGGCTTGCACCTTCTTGGCGTGGCGCGATCGCGGCTCGCCGCGCCAGTCATTGTAGGTGACGGTGAGCGAATTCTCGTCGAGCATGGCTGCCTGGATGCGCGGCCATGGGCACATATAGGTGCAGACCTGTTCGCGCATCAGGCCGCCGAACGTGTAGGTGGTCGCCGTCAACACGGCGATGGTGATGTAGGCGACAGGTGCGGCGGTACCGGTGAAAAGCTCGCCCATAAGTGTCGGTGCATCAGCGAAATAGAAAATCCAGGCGCCGCCGGTCGCCGCAGCGATGACCAGCCAGACGGCATGCTTCGATACGCGCAGCATCAGCTTGCGGGCGGTCCAGGGACCAGCGTCAAGTTTCATTCGGGCGTTGCGGTCCCCCTCGATCGCACGTTCAACGAGAAGGAACAGATCGACCCACACGGTCTGCGGACATGCATAGCCGCACCAGGCACGGCCGACAGTCGAGGTAATCAGGAAAAGTCCAACGCCGGCCATGACCAATAGGCCGGCCACATAGAAGAATTCCTGCGGCCAGATCTCGATGAAGAAGAAGTAGAAGCGCCGATTGGCGACATCGAGCAGCACGGCCTGGTCCGGGGCAAATGGACCGCGAGCCCAAGGCAGCCACGCAGCCAGGTAATAGATGCCAAGGGTGATCGTCATCACCAGCCATTTGAAGCGACGAAAGTTGCCCGAGGCGCGCTTCGGAAAGATCTTTTGACGCGCGGCATAAAGGGGCTTGCGGGTTTTGGCGGAATTGACAGTTTCTGTTTCGAGCCGTGTCAACTGCGTCTTGTCACGCACGTGCAACTCCACTTTCCCAGCCAATGTCAGGGGCACCTGTCGAAAAGCCTCGCGGTAGGACAGCCTTGGCGGGTTGTGCAGATCGCATTAGGAATGGTGTCGAGGCCCGGCTCTCGCCGGGCCTCGTCCGCTTGGCAGGGGGGACCGAAGAATAGGGCTTCCATTCCTATTCTCCGCCGCCAAGCGAATGGACATAAACTGCAAGTTCCTTGACCTTGATTTCGCCGAGACGGCCAACCCAGGCCGGCATGATACCCTGCTTTGGCGCACGAACCTGGGCGGCGATGGCCGTCTCGCCGGACCCGTAAAGCCAGATCGCGTCGGTCAGGTCGGGGGCGCCGAATTCCCTGTTGCCTTTTGCATTGTCGCCGTGACAGGCGACGCAGTTCTCGGCAAAGACCTTGGCGCCGGGTTGGATCAGACTTGCATCGCGGACCTTGCCGGAAAGGCTGGCCACGTAGGCGCTGACTTGTGCGATCTGGTCGGCGGCGATGATGTCGCCGAAGGCCGGCATTTCTGACAGTCGCGTGTCCGGATCGGAAGCAAAGCGGAGGCCGTGCGTGATCGTCTGCTGGATCTGGTCGGGGCTGCCGCCCCACAGCCAGTCATCGTCATTCAGGTTGGGAAAGCCCTTCGATCCCTGAGCGCCGGAGCCGTGGCATTGCGTACAGTTGACCTTGAACGCGGCAGCCCCGGCAGCGACCGCGAATTCGCGCAAGTCATCGTCAGTCAATATCTCCGACACGCTCTTTGCCTGGATGGCTGCAACATACTTGCCATTGGCGGCCTCGGCCGCGGCAAGGTCGTTCTTGACGTCCTTACGGCTTGAATAGCCGAGCATGCCCTTGGTTGCCGAGGTCAGCATCGGCCATGCCGGGTATGCGGTCGTATAGACGAGCGCCCACGCTATGGTGACGTAGAAGGTAATCACCCACCATCGCGGCAGAGGATTGTTGAGCTCCCTGATGCCGTCCCATTCATGCCCGGTGGTTGAGACGCCGGAGACCTCATCGATGTGCTCGTCGCTCATGATCACTCGTCCTCGAGCGGAATGCGGGCAGCTTCGTCGGCCAGCCTTCGGCTGCCGGGGCGTAGGGCAAAGGCGATGCACCCGACGAAGAACAGCGCCATCGCAACCAGGCCCCAGCTGTCGGCAAACGCCCGCATCAAATTGTAGGTCATCAGCGTTCTCCTCAGCGGTAGCCGGCGGCTTCGTCGTAATTTTTGAAGTCGACCAGTGTGCCAAGCATCTGCAGGTAGGCGAGCAGGGCATCCATTTCGGTGACCTGTTGCGGGTTGCCGTCGAAGTCGCCGATCTTGGCTTTGGGGTAACGCGCCTCAAGGCCTGATGTGTCGGCATTGGGATCGGCCTGCGCCGCCAAATCCGCATTGGCGTGCGCGATCATGTCATCGGTGTAAGGGACGGCTACACGCCTGTTGGCGATCAGATGCGTCGAGAAATCCTTCACGTCGATCGGCGTGTCTTTCAGGAACCCATAGCTCGGCATGATCGATTCCGGCACCACCGAGCGCGGGTCGGTAAGATGCGCGACATGCCATGCATTCGAGTAGCGGTCGCCAACCCTGGCGAGATCCGGCCCGGTGCGCTTCGATCCCCACTGGAAGGGGTGATCGTACATGGACTCGGCAGCCAGGCTGTAGTGGCCATAGCGCTCAACTTCGTCGCGGAACGGCCTGATCATCTGGCTATGGCAGAGAAAGCAGCCCTCGCGCATATAGATGTTGCGCCCGACAAGTTCGAGCGGCGAATAGGGGCGCATCCCTTCCACCTTCTCGATCGTATTGTCGAGATAGAAGAGAGGCGCTATCTCGACGATACCGCCGACCGTCACCACGAGCAGCGAGCCAACGAGAAGAAGCGTGGCGTTCTTCTCGATGATTGCGTGTTTGTCCATCAAGCCCATCACCTGGCTCCTGATCGCGCAGGTCGGATGGCGACGGGGCTCGGCATCGGCTCCTCCTCGCGCTGGTGGCCGAGGATGGTCATGGTGATGTTCCAGGCCATGATCAGGGCGCCGGAGAGGTACATGGCCCCACCGATGGCGCGCATGACGTAGTATGGGTGCATGGCAGCGACGGTTTCGGCGAAGGAATAGACCAGGAAGCCCTGCTGGTCGTATTCACGCCACATCAGGCCCTGCATGATGCCTGACACCCACATGACCGAGGCGTAGACGACGATCCCGAGTGTCGCCAGCCAGAAGTGCCAGGTGACGAGCCGCAGCGAGTAGAGCCGGTGACGGTTCCAGAGCTTCGGCACCATGTAGTAGATTGCGCCGAACGAGATCATGCCAACCCAGCCGAGCGCGCCCGAATGGACGTGGCCGATGGTCCAGTCGGTATAATGCGACAGCGAATTAACCGCCCTGATCGCCATGATCGGGCCTTCGAAGGTCGACATGCCATAGAAGGCGACGGCCATCACCATCATGCGGATGATCGGATCGGTGCGCAGCTTGTCCCAGGCGCCGGACAGCGTCATCAGACCGTTGATCATGCCGCCCCATGACGGCATCCACAGCATGATCGAGAACGCCATGCCGAGCGTCTGCGCCCAGTCGGGCAAGGCGGTATAGTGCAGGTGATGCGGGCCAGCCCAGATGTAGAGAAAGATGATCGCCCAGAAATGGACGATCGACAGCCGGTACGAATAGACTGGCCGGTTCGCCTGCTTGGGCACAAAGTAATACATCATGCCGAGAAAGCCGGCGGTGAGGAAGAAGCCGACCGCGTTGTGGCCGTACCACCATTGCGTCAGCGCATCTTGGACACCGGAAAAGGCGGAGTAGCTCTTGGAGCCCAGGAACGAGACTGGCATCGACAGGTTGTTGACCACATGCAGCATCGCGATGGTCACGATGAAGGAGAGGTAGAACCAGTTGGCGACGTAGATGTGCGGTTCCTTGCGCTTCAGGATCGTGCCAAGGAATAGGATAAGGTAAGCGACCCAGACGATGGTCAGCCAGACATCCACATACCATTCGGGTTCGGCGTATTCGCGGCCCTCGGTGATGCCGAGCAGATAGCCGGTCGCGGCCATGACGATGAAAAGCTGGTAGCCCCAGAAGACGAACCAGGCGAGATCACCGCCGAAGAGGCGGGCGCGGCAGGTGCGCTGCACGACATACAGAGACGTGCAAAGCAGCGCGTTGCCACCGAAGGCGAAGACGACACCGGATGTATGCAGCGGCCGCAAACGGCCGAAATTGAACCAGGGCTGGATGTTGAGATCGGGATAGGCGAGCTGAAGCGCGATCACCACGCCGACCAGCATGCCGACGACACCCCAGAACACGGTGGCGATCGCGCCGTAGCGGATCGGACCGTCCATGTGAGCGGATGGGTCGATCGGAGCTGCTGGCTTGAACTCCGTGTTGCGCAACAGGATCGCAGTGAAACCAGCCACTGCGAAGAACAACACCCACATATGTCGGCGGAAAGGTTCATCCACGCCGAAGCCGGCGGCCACCAGGGCCGCAAAAGCGAACACGCTTAGAAGGACGATCTCAGTGCCGAATTTCATTGCAGATCCCGATCTCGAATCTGGTGGATGCCAAATCCGCAGCGCACTAATTGCGCAGCCGCCGCCCCCTCGCCCTGATCTATGTCAGGCCGCACGATTTTGTGTCGGCGGCGCAATCAGCAGGTGGCGAATGAACGAGGAACGCAGCGCGGGCTCACCCCCTCATGGACAAGGGAGGCGTTCCCTGGGTTGGGCGGGCGCAGACGCGATCGATTGAGGCGAAAGCTGAGGCTCTGCGACGCGTTGGATGCTATTGCCGATGCCCTACCAAACGTTGTTCGAATCCCATTGGAAACGAACGCGATCGTTCGGCCGAGCCGTGGCAGCTTAAGGACCGTGCTTCGCCGGTATGTGCCGAAATACACCTGGCGATTGGTCATCGTCCCTATCAAAGCCCGAAAGCTGTCACGACCGTGACGCCGCTTCTTCGAAGGCGCGGCGAGATCGCATTAGAAGGCAAACACGGCCCGCCCCGGAGCCATGCGACATGGGCCTCGCCGCTTAGGGCCGCTCGCGTCCGCCGCCACAGCGCTTCTCCAGACGGCTTATGCTGTCCACCGTCACATGGCGTGCGTTCTCAATCCGAATCACCCCGTCAGCCCGCAATCGCGTCAGTTGGCGGCTCACGGTTTCGTTGGTAATTCCAAGGAAATCAGAGATTTCGGCACGCGTCAGCGGCAGATCGAAGGACGCTGACCTGGAAGCCGCGTCGAGACTGGAATCGATATTCCGGGCCATCATGAGGAGAAAACTCGCCACCTTTTCCGGAGCTGTCTTGCGCCCCAGCGTCACCATCCACTCGCGCGCCTCATCGAGTTCATTCAGCGTCTGTTTGAGCAGGCGATGCTCGAATTCCCGTGACGCCTTCATCATCCGTTCGACGGCCGCTCGCGGAAACGAGCACAGCGTGACTGCTGTTGCCGCTTCCGCATTGATCGAGCTTTCCACCTTGAAAGGACGTCCCAGAAAATCCGGTGCAAACTGGAGACCGACGATCTGCTGGCGCCCATCCGACAGGCTCTTTGATAGCTTTACCACGCCTGAAAGCACGTTCGAGTAGCTGTCGACGTTCTGTGCCTCGCCGGTCAACTCCATTCCTGACTCGATCCGGCGACGCGAGCAAGTCTTGGCGAGCCCAACCAAATTGTCTGGATCGAGCGCACCGCAGACACCGCGACGCCGTGCCTCGCAAGGGAGGCAAAGAACAGGAATGCCGGAAGTATGAATGTCTTGCCGAAAGGTCATGCGTTCGCTTTACCCGATCCTAACTGCTGGCAGGATACCCATCCAGGGTAGAGAAGTCCTGCGGCGGTTTGTCCATGCGCGCGGCTGATCGAGATCAGGGTCTGCTTCAGCGATGCGTGCAGTGTTCGGCGGGCAACACGGTGAACGCGAGATGCAATCGGAAATAGCTGTCAAACTCAGCGAGAACGTCCCACGCTACACCAGCTATCCGACGGCGCCGCATTTCCATTCCGGGGTCGATGCTGCCATTTACCGTGGCTGGTTGGAGGCGCTGGAAAGTGGCGACGAAATCTCGCTGTATTTGCACATTCCTTACTGCGACAAGCTCTGCTGGTTCTGCGCCTGCCACACCAAGCAGACGCACCAATATGAGCCGGTGGCCGCTTATCTGCGCTCGCTGAATGCCGAAATCGTCACGATTGCCGGTCTGGTGAGCGGCAAGGCACATGTCCGTGCAATCCACTTCGGTGGCGGTTCGCCAACGATGCTGAGGCCCAATGACATGGTTGCTCTTGGAGCGGCCTTGCGGGACAGCTTCGACCTTCTCCCGGATGCTACGGTCAGCATCGAAATCGGAACCAACGACATGGACAAGGCGCGCCTTGATGCGCTTGCTCAAATCGGCGTAACGCGGGCGAGCCTCGGCGTGCAGGATTTCGATCCGCAAGTGCAAAAAGCAATTAATCGTGAGCAAAGTTTTTTGCAGACCAAGGCAGTCGTCGACGGGGTTCGTTCGCGGGGCGTTGAATCGGTCAATCTGGACCTGCTCTACGGGCTCCCGAATCAGACACGCGAGACGATCTGTTCCACGGTGGCGCAGGCACTGACCTTGGAACCAGACCGGATGGCTCTGTTCGGCTACGCACATGTGCCCTGGTTCAAGAAGCATCAGACGATGATCGACGAGGCATGGCTGCCGAGTCCCACCGAGCGTTTCGCCCAATCTCAACTCGCGGCGCGGGCAATTGTCGCCAAGGGATATGAGGCAATAGGACTCGATCATTTCGCGAAGCCCGACGATGCGCTGGCCATAGCGGCCCGCGCAGGGGTTTTGCATCGCAATTTTCAGGGCTACACCGAGGATCGCTGCCCGACACTGATCGGACTTGGCCCTTCGTCCATCGGTCGTTTTCGCCAAGGCTACGTGCAGAACATGGCTTCGACTGCCGGGTACGGGCGCATGGTTGCGGATGGCGGGTTGGCTGCCGTCCGGGGCGTTGCCCTTTCCGACGACGATCGCGTCCGTGGCTGGATAATCGAGCGGCTGATGTGTGATTTTGCCTTCTCGGCAGTCGATCTGGTGGAGCGGTTCGGCAAAGCCGGCGAGAAGCTCCTTCATCGCTCGAGGTCCATCGCCCTCCACGATCCTGCCCGAGCGCTTGAATTCGATGGCGACAGTTTCGTCGTACGGGCTGAAAGTCGCCCCTTCGTTCGAACCATCGCGGCCAAGTTCGATACATATTTCAAAGGGGGAACGGCGAGGCACTCGGTGGCGGTCTGAGCAAAGCACAGTGCGCTCGCCGTTTGGTCGATCGCGAACCAGCTGCGTTTCATTTTGACCGCTCATAGGCGACTACCGCATCCAATCGAAAATGCAAACTTAGGCTGTTGCGCGGTATTTCCTTCCACATCCTCTCTTACGCATACCTGCATTCCAAGGTGTTTGATCCTATGCTTCGCGAGGGGCAGGTAGGCCGCGACAGCTAGGCAATGTTCCAGCTGCCTCTAGCGGAGGAGTCACGATTTTTCGGCAAGCTCCGTCGGCAGACCTTCTTTTCGGGCCTTGGCAAAGGCTCGGTCGCCTTCCAGAAACGCCGCCAGCATGAAAGGGATGAGTTCTGCCACGGTTTCAGACTGACGATAGGTCTGACGGTAAAGTGCAGCATACTCCTTGAGTGTTTGGCCCAGCTCCGCGCTGACGGTAATGGTGATCTTCGAAGCTGTTCGGTCTGGAAGCTTTCCAAGTTTCAGGTCAGCCATGGTAACTCCTGCTCAACTCGCGTATGGCCGCAGCACGATGTCCTTGTGCACGATGACGCGCAGTGGCCAACCTGGGCGGACGATGATGGTGGGCTGGATATTGAGGTTTTTTTCGGTGATGCGCTGGCCGGCTCGACTGGCGTTCTGCTGGGCTGATTCCCGGATCGCCTTGACCAGATCGCTCTCGTTTTCGCCGAGGCTGAATTCCGTGCCGACACCGAGCAATGTGGCAAGCGCCACCCCCTTGATCAGCTGCCAGGTGTGGAAATCGACTTTGTCTTCCAGCCCTGCGTAGCCGGCGGTGTCGCTCGCGGGCAGATTGTCGATTTCGACCGACGAGCCGTCGGGCAGCAGAATGCGCTGCCAGACCAGCAGCGCTCGCTTTTGCCCGAACGCGACGACGCTGTCGTAGACGCCGATAAGACGTGAGCCCTGCGGAATCAGCAATATGTTGCCCGTGACCGTGTCGTGCACATTCTCGGTGACTTGCGCGACGACAAGGCCCGGCAAATCGGAATTGATGCCGGTGATCAGGCTGGCGGCAATCACGCTGCCAGCCATCAGTTGATACGGCGAGATCGGCGTCTGCAGCGCATGCGGATTGTAGATCCCGCCAGTGCTCCGCTGGCTGAGGAAATCAAGCTTTCGCTGCTGATTGTTCTGGTCGCTTTCCGCCGGCGCCACCGAGGCTGACGCGCATGCTGCTTCGGATTGGGGAAGTGCCTCAAATGGATGCTGAGCAGTTTGCACGCTCTCACCGACATCTGTCTGTTGAGCTCGATTTTCGACGCGGAAAAGCACCTGCGATTCACGCGCTTCGATCGCCTGCTGCGCTAGACGCTGCTCCTCGGCCGAGATGTCTTGGCCCGGCACGATGCCGAGCTGGCGCTGCCGCTCGAGGATGGGGCGACCGAGGTCGCCCGGCAAAGGTGGCCCAAGGACGGGAGACTTCGGCTTCATGCCGGAATAGTCATGGGGAAGCGTATCGAGTCCCTCGACGGTTGGTTTGCGCTCAGTGCTGTAGAGATCTTCCGCCTGATCCCTGATGCGAAGGGCCGGCCCCTGGAGCGCCATCATGGCAACGCCGAACACAGCGCCGGATCCGAGCGCTGCGATCGCGATGATCACACCGCGCCTGAACCGCACCACGCGGCGGGGAGAGGCCCGAAGCTGCAGTTCCTCGGGATCCAGTTTCGGCGGGATGCCAGAGCGGGAATTTTCGATCATGAGCCCTCACCTCACCGGCTGGAACGCGAAAAGAGCGAGATCCGCCGTAGCGGTTGCCTGTCGTCAATCCTGCTGATGCGGATCACCTGCTGCTGCTTGGTGCCGAGGCGAAGTTCGGCCGCGGCGAAGAGCCGATCGACGATGTAATAGTTGCCGCGCACGCGATAGTTGACGAGCTCGCTGCTCCCATCTGCGCCGACGATGAAGAGTGGTGGCGCCTCGCCCTGATCTATGCGACGAGGGAACTCAATATAGACCTTGCTGCCGTCGTCGAAGGCTCGCGTCGGTCTCCAGGGCGGTGTGTCGCCACTGATCGAGTAGCGAAAGCGAAGGTTTTCGAGCGCGATATTCGACGCGACCGGTGTAACTGCCTCGGCTTGAGCATTGCGCTGGCGAAGCGCGATGATCTGGTCTTGGCTGTAGGTCCAGGAGATTGCCGCCATTGCTGTCTTCTCGGTGCTTTGAAGCTGCAAATGATAGGTCCGCCGGTCCGTCGTAATGACGACATTGGTGGCAAGACCCGGCGCGAAGGGTTTCACCAGAACATGGGTGCGCTGATTGTCACCGGTGCCGCTTGCAGTATCGCCTATGACCCAGCGCACGGTGTCGCCAGCCGACACGGCGGTTAGTTTCTCGCCCGGCTGCAGAGCGATGTCGGTCACGCGCTCCGGCGCGGCATAGAGCTGATAAAGCGCGCCATCGGTGAAGGGGTAGACTTGCACGGCATTAACATACCCGTACTTGGTGGGTTGCTGGGTCGCGGCTTTGTTGGCATCAGCGACGCGTTCTTCAGGGGGGCGCTTGTCCTCGGCCTTGCCGGGCTCGGGCTGCAATTGGCCAGGCAGCGGCAGTGGTTTTGGCACCTCGACAATTCTAATCGGCCTCTCCTGCGCCTTCTCGATCGCGGCCGGTTTGAAGTCAGCAGCGTCATAGGAAATCTCAGGCGGCGGCACCTTCTTCGATGCACAAGCGGAAACGACCGCTGCCGACACCGATAGGATCAGCACGGCACGAATCGGTGACATTTTATCTTTCATTGGTGGACTCCGTCGGAGAAAGGGGGGGTGGGACGGCGCTGTCGAGCTCGCGTGACCAGTCAATGGCGTTGATGAAGACGCCGAGCGGATTCTTGCGCAGCTGATCCGTATTGCTTGGCGAGCGGATCACGATCGTGAGGATCGCAGTCCAGCGCATCGTGCTGGCAAGGCTTCCGCGCTCAAACACCTGCTCGGTCCATTTGACCTGGAATGAACTTTCGGAGGCCCTGACCACGCTGGTGACCTGTACCGAGACACTGCGCGTTCCGATCTGACCGAAGGGGTCGTTCGCCTTGGCGTATTCGTTGAGGAAGAGCGCTGCGCGATCGCTAGCAAAGTCGTAAGCTGCCAACCAGTTCTGCCGTACCAAAACCGGATCGGTGGAAACGGAACGGACATTCTGGATGAAGCGGCCGAGATGCCAGGCGATCTGAGCATCCGAGGGCTCATAATTCCGGATTGCCGGCGCGACGGCGCGCGTCTCGCCGAAGCCATCGACCTCGACGACGTAAGGCACGACACGGCTTTGCATCGACTGCCATACGAGTCCGCCGGAAAGTCCGGTCGCCAAGGCCAGGCACCCAAGGGCCATGAGCCGCCAGTTCCTGGCCTGCAGTCGAGATGAGCCGATGCGCTCGTCCCACAGCTGGGCGGCTTTTTGATAGGGCGTGACCGGTTCGGGTGTTTTGCCGTAACGGTGCACGGGTCGCTTGAAGAGCATCTAGTCATCCTTGTCGTTGAGAGAGGGGTTGGCGCTGCCTCCCGGCCGGTCTCCGTCTCGGACAGCTTGCATGGCAGCGTGGCGATGTGCACGGGCGGTCTGTTCAGAACGTAGGCGCCTTGCCCACGTCGGCGCCGAAACAGTGGCCGAACCGGCAGAGCGTTCGGTCATTGACGCGGTCGGCGTGCCGCCGGTCGCGGTCCACGCGGCATCGCGCCCGGCATCGGCGTTGCGCCCAACACTTGCAGTGGCGGATCGCGCTACGCGTATAGCGGCGCCGCCAGCGGCACTGGTTACACCATGCATTCCAGCAGCCACACCGGAGAGGCCAACGTCGGGCGAGGTTGCGCGCCCGATCTGCCAGGACGTGGAAGCAGCCGATCCCATTGTTGTGCCGGCGCGGATGGCGGCGAGACCGCCGCTGGTTGCCATACGCGCGCCAGAAAATGCCGTGCCTCCAGCAACGAGTGATACACCCGCTGCCGCCGCGGTCGTGCCGAGGGCGGCGCCCGCGCCAAGCTGCGGTGCGCCTGAGACAAGACCCGACGCGATCCCCGGCCCAAAAATGCCAAGGCCAAGCAGTGCCAGTGCGCCCAGTACCTGGGACATGGCAGCGGCCAGATCCGGCTCCTTGCCTTGCAATGCGGAAGCGAACTCCCCGAAGAGCGTGGAGCCGATGCCGACAATGACGGCGAGCACCATCACCTTGATGCCTGACGAGATAACATGGCCGAGCACGCGTTCGGCCAGGAAGGCTGAACGGTTCCAAAGTGCGAATGGAACCAAAACAAAACCTGCCAGCGTGGTGAGCTTGAACTCAAGGATGGTGATGAAAAGCTGGATGGAAAGGATGAAGAAGGCGATGATGACCAGGAACCAGGCCATCAGCAGCACGAAGATGGTCAGTGCGTTGCCGAAGATTTCCGGGAAGCCCAGGAGCTGACTGGCTTGGTCAAGCATTGGCCAAGCACCTTCGAAACCGGTCGCGGCAATGCGGCCCGGGCGCAAGAGATTGTCTGCCGACAGATTGCCGGCCGACGCCTTAATCCCGAGACCGGCAAAAGAACGATAAACGATATCGGCGAGGTTCTTGAAATTGTTCAGGATGAAGGCGAAGACGCCAACATAGAGCACCTTGCGGACAGGCCGGCCGAGAACGCTGGTTTCGTCGCCGAGCGCCCACGCCAGGCCGGCAAGTGTGATGTCAATGCCGATCAGAATCGTAGTGAGGAAGGCGACGTCGCCCGATAGCAGACCGAACCCGCTGTCGATGTAGCGGATGAAGGTCTCCATGAAGCGATCGATGACGCCAAGGTCGTTCATGCCGCTGCCTTCCTCGTCGTGATGAACTCGTGATTAATTGCCGGGATAAGCCGAGCCGGTACCCAAGAATCGCTTCGTCATCTCGCGGGCGGCTTCCTCTGACTGGGCCTTGCGGGCGGCATCCTCGGCCTCAGCTCGAAACTGCGTTGCGAGCAGCGTCTGGATCTGCATCTGCTGCTTTGTCGAAAGCGCCATCAGCTGGTTGGTGGCCTGGCTTGCCTGAAGCGCACCGGCCGCCCCTTGGCTGCGGTTGACGAGATCGGCGAGCAGATCGCCGTCGGCGCGGACGTTCTCGACGATTTGCGACTGGACCCCCATGGTCTGGCGGAACGCCTGCATGGCGGTTTGCCAACGCTCGCGCGCAGCACTCGCCACATCGCTGACCTTGATCGTGGCGTCGTAGCTTTCCGGATATTGGCTGCGCCACTGGTCTTGAAGCTTGCCCAGATCAAAGCTGAGGCCACTCGCCTGGTCCATCAAGCCGTCGATGCGATGGAGCGAACCGGTGAGTTGGCCAACGGAAGAGAAATCCAGACGCTGAAGATTGCGCGCCATGTTCTGCAGCATGGTCGCCTGATTCTGCAGCGACTGGATCTGGTTGTTGATCTGCTCCAATGCGCGCGCGGCCGTCAGCACGTTCTGCGCATAATTGGACGGATCGAACACGATAAGGGCGTAGGCGGGCTGCACATAGTCGGCCATAGGCTTGGCGATCAGGGAAACGGTGATCAGGCCGGAGAGAAGGCGTCGCCGCATCATGCTAATTGCTCCTTGTCTGGTTGAGGGAATTGCTTGAGAAGTTCGCCGGCCCAATCGAGGCCGCGCGCGATCAGGAACTGCGAGGCAAAGCTGCCTTGCCCGTCTTCGGACATGATCCTGTCGATCAGAGTCTGCGTGGCCGGATCGGAAGCACCGCAAAGCGCAAGAGCGATGGGGCCAAGCTCGAGCTCGAACAGACGGTTGCCGCGGCGCGATTGCAGATAATACTGACGCTTCGGCGTGGCGCGGGCGATCAATTCGATCTGCCGCTCGCTTAAACCGAAGCGCTCGTAGGCTGTGCGCGCCTGGGGTTCCACGGCACGATCATTGGGAAGGAAAATGCGCTGCGGGCAGCTTTCGATGATTGCCGGCGCTATGCCAGAGCCCGCGATATCAGCCAGCGACTGCGTAGCGAAGACAACCGACACGTTCTTCTTTCGCAGCACCTTCAGCCATTCGCGGATGCGGGCGGCGAACAGCGGATTGTCGAGATAGACCCACGCCTCGTCGAGCATGATCAGCGTGGGCCGTCCGTCGAACCGTTCCTCAAGTCGCTGGAACAGATAGGTAAGCACCGGCAGCAAAGCGCCTTGGCTGTGCATTAACTCCTCGGTCTCGAAACACTGCACATCCGACAAGGCCAGCCCATCATGATCGGCATCGAGCAGGCGGCCGAAGGGACCGTCGAGCGTGTAGGGCATCAATGCGGTCTTCAGCGCATTGGATTGAAGCAGGACCGAAAGACCGGTCAGTGTGCGTTCCTGCGCCGGCGCGGTGGCAAGGCTGGCCAGCGCTGACCAAATAGCCTCCTTCACCTCCGGCGTGACGGTGACGTTCTCGTGGGCAACAAGGCTGGCGATCCATTCGGCCGCCCAGCTTCGGCTAGCCTGGTCGTTGATGCTGCGCAGTGGCTGAAAGGCAAGGGAACCGTCCGCTCCTAGCGCGTGGTGTTCTCCACCCATGGCAAGTGTTGCAGCACGGGCCGAATTGCCTTTGTCGAAGACATAAACCTGGGCGCCGGCATAGCGCCTGAACTGCAGAGCAATCAGAGCAAGCAGAACCGACTTGCCGGCGCCGGTCGGACCAACAACCAGCATGTGGCCGACATCTTCGACGTGGGTGGAAAGCCGAAACGGTGTCGACCCACTGGTCTCGGCAACGAAAAGCGGTGGCGCTTCGGTTTGGGTGACTTTAGCGAGATGCTCGTTTGTCGCAGGACCGGCCCAAACCGACGACAGCGGCATGAGATGGGCAAGGTTCAATGTATGAACGAGCGGTTGGCGAACGTTAGCGTAGACATGGCCAGGCAATGAGCCGAGCCAAGCCTCGACCGCATTGACGCCTTCTCGGATCGTGGTGAAGCCGAGCCCATTGATGATGCGCTCGACCGCGCGAAGCTTCTCTGCAGCGGCTTGGCGATCCTCGCCCCACACCGTCACGGTGGTGGTGAGATAGCCGAAGCTCACATGATCGCCGCCCAATGCCTGAAGGGCTTCGTCGGCATCGAGCGCCTTGTTGTCGGCATCGCTATCGACAAGCGGGACCGGCTCGTTGGTAATGACCTCGCGTAGGATTGCCACGATCGATTTGCGCTTGGCAAACCACTGCCGGCGCAACCGCGTCAGCGTCTTCGTGGCTTCCGTTTTCTCGAGCGGAATGAAGCGCGTCATCCAGCGATAGGCGAAATCCTGATGATTGAGGGTATCGAGGATCCCGGGCCGGGTGAGGTTCGGAAAGCCGAGGATGGTCAGTGTGCGAAGATGCTGCTCACCCAGCATCGGCTCCAGGCCACCGGTAAGCGGCGCATCGACCAGTATTGCATCCAGATATATCGGCGTTTCGGGGGCCATGATAGGATGGCGGCGAGGCGAAATCGTGCCGTGGAGGTAGGTCAGCGTCTGAGCATCATCGAGGACGCGTACTTCGGACATGAAACCCGAGAAGAGATCGAGCACGCGGTTGGTCTCGTCACGGAACCTCGCCAGATCCTGGCGCCAGTCTCTTTCTCCTTGGGAATAATGAGAGTCGACGAGCGCGCTTTCTGCGCGCGCCTGGGCGTCCGGCGGTGGCATAAACACCAAGGTCAGATGATAGCGGCTCTCGTAGTGCGCTACCTTCCCCTCGAAAGCAGCGCGGCGTTCTTCGTCGACCAGCCACGACGCGGCGTCAGGAAAATGCGAGTTCGGATAGCCCAGCGCTTCTATGCGCTCGGCCTCAAAGAACAATGCCCAGCCAGAGCCAAGGCGTCTGAGAGCATTGTTCGCCCGGGCGCAAATGCCGACGAGTTCAGCCTCCGTCGCACTTTCGAGATCCGGGCCGCGGAACCGCAACGTCCGCTGAAAGCTGCCGTCCTTGTTGAGCACGATGCCGGGCGCCACCAAGGCAGCCCAGGGTAGATGGTCGGCAAGCCGGTCGGCTTTGCTTCGATATTCCGAAAGGTTCAGCATGCAAGCCACCCCTTCAGACGTAGGTGGCGCACAAGCACGCTGGCGAAGTCCGGATCGCGTCTTGCGGCAAAGACCGCTAACGAGTGGCCCGCGATCCAAAGCACCAGACCAGCAATCCATTGCTGCAAGCCGAAGCCAATGGCCGCGGCCACTGTACCGTTGAGGATCGCCACCGCGCGCGGAGCCCCGCCGAGCAGGATCGGCTCGGTCAGCGCCCGGTGGACCGGTACTGCGAAGCCCTCGATATGCTGCTCCCCGGCGGCCATCAGACGAGCGCCCCACCACCGAAGGAGAAGAAGGAGAGGAAGAAGCTCGATGCCGCGAAGGCGATCGACAGACCGAAGACGATCTGAATCAGGCGCCGAAAACCACCGGCGGTGTCGCCGAAGGCAAGCGTCAGGCCGGTGGTGATAATGATGATCACCGCAACGATCTTGGCGACCGGTCCCTGCACGGACTCCAGGATCTGCTGCAGCGGCTGCTCCCACGGCATGCCGGAGCCGGCCGCATAAACCGGGGCCGTGATAAGAAACGCGAGCGCTGTGGACGAAAGAAAGCGAAGCTTCTTGCGCATGAGGAAGGCCTTTCAAAGCTGCTGGAGTTGCGAAAGCGTGAGCGGGGCAACGGCGTAATCGCCGCTGCCGTCGAGACCGGTGACCTCGGCGATTGCGTCGATGTGGCGCGACGAGCCGCGTCCCGCTATAAAGACGATCAGATCTATCGCCTCAGCGATGAGCCGGCGGGGAACGGTGACCACCGCTTCCTGGGCGAGTTGCTCAATGCGATAGAGAGCCGAGCGCGCGGAATTGGCGTGTACGGTAGCGATGCCGCCTGGGTGCCCGGTGTTCCATGCCTTCAGCATGTCGAGCGCTTCCGCGCCCCTCACCTCGCCCACGATGATGCGGTCCGGCCTGAGCCTCAGCGTCGAGCGCACGAGATCGGCAAGGGTGACCGAGCCCCGCCTCGTTCTCAGGGCAACGCAGTCCCTGGCCGCGCACTGCAGTTCGCGTGTGTCCTCGATCAGGATCACCCGATCGTCGCATTCGGCGACTTCAGCCAGCAGAGCGTTGGCGAGTGTTGTCTTCCCCGAGGAAGTGCCGCCGGCGATCAGCATGTTGCGCCGCTCGCGGACGGCCTTTTTCAGCGCATCGGCCTGCAGCGGCAGCATGATGCGTTCGGCAACATAGTCGGCCAGGGTGTAGACTTTCGCGGCGGGCTTGCGGATGGCAAAACATGGCGCCAACACCACAGGTGGCAGCAGGCCTTCGAAGCGTTCGCCAGACGGCAATTCGGCACTGACGATCGGGTTGTCGGCGTGCGCCTCGGCGCGCACGTGCGAAGCAACCAGGCGGATGATACGTTCTGCCTCGGACGGGTGCATGTGAACGTCGGTATCGACCCGACCTTCGCCTAACCGGTCGAGTCGCAGCGCGCCGTCGGGATTGACCATCACCTCGATGACGGACGGATCGGCCAGGGCTTCGGTGATTGCCGGACCCATGGCGGTGCGTAGCATGACACGCCGCCGGTGGTCGGCCTCGGGATGAGAGCTCATCCTTCCCCTCCCCCACCATTGTCTTTGCTAAGCGACTTTTTGCCGGAAGCGATCTGGCGGCCGACCTTCTCAACGAATTTCTCGAAACGCTCTTGGGCAATAGCCTGCGTTGCCCGATCCGGGACCGGCGTGTGGGCATGAAGGGTGATCGAAAAGCGGATGAAGAGCGCCAGGCTCTCCAGGATCACCTCGGAATCGCGCCTGACGTGGGCAAGATCGCGGGAGAGCCGGTCAAGCCTTACGCCGTAGCGCCGATCGAACTCGCTCTCGCCACGCCGCTCGATGAACGCCTCGATCGCCTTCGCCACGATCGCTGATTTGGTCGTTGACGGATCGCGACTGAGGTTGTCCAGTTTCTCGCTGAGCTCCGGCTCAAGCAGAAACTGATGGCGAATGCGGTGCGGCTTCATGCGGCTCGTTCCGACGGCCCGGCGTTGCGCCGGCGACGGGAGAAGCATCGGCCAGACGCTCAAAATTGCTTATGGCCGTTATCTACGCTGAGGTGCGCTCTGCAACTCAGCGGACTTCAGAAGCCGGGAATGACATCGTCGCCCCTGCCCTCGTTGATACCGTAGGCGCGGGCCGCAGTGGAAATCCGATCCATGACACGCTTGTCCGCGAGAGCTTCGCTGTCATCGTCTGCGGGCTTGTACAGATCGGCCTGATCGGGCTCTTGAGAGACAACAACGTCTTCTTCGGGCAGGCTTGGATGGCGTTGCTGCTGAACGCCTCCCTCGTCTTCAACTGGCGCGTCGGCGCTTTCCTCGTCCGCAGCAAGTCGGCTATCGACGCTGCACACTTGTCCAGTCCAGCCGTCCGGGCGTGATGCAGGGCAGTCCGCATAGGGCCCGTCGTGCAGCACCGGCGCAGGCAGCACCCGATCTGTGAAATTCTGATCCTGATAATAGCGCAGCTTCTTGGCGCGGATCGGCGGCAACCCAGAAACCAGGACCAATTCGTCTGACGGCGGCAATTGCATCACCTCGCCTGGCGTCAGGAGCGGGCGCGCGGTTTCCTGGCGGCTCACCATGACATGTGAAAGCCAGGGCGCAAGCCGATGGCCCGCATAGTTGCGCATCGACCTAAGTTCGGTTGCGGTGCCGAGGGCATCCGAGATGCGCTTGGCCGTGCGTTCGTCATTGGAGGAAAAGGCAATTCGCACGTGGCAATTGTCGAGAATAGCATTGTTCTCGCCATAGGCCTTTGAAACCTGGTTCAAAGATTGTGCGATCAGATAGGAGCGAATGCCATAACCTGCCATGAAGGCGAGCGCCGTTTCGAAGAAGTCGAGGCGACCGAGCGCCGGAAACTCGTCCAGCATCATGAGCAGCTGATGCTTACGGCTCTTCTTCGGGTCCCCCTCCAGACGCTCCGTCAACCGCCTGCCGATCTGGTTCAAGATCAGTCGCACCAAAGGCTTGGTGCGCGAGATATCCGAAGGCGGCACGACCAGATAGAGCGACAGCGGTCGCTCTCCATCCACTAGGTCAGCGATGCGCCAGTCGCAGGACGAAGTGGCCGCCGCGACCGTTGGATCACGATAAAGCCCGAGAAAGGACATGGCGGTCGAGAGGACGCCTGAGCGCTCGTTTTCCGACTTGTTCAGGAGTTCGCGAGCCGCCGAGGCCACTACGGGATGGACCTGAGGGTTATGCCCCGTCCCGAGATGGTTTGTCGTCATCATCCGCCGTAGCGTTGCGGCAAACGAGCGTTGCGGGTCCGACAGGAAGGTGGCGACGCGGGCCAGCGTCTTGTCCTCTTCAGCGTAGAGCACGTGCAAAATGGCGCCAACTAGGAGTGAATGGCTGGTCTTCTCCCAGTGGTTCCGTCGCTCCAGCGCGCCCTCGGGATCGACGAGGATGTCGGCGATGTTTTGAACGTCCCGGATCTCATCTGGGCCTTTGCGCACCTCCAGCAGCGGGTTGTAGCGTGCCGATCTCGGGTCGGTCGGATTGAACAGAAGGCAGTACGAGAATTTCGACCGCCAGCCGGAGGTCAACTGCCAATTTTCGCCTTTTATATCATGAATGATGGCAGACCCGGTCCAGGAAAGTAGCGTTGGAACAACCAGCCCCACGCCCTTGCCCGAACGCGTCGGCGCAAATGCCATGACGTGCTCCGGGCCGTCATGGCGCAGATAGCGATCGTTCAGCCTACCGAGGAAAACGCCCGCCGGCCGTAACAACCCTGCCGTCTCGACCTCATGAGTCGTGGCCCACCGTGAAGACCCATAGGTCGTAACCGACCCGCGCTGTCGCGCGCGCAAAAGTGAGCCAGCGATTGCGGCGGCACAGCCCAGGAATCCGCTGGCGCCTGCAAGCGTACCGGCTTTGTCGAAGACCTCCGGCGCATAAGCATCGAAGTGGAACCACCATTCAAACAGCTTCCACGGCTTGTAGATTGGCCAGCCGGCGAAGAGAAACCATGGTGCGCCGAGAGGCGTCTGGTAGGTCAGCATTTGAGCGCACCATTGGGTTGCCGTCCATACGCCGATAATGACAATTGCGCACACAACGGCGATCTGCCCGATCAGTAGCTTCGTAGGTGTCATCGGCTTGGCCCGCTGAACAACGCGACCTAGCATCGCGCGGCGCAGCCGGGACAGGAATGTTCCTCACATACGATTTGGGAGCAATGAACGACTTCCTACGTATGCAGGTCGGTCAGCACGCGTGTTGCGCCTTCACGCGACACCATCCGCCACTCCATCCTTTCCATTCACCCTGAGGCCCGGCGCCGCCGACAGTTGCGTGACCGCTCCTCCGCAAAGTTATCTTCTGCGTTCAGGGAGCCACGGCGCCTGGGCTGGCTGATGAACACCGTCCGCTCGCGCATGTGGGGTCGAATTGATTTGTGCCCAAGTGGAGGCAGGCTCGTCTTCCAACAGTTGCCGCAGTTCCCCTGGCTCGAACGCCATCATCGGTGGGGAAGCGGGTTCATCCTCCAACAGTTGCCGCAGTTCCCCTGGCTCGAACGCCATCATCGGTGGGGAAGCGGGTTCATCCTCCAACAGCTGCCGCAGTTCCCCTGGCTCGAACGCCATCATTGGTGGGGAGGCAGGCTCGTCCTCCAACAGTTGCCGCAGTTCCCCTGGCTCGAACGCCATCATTGGTGGGGAGGCAGGTTCGTCCTCCAACAGTTGCCGCAGTTCCCCTGGCTCGAACGCCATCATTGGTGGGGAGGCAGGCTCGTCTTCCAACAGTTGCCGCAGTTCCCCTGGCTCCAATGCCATCATCGGTGGGGAGGCGGGTTCATCCTCCAGCAGCTGCCGCGGCTCTTCCTCGTGCGGCAAGCGCCTCCTTAGCCGGTCTTGCAGCGCCTGCCGATCGGCAACGAGGTTGTCGAGGGGCAGCGGCTCGTGGTCTGGCCGCTGCCCTTTCACCAATCGTTCAACCAGCGCCCACGTGCCCTCCAGGACAAATACGCCGCAATCATAATGGTTCGTCTGTCTGGCCATGGGGGCTGGCGCCAAGGTGGCATTCAGCAGTCCTGCGAGCTGTTTTGCAGGCACGTCGTTATATCCCTCTCGCTGGAGGGAGTCGTAGTGATAGGCGAACCGCCTTTCCGGGTCGCGGCGATCAACGAGCAGCAGCGACCAATGGGTGCCGGGGCTAGTAGCCGTGCCATTATTCACTGGCAAGAACAGGAAGTCGGCTGTGGCGTTGTTTTGATTATAGATGGACTGCAATATGCCTCGAGCGTCTTGCGGCGACGTGTGTCGCAGTAGATGGGATACGGAAGGATCCACCAGCCGAGTCCGGGCAGCGAGCGCCGGATTGATCCCCTGCAGTTGCCCCTCCAGCAAATTGTAATCTCTCTGGATATGGGCGTCGCTCAGCCATTCGGCGGCGCCGAGCACCCGCCCCGTTGCAACGTTGGACGGGGCTGTCGGATCGAGCGCCCCGATCTGAGCCCCAGAGGAACTGGTAGTCAGTGTGGTCACATCAACCAGTGGAAGGCCGCGGTAGGTGCCTGGCAGCCTAGCGGTTGCTGGCGAGGCGGGTTGGGGAGCTCTTGCCGGTGCCGCTGGCCCAGCTTCAGCAGCGGCCCCAACGCGCCTGGTGACTGCGTCTGCCGGATGAGCAGAAAGGACAGTTTCGCGCCCGAGCACAATGCGCGGCAGGATATCCCGGAGGTGAGCCAATGCAGAACTGATACTTAGCCTATTACCATAGGAGACAGCCTTGAAGCTCTCAACATCTTTATCCAGCGATTTGTCGTGAATCCGAGCCGCAATCCCAAGCTTGTTATTTTGACGCAGGTACTGACTAAAATGTCTAAGAAAATTTGTATAGCCGCCCACGGTATCTGGATTCCGTCCGGTCGCAGGCGCTGCCAGGTACTCCTTGGTCGAAGCGGCTCTGTAATTTCTAATGAGCTCGGCATCGTCAGGATAGGGGATCACGACAGGGCGAGCCATAATCGGGGCTCCGCCTGTCGACTTCTTGAGGTAACGCAGTGCGCCAGCCACGGTGGAGGAACCACCCGTACTCTCGTACTCCTTGAGATCCTGATCCAGCGACGAATGGTAAAGCCGAGCAGCAAACCCTGGCTTGTTGTTTTGAAGGAGCCACCGACTAAAGCCGAAAAGAGAATTTACATTGTAAGTGACCGTGTTCGCTTTGGCCTTACCCGCGTGGAATGCTGCCCTCAGCCCTTCGATAGCGGTCGCATCGTTGGAATAGACAGGACGCTTGTCGGCACCGTCGGGGACTACAATTGGACGATCCGGCTGCACTGTCGAGGGCATCGACCCACCACCTCCGGGATGCGGTGCTGGGGTGGATTCGTGCTCATCCCTCTGCCTGACGAGCTGCGCCTCACATTCCGGTGTAGCCACCTTATGAGGATCCTGCATCGGTTCGATCCCCTCCATCTCCTGCTGCAACCAAGCCAAAGCTTGGCGAGCGGCCTGCGCGGCTTCATCAACCGCGGAGGATGTCTCCACACCTCTGGCGGACGCCGGCAGAGCCTGCTCCGCCCGCCGTCGAAAGAGCTCTGGCGAGGCGGATTTCTCCGCCCACAATCTGGGCTGCGTAGCGAGTCCCCGTCCAGATTTATGTGGCACCGCCTCGCTTGGCAGCGGGCTGCTCCTGTCCCGTGCAGCTACCAGCTCCTCCGGGGCGCCCTGGTCGCCGTGGCGCCAGTTCAAGTGAGGGACGGCCTCTCCAAAGTCGGGCGCTTGGTGTTGGTGCGCGGTTGGGGCGAGAGACAATGGTAGATCGGTGCCCTCCTTATAACCTACCGGCAGGAGCTCCTCTGGCCAATCGAATCCCTGCTGTGGTGCGGTATGCTGAGCAGCGTCGCCACGGGGACGAGCCTCCATGCTGACCGCGTTTTCCAGATGATTCCCGAGTATAACGCGCGGCGGGTTCTTGCGGAGATAAACCAGCGCAGATTCGATCGGAGCTCCACCATTAGAGGAGGCGGCCTTGTAGCTCTCAACATCTTTATCCAGCGATTTATCGTAAATGCGACCCGCAATTCCGAGCTTGTCATTTTGACGTAGGTAATGACTGAAATGGTTAAGAGCAGTTGCGTAGCCGCTCGCGGATCTGAAATGTCTGGTGAGCGCGGCGTCGTCAGGATGGGGGTTCAGGACAGCGCGACCCACAATCGGGCCGGCTCCGCCCATCGACTTCATCAATTGACGCAGTGCGCCAGCCACGGTGGAGGAACCACCCCTACTCTCGTACTCCTCGATATCCTGGCTCAGCGACGGATGGTAAAGCCGAGCAGCAAGCCCTGGCTTGTTGTTTTGAAAGAGCCAACGACTAAAGCCGAAAAGAGAATTTGTGCTGCGAGTGACCGTGTCCGGCCTGGCTTTACCCGCAAGGAGTGCTGACTTCAGCCCTTCGATGGCGGTGGCATCGTTGGAATAAACAGGACGCTTGTCGGCACCGTCGGGGACCACAATTGGACGATCCGGCTGCACTGTCGAGGGCATCGACCCGTCGAGATGCGGTGCTGGGGTGTATTCGTGCTCGTCCCCCTGCATCACAAGTTGCGCCTCCCGTTCCGATGTACCCACCTGATGGGTGGGGAGTTGCATCATCACGCGAGCGCCTGAGTTGCCAACCTCACCTGGTTGCCGCTCAGTGACAGCATGCTGCAGATTGCTTTGGATCCTCTGCCTCTTCGTTGGTCTCAACTCACCTTTACCATGCGAGCCATTGACGAGGACCTCCTCGCCTGGCGCACCCATCAACTCGTCCGCCGCCTGCAGTTCGCCCAAGTGCTGCTCAAAACCGGCTTGGCCGGCCTGTCCGCTTGCTCGTGCGGTACGGCGTGCTGCACCTGCAGCCAAGCTGCCACGATGAATGTCTAGTTTGTACGGGTGCACGCTATCCTCACTTCCACAGATCACATGAGCAACCTACTCAGGCAAGCTTTCGAGAGGCTGACGAGGTCCGCCGCCGCGGAAGGCGAAGGCTGGTTTTCTGCTCAGCGGTTGACGGCCTCGCGTGTTGCGGCCGCGCCGGGTATCACGCCAATCAATCTGAATAGTCGATGCGTCAAACGAACCAGGATGGGATTTTCGTAGCGGGGCTGCTCTACTCACTCTTGTCCTGAGGGCAGAATTCAACCATATCGCCGAGCAACTGGATGCCGATTGGATACCCGATCCGGAAAGCTTCAGCTCCTATGTGACGCGAGGATGAGAATCGTGGCAGCTCCAGACCGGCGGGCTGCCACCGACACCGGCGATGACCGACGAGGGTCTTCTATTGCCAAGGCAATCGTCCGTTCGGGGACCTATGTGTTCCAATGCTCGTCGAGCGGATCGGGTGGGCGGCACCGCCGTAGCGTTACGGCGGGCGGAAGCGGCGTTGGTGTGCGGCTTTTCCCCTGAACGCTTCACACGAGGCTGATAGTGGATCTTGCAATCGCACACACGCGGTCTGCAGGCGTGCCCATCAAGCAGTTTGCGCAGACCAACGTCGCGGCGAGCCGATCCTCAATACGCAGCGCAAGTCCTAGACTCCACGATCGTCCTTCGGTGAAGATTTGCTCGCGCCTCGCCCTGATTACAGCCGATAAGGCGAGCTAACAATTGCAAGAGCCACAAGCTATTCCAGCTCGATCGGTTTGGTGTTCCAGTCGGGCGGGGTCTGACCGAGAATGTTGCGAACGAAGAAGTCTAGGAGTTTGCGCTCGGTGTAGGTGCCTAGAGTATGGTGATTGGCACCAGGAACGTAGACCATGTCAAAATCTTTTCCTGCCTTGATGAGTCGATCGGCAAGCTGGAACGAGCAAAACGGATCGACATTATCATCCATTTCGCCGACCGCGATCATCAGCTTGCCCTGCAGCCTGTGAGCATTGTCAACGGCGGAGGATTGCGAATATTCAATGCCGACCGGCCACCCCATCCACAGTTCGTTCCACCAGGTCTTGTCTATCCTGTTGTCGTAGCAGCCGTTTTTGGCGACGGCGACCTTGTAGAAATCGGGGTGAAAGAGCAGCGCGCTGACTGCACTCTGGCCGCCGGCGGATGCGCCAAAAATGCCGACGTTGGATATGTCGTACCGTGGATATTGCGCGGCCGCCGCCTTGTGCCACAGAATGCGATCGGGAAATCCTGCGTCCTTCAGATTCTTCCAAGCAACATCATGGAAGGCGCGGGAGCGGTTGTTGGTGCCCATGCCGTCGATCTGAGCAACGACGAAGCCCAGCTGCGTGAGCGGCTCTGTCCACCGCGAGAAGGATTTCGGGACGAAGGAGCCGTGGGGTCCAGCATAGATATTCTCCACAACCGGGTATTTCTTCGTCGGGTCGAAGTTGGCTGGCAGGTGGAGCACGCCCCAGATATCAGTTTTGCCGTCGCGCCCCTTGGAATGGAAACTGAGCGGCGGCTGCCAGCCTGCGGCGACGAGCTCGGAAATGTCGGCCGTCTCGATCTGCTGGAGCTTGGCATTGTCGCTGGCGCGGTAGAGTGCCATGCGCGGGGGCAGATCGATGCGTGACCAGAGATCGACATAATAGCGCCTGTCAGGCGAGAACTCGATATGGTGGTTGGCCGGTTCGGGCGTCAGTGCAGTCAGTCCCTTGCCGTCAAAGCCGATGCGGTAAGCATGGACCCAATAGGGGTCCTCCTGCGGGTTCATCCCGCTCGCCTCGAACGCTTGACCGGATCGACATGGTTGACCCTCCGGACGACCCACTCACCTCGGGTGATCTGGTTTTCGAGCGCGCCTGTCCGGCCGTTGAAAAGATACAAATGCTCATACCCGTCGCGCTCGGATGCCCAGATGATCTCCTTCCCGTCATCGACATCGAAACGGAAGATTTTTCCGGCATCCTCCTGGCCATTCCCCAGCGGCAAATAATCAACGAATGTCTCGCTGGTCTCATCGATCAGGGAGCGCCCGCGGCCCGTGGCGGCGTCTACCTCGACCAGGCGATAGGGCTGATGCCCGCGCTGGTTATATTCGAAAGTGAAGCCGCGGCTGTCCGCCCACCACCGGAGAGGGGAAAGTTCGAAGACGTTCGAGAAGAGGGCATCGTCAATCACGATCTGGCGCGGGCCGGCAATGTCGAACAGGACCGGCTGGGGCAGCGGAAGGACATCGCCCGGCCTGGGATAGAATATTGTTGAATATTCCCGCTCCAACTGGTCCGTCGAAGAATTGAGATAGCGGACCTCCCGCCTATAGCCGGGGCGAACAAGGTAAGCGGCGAGGTGGCGCGAGTCCGGCGACCAGCTCAGCGTCGAAAAGACGTAGCAATTGCCTTCGGCTCCGTCCCGGCTCAGAGGAACATCCTGCAATCCGTCCTCGCTGCGCAGGAAAACATTGCAGTTCTTGATATAGGCGATCCATTTGCCGTCGGGCGACGCGTTGCTCTTGTCGGGGTTGTTCTCCGCTGGCGGCGTGTAGCGGTGGCTGAGCTCCCTAGGGTCCCCTTTCCTTGCATCGAACGTGGTGCTGGTACAGTCGTAGCTTGCAAGGTCGCAGTTCCACCGGGTGTCTTCAATCTGGAAGTCGAGCCTGCGACCATCCTCACTCAGTTCGAAACGGTCGAACGGAAGATTTGCCGGCTTGATAGCTCTCATGGCTCACCTTGTTTAGCGCTGCCGCCAGACGCGCCTGATCGAAAGCGGGCCGCTTGAAACCCGTGGCAGCATCGACCTGCATGAACTGCTGCTCGCCGTGGCTAGTCCGGCGGTAGACTAAGGCTTCACCCCCGGTCAGCCAGAAAGGCATTTTGGGGACATTGACAGTGAGCCCGCCATATCGATCGTTGATCGTAAGTGCGCGCTTGAAATCGGCCGGCGCTAGCGGCGGGTGTAAACTTTTCGAACCCTTGGCCAGCGTCTGAGTTGCCGATCCCCGTGCCGCGCGCGTCAAAGCGCCGATCCTGGACATACCTGTTCACTTCTTTCGGTTTTCGGAATGCGAATTTTGAAGTTGGGTTCTCGTCGCCGGTCTGCAGCAGCGCCGAGCGTCGCCTTGGAGGAGAGCCAGCACGCGGGTGCAGCCAGGCCGCGCAACAGGGGCGCTCCTTGGACATCCAGGCACTGGTCGGGTGCCGATTGAAGAGTTGGCGTCCGCCGCCGAAACAACCAGGAAAGAGCGTCCATGCAGCCCTGACGCGACTATTTCCTCCGCGAGTATGGCCGCTTGCTTTTCTACATCATCTGAAAGGTCCTGCTCTAGTCGGGCCGGATGTCACCCCGGCAGAAATCATTGTGCTATTTCGACAATCTCCGAGCGATTGCCGCCGGCCCATGACGAGGTTTACCGATAGGGCGCAATATGCGTGCCAAAGGAAAAGCGGTTTAAACACGGCAATCCGCCTATGTCGCATCCCCAACATCGTCGTACACCGGACAATGCCGGACGAAATTGTCCCGGGGCGTCAAATTGGTTTTGATGGTGACCCAAGGAGTTCTGGCCTTATCTGAGGCGTTCGGCCTTTTTCGAGAGCCGGACTCTTCGCGCGTTTCCGGCGACCCGAAGCGCCTGATCAAAGCTGACGGCATTCCCGGGTCTTGGCCTTGCCACAGCAGCACCTGCTGCATCAATTCCGACGGACGCTGTAGAACACCTGCAACACACGGCCCGCAGCAATTTCTCCGGCGCAACGCTGGGGCGACCGCCTTTGGCACTGCAGGCGTACATGCCGGAAAGGATGCCGTCTAGCCGCACCAGCGCTCCATTGATCATCAGCCGGTGCGGGCACAAGGATGATCGGCTGGAACGAAATCTTCCAACCGCTTCATCGTGAACAGCTGCTCCATGAACACATCGCTCCCGTGCATCGAGCCGTCTCGCCAGGGGGATCGATAGTCTGTCTTTGGCGTAGGTATTTCAGCAGCCTGCTGCTAGCGTGCGGACGACGCCGACATCAACCGGCGGACAAATGCGCCGAGGGCAACAAGCGCGCCTGACGCAACGCCGCCAGATCAGCCGAGCCGGTGCAGAAGCAGGCGACGGCCAACTGGCGGATGACGATCTCGAAATGCGCGACAACCGCCTCGGTGGACACTGTCGCCGCGCCCAGCACGCTGGCCGCCTGCCCGGCGATGTCCGCGCCCAGGCGGATGGCCTTGGCCACGTCGACGCCATCGCGGATCCCGCCCGACGCGATCAGCTTCACCGTTGGCAGCGCCCGGCGCACCGCCTGCACGCTGGTCAGGGTGGGAATCCCCCAATCGGCGAACGACATCGCCACTGCACGGTCGGCGGCATTGCGGGCGCGCTCGCCCTCCACTGCGGCCCAACTGGTGCCGCCGGCGCCGGCGACATCGATTACCGCCACGCCCGCCTCGACGAGCGCACAGGCCACCGAGGCGGACAGGCCCGCCCCCACTTCCTTGGCCACGATCGGCACCCCCACGATGCGCGCGGCGCCAGCGATCAGCGCCAGGACGCCGCGCCAGTCGCGGTCGCCCTCCGGCTGTACCGCTTCCTGCAGCGGATTGAGATGGACGATGAGCCCATCGGCCTCCAGCGCGTCCACCGCGCGACGCGCCAGGTCCAGGCCGTCGGCCTCCCGCAGTTGCGCGGCGCCGATATTGGCCAGCAAGGGAATGTCTGGCGCCAGGCGGCGCAGCGCGCGCGTTAGCCCCTGGGAGTTGCGGGATTGCAGGCTCACACGCTGCGAACCGACGCACATGGCGATCCCCAAGGCTTGCGCTGCCTCGCTCAAATACCGGTTGATGGCCTCGGCCCGTGGCATGCCGCCGGTCATAGAGCTGATCAGCAGCGGCGCGCGCATAGCCTTGCCCAGCAGCGAGGCGCGCAGGTCGATCTGCGTCAGGTCCAACTCGGGCAGTGCGCAGTGTTCGAAACGGATGTACTCCCAGCCAGCGGCCACCGTGGCCGGCGCCGTTCGCCGATCCAGCACGATGTCCAGATGTTCGTCCTTTCGCCGGCTCAGGGCGGTGTCGCTCATGCTCGCTCCATCCGTAGCAGCGGGCGACGGCGTTGCGTCGGATCGAACCGACGGCAGCGCGCCCAAGCCGCCGCCTCCGGCGCGTTCAGGCCGACGCACGCTGGCCTCCCCCTGCAGCGTCGCTGCGGTAGCGGCTGGTCGAAGTCTGGTAGTACTGCGCGCGGATCGCCGCCATCGCCTCGATCAACGGTCCCCACGGCGCGGGAAAGCATTCTTCCGCCATCACCCGGTGCAGCATGCGCGTATGGCCGGCCAACTCGTCGTTGAGGAACTCAACCACAGGCATAGCCGGATAGCGCTGCAGAAGCAGGATCGCCGCGTTGTCGCCGGCCGACCTGTCCTTGTCGCGTCCATGCAGATCGTTCTGCAGGCGCCCTATCACTGAGATGAGCCGCAGGACCTGGCGAAACGCTGGACGCGCGCGCAAGGTCGCCATGTCCAGCCCCCACAGCAGCGACAGGCAACAGAACACGTTCCCGTAAGCGATCGAATCGATGCCGTTGTGCAGGTACTCGGCGTAAGACCAGCGTCGCGCCCCTGCCGCCTGCGCGTGTCCGGCGCGCAGCGCCGCGCAGTAGCACCGGGTATAGTCGAGAAGCCGAGCATAGTCGCGACGATCGTAGGCGAGCGCAGCCAGCGAAGCGCGCAGCTGAGCGCAGCCCTCGAATCCGGAGAGCACGCACGGTACGCCGTGCCCCAGCGCCTGCTCCACGGCGGCGAGCTGCTCCGGCGCGATCAGGCCAAGGTCGTTGCAATCGTCTAGCCAGAACAGCAGCGCCAGTTCGCGATAGAACGCCACGATCAGCGTTTCGTCCTGCGGATCGCGGCCGGTGGGGGCGCTGGTGTCGCGCAGGCTCGGGTGAATGCGTTGCAGGATATACTGGCCGCCCCTTACCGCTTCCTCACCATGCTCATCGGCGAAACCGGTCAGGGCACGCCCCCACTCCAGGACCTGCTGCAGCGCGCGTTCGGTCTGGATCATGGCGCCGCTCCTGCTCCCTCGGCTACGACGCGCCGCCCCCAACGAAGCGCCAGCCACAACCCGGCGAGTTCGGCCACGCGCACGACCCGGGTAGGGCAATACAGTTCCTTGCCGATCCACAGCGGCGCCTCCGGCATTTTATGCGCCGCATGGCGGGCGAGCATCCACTCCAGCGCACGCGCTACCGCCTGCGCGATCCGCCGGCGCCCTGTTGGCTCTTCGCTCCCGTTCATCACGTGCAACGTGAACAGCGCATAGGCGGTTTCCTCGAATGTTGACGCGCGACCGGCGCCCCAGCCGCCGTCGTCGCGCTGCGCCTGCAGCAGCGCCGCCAGCGCGCGCTCGTCGCGCCACTGGGGCTTGCCTTGCGCCAGCGCAGCGACCGCATGCGCGGTGGGATACAGCCACGAAACGTGCCATTTTTCGTTGTCCCAAAGACCATGCGGGTTGCGTTTGGCCTCGATGTAGGTGCTGGTGCCGGCGGCGGGCTTTCCCAACAGTCGCAGCGCATGCAGGGCATGGATGTTGGTCGACACCGAGGCATTGCGCTCGCCGGGAAAGGTGACGAACAGCTCGCCGATTTCGAAATGGCGCAACGCATCGACCGCCGGGGCGCGGCCTGCAAGGCGCAGGACGCACAACGCAACGGCGGTGTCGTCCGCATCGGCCGCGAAGTGCAAGGCCGGCCCCAGACCGCGCACGCCCAGGCGGGCGTCGAGCTGGGCGACGATCACGCGCACCGCATCGGCGAGCGCGGGATGCGCGAACAGCCCGACCAGATGCAAGGTGTACAGCGCCCAGCATGGCTCGAACACATTGATAGGCCAGACGTTGGGAACGACGCCTTCGATGCCGCTGTGCGTCGCCCGCGATGCCGCCTGCAGATACGCGTCGGCGCGCCCGACCTGCGGCGTGCTCCCCTGTTTCACGGCGTGCGCACGCCACGCGGCGGTGGCCGCCGGACTGATGCCGATGCTACCGTAGTCATCCGGGCATAGGGTGGCCGGCGACGTCCCCCAGGCTTCCCAGGAGTGCAGCAACGGATGGCCGCTCGGCAACGTCGCCACCGCACCCAGCCTGAGCAGGCACGCTTGCCGCAATGGCAACAGCGCCGGGTGGCGGGGAAACGCCACGCCGCCCAGCAAGGATGCGGCCTCGCCACACAACTGCGGCAGGATCAGCTCAGCGCCGATCGGCGCGTCTTCTGGCACGGCATGCGCGTACGGATCGGGCTGGCGCTCGAGGAAGGCGCGACGCGCTGCGCGGGCCGCTTTCATGCTGGTGCGTCATCACCTCGTCCGACAGCCCGGCAAAAAAATCGTGATCCTCGTAGAGCAAGCCCATCAGCGCGCAGATGACCATGGTCGGAAGGGGAAAGGAGAAG
>NZ_RZTJ01000021.1:0-90396 GCF_003997065.1 Mesorhizobium sp. M6A.T.Ce.TU.016.01.1.1 | reverse complement strand
AATATGGCGACATGATCGCCATGGGTATCGTCGATCCGGTCAAGGTCGTGCGCACGGCTCTCCAGGATGCGGCCTCGGTCGCCGGCCTGCTGGTCACCACCGAAGCCATGATCGCGGAGGCTCCGAAAAAGGAGTCGGCTGGCGGCGGCGGCATGCCTGGCGGCATGGGTGGCGGCGGCATGGGCGGCATGGGCGGTATGGATTTCTAATCCAGCTCTGGCGGCTTTCGCAACGAGAGGGCGGCAGCAATGCCGCCCTTTTTTTGCGAACCTCGGTCCGATAAACGATCGGCGCCAACGCCGGCCATCGGCGTTAGCGCAACCTCAAAAGAACTGTCGAGTTGATTGCGGGCGACTTTTGCGTCATCAGAGGCGCAAGGCGGTCGCGTGTGAGGATTGCGCGCTCCCATGGGCGGTTTCGGCATGTGCCTCGCCTTCGACATCGGCATTGAGGCCAAGCAGGAAATCGGCGGCTTTCGAGGCATGGCTTGCGGCGCGGAAGATGGCGCGGTTGTCCTCGCGCAAAACCGTCAGCCATGAGCCGATGTAGTCGGCATGGCGCACGGTCGGCTCGATGCCGAGACTGCTGCAGATGAAGGCTGATGCGATTTCGGCGACCAGTTCCTCACGCGCATAGGTGTTGGACCCGAAGGAGCCGGACAGGTCGCGCGCGAGTCGCGTCGGGTGGCCGGTCCAGTGGCCAAGCTCGTGAAAGCAGGTCCGGTAATAGTCGATCTGGTGGAAGAAAGCCGGCTGCGGCGGCACCTGTATGGTGTCGCTGCCGGGCATGTAGAAGGCGCGCTCGCCGCCGATGCGAAAATCAGCGCCGGTTGCATGAATGAGCGCCTCGGCCTGCGGGACCATCTCGCGCTCAGGCAGAGGCTCGCCGGCGGCATAAAGATGTTCGGGCAGATTATCGCACTGCGCGACATTGAAGACGGTAAAGCGCTTCAGGAAGGGCACCGCCTGCGGTTCGTCGCCATCGGTGTCGGCGCGTTGCTTTTCGTTCTTGGGAACAAAGCGGTCAGCGTGAACGATGGTGGTGCCGTGCTCACCCTTCCTGACATTGCCACCTAGGGAAAGCGCCTGCCGGAAGGTGAGCCAGTTCTGGCTGGGGAAACCGCGATCGATGACCCCGCCCCACAGGATCAGGATATTGATGCCGGAATATCGGCGCTGGGTGGCCGCATTCCGCGGCAGGCCGAGGCCTGTCCTTGCCCTGCCCCACGGCTTGACCCATGGCACGGTGCCGCGCTCCAGTTCGGCAATGATGCGGTCGGTGATTTCCTGATAAAGGCTGGCGCCGGTGCGCCCGCCACTGTCTGCGCCAGCCTGTCGGCTGCCGGAACGCTTGTTGTTTGCGCGCATTCGTGAATTCCTCCGCTCTTCAATCGCGCGCCCTCCCCAGAAGCGGGGTGGGCGGCGAAAGCGACCGGAAAGGCCCGACGTCGGAGGCGGACTGCATCCGCAGGACCGGAACGGAGTGGAGGACCCGAAGCGAAAGCGAAGGGTTGCGGGACGCCGCGGCGGGCCTAGAAGGGAGTGCTGCCCACCTGCGCCACCGGGGAAGGCCACGATAAAACGACGCCGGCCGACAGGCCGGCGACCGTCAGCAGCCGAAGGCTGCCCCGCGCCAGGGGGCGAAGCCGCAGGGCCGAGACCGCCTGAGCCTGGCGAAGAAAAGCGGGCTCGGTTCACGAGCACCCGGCCAGCGCCTTGAGGCGCGGGCGCTCAGGATTGTTGTTGGCGCCCACGGCAGCTGGATGACCGCAACAAGATGCCGAGGAGCAATAGCAAAGCCAGCTGCCACAAACGGCACGCTCGGGCAACAACAGCGTGGCCGATCTACAGATGCTGCCCCGCACGAGAGCCAGCACGCTTGAGCGCGCATCGGCGAGCAAGCGTTGCAAGCTGGCCATGTCAACCAGGTCGGCGATCACTTTATCGCCGACCAGCAACGCGGGCGTACCGAGGATGTGCAGACCTTTCGCGAGTGCCCGGGTGCGAGCAAATTCATCTGCGATGGCCGGATGTTGCATGTCCCGCTTGAGCTGCTCAACGTCGAGGCCCACACGTGCTGCGATCATGAGACTGATTTCGTTAATCCGACTTGGGAAACTCATAAGGGCGCGGCGGAATTCGTCATACTTTCCCTGTTTTCTGGAGGCGAGTGCGGCGAAGGCTGGGAATTGGGAATCCGGTCTCAGGACCGGGAACTGTTTGATCACAAGCTTCAGATTGGGATCATTCTTGAAGGCTTTTTGGTAGTTGAGATCTGCCAGTCTGCAATGCGGACAGGTGTGGTAGTGATTGAATATGACCAGAACGGCACCGCCTTGCGGGTTGCCGGCGATTGGCGAAGGGGGTCGTTGTCGAATGCGCCGCTCCACTTTTGCCAGTCGATCGACCACGCCTGCCGGTGCAGGTTCGCGCTATATTGCCTCGCCAGCACGGCGAGGAGTAAAAGAAGAGCTGCGACAGTGATGGCAGTCGGCTTAGACATGAGTCTCCAATCCATGGACGGCGTGGCAGCAACGGCCCGCCTTTTGGTGTAAAATGCTTTTGATCGAGCCCCGCACTTGCCACAGGGCGCAGTCGCGAGGGCGCACAGCTATCGATGCCGGTGCGCTCTGGCGGTTTCTGGAAAGATGGCCTTGCCCCATCGGGCCCACCCCACCAGCTGAGCGTCGTTCGCGCGGGCTGGGCAACCGCGACCGCCATTCACCACGCCGGGCGACTGACCGTCCGCCCGGCAGAGCGCTGAAGGGTCCCCGGACGTTCCGGGTTGCCGGCGATTTGGCGAAGCGGGGTCGTTGACGAGTGCGCCGCTCCACTTTTGACTGTCCATTGGCACGACTGCATGGTCGGGGGCGGCCTTTCCCGCCGGTGTGGGTGCGCGCTATTATGGCTCACCAGCACCGAAAGCAGCACGGCGAGGAGAAAAAGGAGAACCGCGAGAGTGGTGGCAGTTGTCTTAGACATGAGGCTCAAATCCATGGACGGCCTGGCAGCAACGGCCCGCCTTTTTGGTGTAAAGTGGGTCGCTTTGGATCGTGCCCCGCAGTTGCTACAGGCGCACAGGTGCCGGTGCGATCTGGCGGTTTCTCAAATACGGCTTTGCGCCATCGGGCCCACCCCAATAGCTGAGCGTCGTTCGCGCGGGGAACTGCGTTCACCACGCCGGGCGACTTGACCGTCCACCGCCAGAGCGCTGAACGGTCCGCTAGTGAGGCGCTCCCCGAATCGTCGTTTATCCCGCTCGCCCCAGACCGGGCGACAGCCAGCGTTGCCGCTACGCTGCGGAGAAAAATCGTCAGCGCGTGGCATTCGGACATAAGCTGATCGACGCCAAGAATAAGACCCACGGAGGTGACCGGTGCGGCCGGAACAAGAAAGAGCGTTGCAGCCATTGTGACGAGGCCTGCACCGGTGATGCGGGTTGTTCCGTTCGAAGGGAACAATGCGACAAACAGCATGAGGATCCGGCAGCCGATCGGCAGATCAGTTTTCGTCGCCTGGGCGATGAAGAGGGCGGCGAGCATCATATTCGTGCCGTCCAGATTGAATGGAATGAGACCCACGACCGAATGCGTGGCGCCGGCCTTTTCCATCTTCTCCATGAGCGAGGGCAGCGCGGCCTCCGAGGAGGACGTTGCGAGCAGCAGCTCGTCCTTGATGTATCGGACGAGAGAGAAGATCGAGCGGCCGTTGTAGCGGCAGACCGCGCCGAACAGGACCGAGAAGAACAGGACTTGCAGGATGTCGCCGTCCGCGAAGGCCCCTGGGATGGTTGACGGGATGATGTTCATCAGGAAACCGGTCACAAACTGCTCGTGGGCCTTGGCCGCAAAGCCCTTCACGGCCTGGAGATCGAGCGAAGCCGGATCGATGTTGAGGCCAGCGCCAGGCTGAACGACATTTGCGACGATAAGTCCGACGACAAGTGCGAGCGTTGAGAAGGTGACGAAATAGATCATCGCCTTGCCGGCAACTCGGCCGACCTTGTGAAGATCGTTCGTGCCGGCAATGCCGGTCGCAATTGTCAGGAAGATGACAGGTACGGTGATTATCTTGACGACATCGACGAAGGCATCGCCGAGCGGCTTCAGGCTCTGGCCGGTCTCCAAATGGAAATAGCCGATTGCGGGACCCAGGATTATGGCGGCAAGCACCTGCACGTAGGCCCGGGCAAAATGGCGCTTGCGGGCCGCTGCGTTCGCTATGGGGACTTGTGGAACCAACACCGTTTCTCTCCTTGACCGGATCGGGGTGGGGCTCCTCCTTCTCTCATGCAGTGCTCCGGTCGAACGCTGCGCCTACTTCGGCGCAAGCGATGTGCCAAATAGCAAAGAGGGGAAAACGCGCAGGACCTCTCACGCAGTGCTTGTTCGCTCTCCCGCACTCGCGCTGCGGTTGCCAGTCAACTATGGAAGGCTCAGTTCTTGGGAATTCCAAAGGTCGCTCTTTGCTTCGGCGCAGCTTGGCTGGCTGGAAGGTTTCCTGTTTGCCTTGGGGTCTGGGACGTGCGTCCAGATGGTCAACATTTGCCTGCGCGCCGCACGGGGCTCCAAAGATTCAATCGAGGACGGGCCCTCTTCGAAAACGGGGGCAGCGTTGGTCAAGCCCTTCCACCCTGCTGTCCCACCAAGGGTGTTCAGAAGCTCAGTTCACGATCAAGCGATGGATCAGCGTCATCTGGCGTTTGCGCCATCGCGGCGGCGTTGCAAGGGGTCTGCCAAGGATGAGCAAGCCGCGAGGCAGGGCCCGAGACCCAGACTCCATCCTCATCAACAGCGCGCTCGGCTCGCGTTAGGAATGTTCGAACCGCAGCACGATCAGGTGGCCACACCGTTGGTCGGAACCGGAACCCGACGAATGATCGTTCGTGACCGACATCTGTGAACAAGCAGTGTGTGTCATTGCAATCACCACCCATTGCGCGCAATTGCCCATATGGCCGTGAATGAACTGGATTTGGTGATTTTCCAGATGGCGGTGGAAAGCGTCCGCTTGCTCTCTTCAAGCTTTGATGAGAAGGCGGCTGAGATAGCCACGAGGAGCCGTGGTAGCCTTCTTTTCGACGTGCGGGTTGACGGTGACCTGGAGGTCCAGCGAGTCGCAGCCATTGGATATCCAGGCGACAAGATCGGTGTGGTGGCATTGGACCGAGAGGGCCTTGTTAGCTGCTGTTGCCTTGTCAATGGCACCTTCTCACCTTTCATTGCACCGTTGGAGAACTGGACCAGCATGCCCCTGTCCATGCAGGCCCAGATCGATGTCACAGGCTATGCGAGGCTCCTTCTGGCCGCCCTGCGAAATGCTGGACATATGCTGGGCAGGTAGCATCGCCGATGATGTCTGTGATGAGATGGTGCAGACGGCTGGATGAGGCGATCGCTTGCCGGCAGCTTTGGCCGCCAAGCGATCGGTGAGTTCGCAATGCTGGACACGTCCTGTAGACTCTGCCAGTTAAGTTAGCGGACAACCATCTGACGAATGCCCGATCTGACAGTCTGGACGGCGCGGCATTCCCTCCTAGGAATGCAGCCGTGGTTCTACTCCATCGGCTGTCCTTGCGTCGAAGGCGACGGGCACACCGTGAACGATGGACGTCGCCGCCACCAATTCCTCAACTCGCGATCGGTCGCTTTGCACGCCGGCATAAGCGTTCGAATGGCGCGGATCGCCTGGGCGGTGGAGAGGAACCGGGCCTTGCCTCTGGACAGAACATAGGCTTCGGCGGCTTTTCACCCGCCTCCCTGAAACTCTGACTGACACGATCTAGGACGGGAGTTCGGCAGCCTTCAAGCCTATGTCCGATACCGGACAATCAGGCAGCGGTGGCCAGGCCGAAATAACGTTGCTCCTCCTCGCCGTAAGCGCCATGCGTGAGTTCCATCAATCCGACGCGGTCGATAATCGTGACCTCGCCGCGCTTGGCACGGACAAGTCCTCGATATTCAAGCATTTGCAGGGCCGTGGTGACCCCGGGACGGCGGGCGCCGAGCATGGTCGCCAGAAATTCATGCGTCAGGTAGATCTTGTCTCCGTCAGAGCGGTCATGGATCATCAGCAACCAGCGGGCCAGCCGTTCCTCGATTTTGGAGTGGCCATTGACCAGTGCCGTCCGGGACGACTGGACAAGGAACGCGTGGGCATAGTCCAGCACTGACGTGCGCAGCGACGGGCTTTCCGCAACCGCAGGACGAAGGATTTCAACCGGCAGGCGCCAGCCATTGCCTGCGACCTGGATATAGGTCTCGTTGGAAGAGCTGTCCTGTCCGAGAATGACGGCAATTCCTGTCATCCCGTCATATCCGATAATGCCGACTTCACATTGCCGTCCGCCGGTCATGGTGGCGACCACCGAGGCGACGCCCCTCTCGGGAAAATATCCATTCCTGATCGGCTGATGCGCGATCTCCAACTGAGCCTTGATGTCCAGTTCGACGCGATGCAGCGAAGGTCGCAACAGCGCGAAGTCCTCCGGCGAAAGGGATTTCAGCACCCGGTTGCGAAAAAGGGATTCGGGCAAGGCTCTCTCCCATGCGGGCAAGAGCGCGTACCTCTTACTGTCGGCTGCATCCGAAGTAACTGACGGCCGATGCCAAAGCATAGGCTTCGAAACGCGCGATTGCAAAGCCCTATCGGGGCAGTGCAGCCATGCTAGAAGTCGCGCGGCCTTACGATAGGCGCGGATGACATGATTCCCTTCTGCGGCCACCAAGAACGGCTCGGGCACGCTTTAATCGTTCATACACAAGCTCGCAGGAATGTAAGCGGCGGAACAGTCGGGTGATTCGTGCCGCCCTGCCCTTTCAGAAATCAAGTCATTGGACGTCAATTCGGGCTGGAACGCCTCGTCGCGGAGCGGCACAGGAAACGCAGCCGGATCAGCAATGGTGGTTCACCTTATCTGCGGTCGGATGTGCGGTCCGGCGGCTCATCGCCCAATGGCTTGTCGACGGGGAAGTGGAACTCGTCATGTCGCCGCGAACCGTCACCGCGCTAGCGGGGCGCTTTTGAAGACGCCGGTGTTTTCTTTGTGGAACTGAAACTGTGAGGTGATTGATGCATGACTCAAACTTTTGGGTATTTCCGCTGGATCGGCGACGCACATTGGTCGAAAGTATCGCCCAGGCCCTCGAGACCAAGAAGGGCGAGGCGGCGAGTGCGTTCTGGCGCTGTGCTGCCAAGAAAATGCTCATTCAATTGTCCGATGTAGGAATTGCGCAGAGTTCGCTGCGCAGGAGGTTGGAAGCCTTCTTCATGCGGTCTTGGACGATATGGCCAACCGAACGGTAATGCACATAGCATAGGCTTGGGCGCTGTTGGATCGCGCGTCAGCTCGGGTCCTTATCGGGGGACTGCTCCGACTGGCCGACGGTCCGGCCAAACCGGCATACCGGCAAAGGTTTGAGGTTGGGATCGCTCACGGCGGCCGGTCCAATATTCCAAGGCGACCTCAGAAGCCACATTGGCTTCTTTCCAAGCGGACGGGCGCCATTTTGGCGTGCTCACGCTGGACTGCGGGTTGCGCCTACGGAAATCCGAAGTCCGGCCGCGCGAGTCGATCGACCGGAACAGTCGAATGCTCGTGGGGCCGGGTCCCCTCAGCTTGACGGCGGGCGGTGGCGGCCGTGAGCAGACTTAACCCAGGTCACGGCTGAGCATCCGCAGGCGCTATGCCGATTGGATGAGAACTGGTTGCCACAACACCGGCCCGTTCAGGCGTCCCCTCCAGCGGATGCGCAAGAGACTGGCGTAGGAAATCTCGAGGAAGCCGGCGACTGCCTCGGTGTTGCCGACCTGCTGGGGCTGTCCGATACGTGACAACGGCCAGGTCGCGAGACGAAGGATCCTTTCGATGCGCGTATCTGTCACCGTTACGATCCCGGAGAGATTGTTGGCCAAGCCGAATTCGATGATGCCCGCGAAGAGCTCGTAGGTTGCTTGTGCCAGGCCGCCAGCAGCCTTCGGCGCTGTCGCAGGGAGATCGAGCGCGAAACGACTACTCTCCCAGATATCGGCACTCGCAGGGACCACCATCTCATCCAGCAGCGCCGGAAACGTATCGCGCAACATAGTCGGTCCGGTGGTCGGCAAAAGGCGGACGCAGCCGCAAGTTCGCCAATCGGACCCCTTGAGAAGTAGGTAGACGGGGTTCAGGCTGTCAAACGGGTCCGTTTCCATTTCGCCTTCGGTCTGCACTTCCCAATCGAGCCGCTTCTTGAAAACCCGATACCTAAGCCCGTGCATTTCCCTGAGTTCGCTCGCGAACTCGGCGTAGCAGTCGGGTGTTATCAGCTGCATCATTGTCGTCTCCGTGCGGGATGTGTCCACGCAATCGAAGGGCAAAGCCGTCATGAATGCAGCCTGTAGACCTTTACAGCTAGCCTTGGAGAGGATCAGGATCTCGCCCGAGCAGCCATCCGCACTATGGCCTGGTTGATGGTTCGCACGCCAAGCTTCGCCTTGGCGTTTTCCTGATGGAAGGTCACGGTGCGTTTCGAGACACCGAGAATCTGGCTGATATCCCAGGCCGACTTGCCGCACGCCGCCCATTTCAGGCACTCGAACTCCCGCGGGGTGAGCGTTATGCCATCTACCACGCAATCTTCGGCGAGCCTGCGCCGGGCATGGATATGAACGTTGATCGCAACCAACTGCATTGCTTTTTCGTAGCGCGTCAGCGACCTCAAAAGTGGCGGATGCGCCTCGTTGGAGGCGAAGGTCAGTGCGGCGAACCGGCCGCGAGGATCATGCATCGACATGGTCAGTCCGCCGCGAATGCCGAACTCAGCTGCTTTTTCCAGGACTTCCTGCTGCGAGGTCGGCAAATAACGGTGATCGCGGTCCACACCCCAGTCGAAGGTATCCCAGCCTCGCAGTCCCCGCAGGATCACGGGATCCACGCTGTGGTAGCGCAGTTGCAGGTAATGTGATGTCCATGATGATGGATAATTCGAGATCAATCGCGGCGTGTCGCCGGAAGCGGATGGGTAGGTGAAATAAGCGAAGAACGGAAAGTCGAATCCGGCTGCGGCGGACGCCATTGCCTCATGGAGATCGACGGCATCGACGCTTGCAGAGAGTTGCTCGACCAAGGTTTCAAATACGCGATGCATCTGCGCTTTGCGTACCTCGCGGAGGTTGCTGGAAGCCGGGCGGAGACGTGGTTCTAAATGATGGCCTGTCCCTGCAGGGCGTACGACGCGCCGCCGTCATCACCGCAATTGCTGTGCTGCTTCCGATTGGAGAGAGCTCCGCGCACCTGACCAACTACCGATGGGTGATATTGCGACGTTATCGATGAGCCGCGTGTCGCCAAGCCAAGCCGCAGCAAGCAAGCGTGCCGGTCGGTCAAGGCTTGCTAACGATTGCAGGTCTGTTTCTCCGCGAAGCTCCAGGTATTCGAGCTCGCGATAGCCGGCAGCCAGAATTGTTGCACGCGCTTCATCAAGCGTAGGCAGGATGGGAGAGCCGCGTGCAAGCCGCTCGGCCGTATCGAGCAGGACCGATGCTAGTTTTGGGGCAATGGCGCGTTGGGCTGGGGAGAGCCGCACGTTACGCGACGATAGCGCAAGACCATCGGCTTCGCGGACTGTCGGACAGGGCACAATAGTGATCGGAATGTCGAGGTCCCGGACCAAGCGCCTGACAAGCTGAAGTTGCTGAAAATCCTTTTCGCCAAAAAAGGCGAAGTCAGCGCCGGCCTGCAGGAAGAGCTTGGCCACGACCGTCGCCACGCCATTGAAATGGCCGGGCCGGAATGCGTCGCACAGGCATTCGTTGATGCCGGACACTGAAACGACCGTGGCGAAGCCCGCCGGGTACATTTCCTCTGCGTCCGGCACACAGAGCAGATGCGTGCCCAGCGGCGCGAGCTTGGCAGCATCTTCGCTTTCCGTCCGAGGATAGGCAATCAGGTCGGCGGGGCTGTTGAACTGCTTGGGGTTTACGAACAGCGTCACGATCACCCGCTCGGCCCTTTCAAGCGCCTTCCGCACAAGGCTCAGATGCCCGTCGTGCAAGGCTCCCATGGTCGGCACAGTACCGATCGTGGCACCCGAGCGACGCCATTGCGCAACGACGGCGCGCAGCTCGCTCACGGTTCGAGCGATCGGCACGCTCATGTGAAGTCTCCGGCCTTCAAGGCGTTGACATAGAGATGTTCGACCGCCGGAAAGTGCCGGTTCCGCACATCGGTGGCGTAAGCGGCGATTGCCGCCTCAGCCTGCTCACCGAGCTCGGCATAGCGTTTGACGAACTTCGGCCGAAATGATGTGAAGAGCCCGAGCATATCGTCGCTCACCAGAATCTGGCCGTCGCAAGATGGCGAGGCACCGATGCCGATGGTGGGTATGTCGATATCGGCGGTTATCTGCCGTGCAAGCTGCTCCGGTATCTTTTCGAGCACCAAGGAGAAGGCGCCCGCCTCGGTTACCGCCCTGGCGTCGCGCCTGATCCGCTCTGCATCGGCTCCCCGGCCCTGCACACGATAGCCTCCGAACGTGTTTACCGCCTGCGGCGTCAGCCCCACATGGGCCATGACAGGTACGCCGCGCGCGGTAAGGAAGCGGATGGTTTCCGCGATGGTCTCGCCGCCCTCGAGCTTCACCGCTGAACAACCGGTCTCACCCATCACGCGCGCAGCGTTGCCGAAAGCGTGCTCTGGGCTTTCCTCGTAGGAACCGAAGGGCAGGTCGACGACCATCAGTGCGTGTTCAAGGCCGCGGCGAACGGCCTGTCCGTGCATGATCATCATGTCGAGCGTGACGCCCAGCGTCGACGACAGGCCGTGCAGCACCATGCCGACGCTGTCGCCGACAAGAACGATGTCGCAGTGGCGATCGAGTAGCCTCGCGACCGGCGTGGTGTAGGCCGTCAAGCATACAAGTGGCGTCTGGCCTTTTCGCAATCGAATATCTGGAGGGGTAATCCCTTTTATCTCACCAGCCGCGCTCAACCGACGCCCCCTTCCCTTACGTTACCAACAGCGGGTGTCGCGTTTGGCATATTTTTGTGCGACTGCGAAGAGCTAAAAACAGCGCTTGAGTACTACGGTGTTGACGTGCTGGCTGCCAAGGTTACATTCAATCGATTAAGGCGCTCCGTTGGGCCAACCCACTTTCGCAAACATGGATCCTCAGACAAGAAGAACCAAGAAAGGCAAAGCCGCCGTCAAAGCTGACGAAGCCAAAGTGGACCTGACTGCCGTCGTGGTCGCCGTAAACGACAGTGAGCCCTGTGTCCTCACCGTCGGTCATGCGGACACCCTCCCTTCTGGACCTTTTGCGCTTGAGCATCGATCGCTGCAGTCGGGTTTGAGGGGGTGGGTGGAGCAGCAGACCGGCCATGCACTGGGATACATCGAGCAACTCTACACCTTCGCCGATCGCGATCGCATCGGCACTGAGCGCCACCAGCGCGTCATCTCAATCAGCTATCTTGCATTGACCAGGAAGGAACAGGCAACGAACTCGGCCGCGTGCGGCTGGCAAAGTTGGTACGAATATTTTCCCTGGGAGGACCACCGCTTCGGCACGCCGCCTGTGCTGTTCGATAGATTGCGGCCCCGCCTGATTGAGTGGGCCGGCGGCGCCAGCGAGCCGACCACTCAACGCGAGCGCCGGCAGCGCGCTGCGATAGCCTTCGGCTTCGACGACCGCCATTGGAACGAGGAACTCACGCTCCAACGCTACGAGTTGCTCTATGAAGCTGCTCTGATTGAAGAGGCCGGTGGCGGCAGGGACGCGATTGCGGCCGCGGCTGGCAAACCAATGGTCGCTGACCACCGTCGTATTCTGGCAACCGGGATCGCGCGGCTGCGTTCGAAGATCAAATACCGGCCGGTCGTGTTCGAGCTTATGCGGCCTTCCTTCACGCTGCTGCAACTGCAGCGAACCGTGGAAGCTCTGGCTGGCAGGCTCATCAACAAGCCGAACTTCCGGAGATTGGTCGAGCAGCAGGAACTTGTTGAGGAGACTGGGGAGACCTCCCTCGACACGGGCGGCCGACCGGCGAAGCTTTATCGCTTCCGCCATGCCGTTCTCGACGACAGGGCTATCGCCGGGACAAAATTACCGCTGGCGCGGGCTTGACATACTTATAGTCAAGGTAGACATATTCCCTTATTGTCAAACCGAATATAATCGAGGCGCCAATGACTGGGGCGTTACCTATGGCTGCGTCCCTGTATGAGCGTGTCCGGCGGGTGATCCCTCCCGTTGAATGGCTCGCGTTCGCCGGCGATATTGAAGCCATCTTAGCGCTGAAGCGTGAGCGCAATGCGGTGGTGCTGGCGCACAATTACCAGACGCCCGAAATTTTTCATTGCGTGGCAGACATCGTCGGCGACAGCCTGGCGTTGGCCCACAAGGCGGTGACGGTCGACGCCGACATCATCGTGGTTGCCGGCGTTCATTTCATGGCCGAGACGGCAAAACTGCTCAATCCGAACAAGACCGTGCTCATCCCGGATCTCAGCGCCGGCTGCTCGCTGGCCGAATCGATCACGGCAGACGACGTGCGGTTAATGCGGCTGCGGTATCCGGGGGTCCCCGTTGTTACTTACGTCAACACTTCGGCCGCCGTAAAAGCGGAGTCCGACATCTGCTGCACGTCCGGCAACGCGAAGGCGGTGGTGGAATCGCTTGGCGTGGCGCGTGTGCTGATGCTGCCGGACGAATATCTGGCGAGGAACGTGGCAGCCGATACAGACGTCGAGATCATCGCCTGGAAAGGCCATTGCGAGGTGCATGAGCGCTTCACCGCAGCAGACATTCGGGAACTGCGCGATGCCCATCCAGGCGTCATCGTGCTGGCCCATCCAGAATGCCCACCAGACGTTGTCGCGGAGGCGGAGTTCTCCGGCTCGACCGCAGCGATGTCGGATTATGTCGAGCGGGAGAAACCGACGCGTGTCGTCCTTCTGACCGAATGTTCGATGAGCGACAACGTCGCGGTCGCGCATCCCGACGTCGAGTTCGTTCGCCCATGCAACCTGTGCCCGCACATGAAGCGCATCAACCTCGCCAACATTCGCGCCGCGCTCGAGCAGAACCGGCATGAGGTCCGGATTGATCCGGAAATTGCCGGCCCCGCCCGCCGCGCGGTCGAGCGCATGCTTTCCCTATGAGCCTGGAGGTTCGCGACATCGCCGGGGCGCCGGTCGTCATCGGCGGCGGCATTGCCGGCCTGATGACGGCGCTTCATCTGGCGCCGGAACCGGTCGTGCTTTTGACCAACGCGCCGCTTGGAACCGGAGCCTGCAGTGAGCTTGCCCAGGGCGGTCTTGCGGCAAGTCTCGGCGGCGACGACGGCCCGGATTTTCACCTTTGCGACACGATAGCTGCCGGCGACGGACTCTGCGACGAGGCCACGGTGCGGCGAGTGGTCCGAGCTGCACCCGAAGCGATTAGGACGATCCAAAGGTTCGGCGTCGCCTTCGACCAGCACCCTGACCGCGCGTTGCGACTTGGGCTCGAGGCGGCACACTCGCGACGGCGGATTGTGCATGCAGCTGGCGACGCCACCGGTCGCGAGTTGGTGCGCGTGCTCATCGCCGCGGTTCGGCGTACAGCCTCGATCACCACTATCGAAAATGTGGAGGTCCGCCGGCTGGTCGTGCAGGACGGGTCGGTCATCGCCGTGGTCGCCGCAGGACGAGCCGGCGCGCTCGCTCTGCCCACGCGTCGCGCGGTGCTGGCGACTGGCGGCGTCGGCGGGCTGTTTTGCGATACGACAAACCCCGCTGGCTCATGGGGTCACGGGCTGGCGCTCGCCGCATGGGCGGGGGCGGAACTCGCCGACTTGGAATTCATACAGTTCCATCCAACTGCGCTCGACGGTCCGCGCCGGCCGATGCCGCTGGTGAGCGAAGCCGTGCGTGGCGAAGGCGCGGTGCTCATCGATGAGCGAGGAGAGCGCTTCCTCGCTGACACACCTGGCGGTGAACTTGCGCCTCGCGACGTCGTCGCGCGCGCCATTTGGCACCAGCTTGCCGTTGGACGCCGCGTATTCCTGGATGCACGGCAAAGTCTCGGCCCGAGATTTAGCAAGCGTTTTCCAGGCATCGCCGAATTGTGCCGGAGCGCAGGGGTCGACCCCGCGACCGACCCGATCCCGGTGCGCCCGGCGGCACATTATCACATGGGCGGCGTCGCCGTAGACAGCGCCGGCCGCAGCTCCATCGAGGGATTGTGGGCCTGCGGTGAGGTCGCCTGTACCGGCCTGCACGGCGCCAACCGCCTGGCCAGCAACTCGCTCACCGAAGCGGCGGTCACCGCGAGCTGGGTTGCCGAAAGCGTTGCCGGCACGTCGTATACCCGGCGACCGCGCAGATGCTCCACATTCATCCCTCCAAGACCAGACGCTTCCGCGGTCCGCCCAATTGTCTCCGCCGCCCTGGGTATCATCCGCGACGGCGAGGCAATGCGCGAAGCGGTGGCGACCCTGCTGCCGATCGCAGCTGACAATGTCGCTGCCTCTGGCCCGGCTTTGGTCTCACTGATGATCGCCGTGGCGGCCCTGGGGCGGGAAGAGAGTCGAGGCGCGCACTGTCGGTCCGATTTCCCGCTCCACGATGCCGACGCGCGCCCATCACGGCTGACACTGCACAGCGCAATGCGGGCCGCGGCCGCACTCGATTGCCGGGCTACCATACGGAGCACCTGATATGATTTCATTCTCCCCCCTCCCCGCGACCCTAATCGAACCGATTGTGCGCGGTGCGCTCCTCGAAGACCTGGGCAGATGCGGCGACCTGACCAGCGATGCGGTTATCCCGCATGATTGCACTGCCACGTTGGTGCTCAAATCGAGGCAGGCGGGCGTCGTTGCCGGGCTCGATCTGGTCTCGTATGCCTTCCTGCTCGTGGAACCGGCGATCAACATCCAGATCTGGCGCCCTGATGGCAGCGATGTCGGGGCCGGGGAAACCATTGCAAAATTGTCCGGACCCGCGCGAGGCCTGCTCACGGCCGAACGCACTGCCCTCAATTTCTTATGCCGGCTGAGCGGCATTGCCACTGCCACAGCGGCGATGGTTGAGGCCGTGCGCGGTCACAAGGCGAGGATCGTATCGACGCGAAAGACGACGCCCGGCCTGCGGGTATTGGAAAAATACGCCGTGCGCGTCGGCGGCGGTGCCAATCACCGCTTCGGCCTCGATGACGGCGTGCTCATAAAGGACAACCACATCGCGATCGCCGGCGATATCCGCACAGCAATAGAGCGGGCGCGCGCCGCCGCAGGGCATATGGTGAAGGTCGAGGTTGAGGTCGACACGCTGAAGCAGCTCGATGCAGCGCTCGCGATTGGTGTTGACGCGGTGCTGCTCGACAATATGTCGGTCGAGGATCTTGCCCGCGCGGTTTCTATAGTGGGTGGCCGTACGATCACCGAGGCTTCCGGTCGGGTGACGCCGAAAACGGCGGCGGCGATTGCGGCGACCGGTGTCGATCTCATCTCCATGGGATGGCTGACGCACAGCGCCCCGATCCTCGACATCGGCCTGGACATGCCGGACCACCAGAACATCTGCAAGCATTTGAACTGAGGATTACGGCATGAGGAGCAACATCAGCTCGGCAGGCGTAGGAAGGCGGTGGGAAGACGTGCCGCAGCTCGCCTTTTAGCGAGTGCGCTCCAAAGCCAAGTCGGACCGGGCTTGCCGGTCGACAGACTCCTGAAGGCGTACCGGACTAGCAACAAAGGTTTGACGATGACGGTTGGAATGAACTCGGAGTTCGACGTGAACCAGACCATGCAATCGGTCGATGGAACGCCTCCGCGATGGAACCGCAAAGAGGCTGAGGCCATCTACGGCATGCCATTCAACGATCTGCTGTTCCTAGCTCAGACGATCCACCGCCAGAACTTCGATCGAAACCGAGTGCAGCTGTCGCGGCTCCTTAGCATCAAGACCGGCGGCTGCCCCGAAGATTGCGGCTATTGCAGCCAGTCTGCGCATTACGAAACCGGGGTGAAGGCGTCGAAGCTGATGAACGTCAAGCATGTCATCGACGAAGCGGCCAAGGCGCGTGATGGCGGCGCAACGCGCTATTGCATGGGCGCGGCGTGGCGAAGTCCCAAGGAGCGCGACATGGACGTCGTGGTCGCCATGATCGAGGGCGTCAAGGCGCTCGGCATGGAGACCTGCATGACACTCGGCACGCTCGATCTTGAGCAAGCTGCTCGCCTGAAGCAGGCCGGTCTCGACTACTATAACCACAACATCGATACCTCTGAGCGCTACTATGGCGAGGTTATTTCAACCAGGACTTTTGCCGACCGGCTGGAAACGCTTGGGCACGTGCGCGCGGTTGGGATGAAAGTCTGCTGCGGCGGCATCGTCGGGATGGGAGAAGAAAAGACCGATCGCATCGACATGCTGGTCACGCTCGCGAACCTGCCCGAGCCGCCGGAAAGCGTGCCGATCAACATGCTTATTCCCATCGAAGGCACGCCGCTTGCCGCGGCCGACGCCATCGATCCGATCGATTTCGTCCGCATCGTTGCGCTCGCGCGGGTGATGATGCCGAAATCCTGTGTAAGGCTGTCCGCCGGCAGGACGGCGATGAGCGACGAAACGCAGGCGTTGTGCTTCTTTGCCGGCGCTAACTCGATCTTTGTCGGCGACACGCTGCTGACGGCGGACAATCCCGGCGAGGACAAGGATAGCCTTCTGTTCCAGCGTCTCGGCATCGAGCCGATGGAACTCGCCACGCAATGAACGAGGCAATTCTTGCCCGCTATGACGCATCCTTGCGCGGACTGGCGCGCAAGGACCGGTTGCGGACGCTCGCACCGCGCGCCGGTCTCGACTTCTCGTCGAACGACTATCTCGGACTTGCCGCCTCCAAAAGACTTGGCGAAGCGGTTGCGGCGGCGATTGCGCGGGGCACGCCGGTTGGCGCCACCGGGTCGCGGCTGTTGCGCGGCAACGCACCGGAACATGAGCAACTGGAGGCGGACGCCGCGGCATTCTTCGGCGCCGACCGTGCGCTGTTCTTTGGCAGCGGCTACATCGCCAACTTCGCCCTGTTGACCGCGCTGCCGCAGAAAGGCGACCTGCTGGTCCTCGACGAACTCGCCCATGCCAGCATGCATGAGGGCGCGCAGGCCGGGCGCGCCGAGTTCAAGCTGGCCGCGCACAACGACGTCGACGCTGTCGAGGACGCAATCACCCGCTGGCGCGCTGAAGGCGGCATGGGGCGAGTGTGGATCGCCGTCGAAAGCCTTTACAGCATGGATGGCGACCGCGCGCCGATGGAGAGCCTGGTCGCGCTGGCTGATCGGTACCAGGCATTCATCGTCTTCGATGAAGCGCATGCCACCGGCGTCTGGGGACCGGACGGCCGGGGACTGGCCGCCGCGTGCCAAGGCCGCGACAACATCGTCACGCTCCACTCATGCGGCAAGGCGCTCGGCGCATCCGGTGCACTCGTCACCGGGCCGAGGACACTGTGCGATTATCTCGTCAACCGGTGCCGGCCGTTCATCTACGCCACCGCGCCCTCGCCGCTGATGGCGGCCGCGGCGCGCGAAGCGCTGACTATTCTGTCCGACGAGCCCATGCGCCGCGCTCAGCTGCAGGAACGCGTTGCCTGCGCCGGCCGCCAATTGGCCGAGCGCTGCGGCGTCGTACCCAGCGGCTCGCAGATCCAGCCATTTGTCATCGGCGACGTTGGGCGCACCATGGCGGTGGCGGCGGCCCTGCAGGCACGCGGCTTCGACATACGCGGCATACGTCCGCCGACGGTGCCCGAGGGCACATCGCGCCTGCGCATTTCGCTGACGCTCAACATCGACGAGACCGACATTTCCGCCATGGTCGAGGCTCTCGTCGAGGTGTTGGCCACAGCATGACCAAACGCATCGTCGTCACCGGAACAGACACCGGAATTGGCAAGACAGTGTTTTCGGCCGGACTTGCCGGGCTGCTCGACGGCTTCTACTGGAAGCCGGTGCAATCGGGCCTCGACGAGGAGACTGACAGCGAGGTCGTCGCCCGGCTTTCCGGCTTGCCCGACGGACGCGTGCTGCCCGAAGTCTATCGACTGACGATGCCGCTGTCGCCGCATCGATCAGCCGAAATCGACGGCGTCGCGATCGAGGCCGACGATCTTTCATTTCCGGTCCTGCCGACACCGCTCGTCATCGAAGGCGCCGGCGGGCTGATGGTGCCGCTCAATCGACAGACAAGGTTCATTGACATATTCGAACAATGGCGGCTGCCGGTCATACTGTGCGCCCGCACCGCGCTCGGCACCATCAATCATACGCTGTTGTCGATCGAGGCCCTGAGAGCCCGCTCCATCCCGCTCATCGGCATTGCCTTCATGGGCGAAGAGGTGGCCGATACGCAAAGGACAATCGTGGAATTCGGCGGCGTGCCGCAGCTCGGCAGGCTGCCGCACCTCGGTCCGCTGACGGGTGAAACGTTGAGAGATGCAATGATTTCCGGCTTCGACCTGGCCATGATTGCCGGAGGCGACTGATGGCGCAGTCTCGAGTCTGGCATCCGTTCACGCAGCACGCGCTAGAGCCCTCGATCCCTGAAATCGTGCTGACTGAAGGCGCCTATCTCCACAAGGCCGACGGCTCCCGCATCCTGGATGCGATTTCTTCCTGGTGGGTCGTCACTCATGGCCACCGCCACCCCCGCATCATGAAGGCCATCGAGACGACCGCGTCGAGCCTCGACCAGATCATCTTCGCGGGCTTCACCCACGAGCCGGCCGAGCGCCTGGCCGAGGCGCTTGTCGGCCTCGCACCCGCCGGCCTCGACCGGGTGTTCTATTCCGACAGTGGCTCGACCTCAATCGAAGTCGCGCTGAAGATGGCGCTCGGCTATTTCCGCAACATCGGCGCGCCGCGTTCGCGCATCGTCGTCATGGAGCACGGCTATCATGGCGACACGATCGGGGCGATGAGCGTCGGCGCCCGTGGCGTGTTCAACGCCGCCTACGAGCCCTTGCTGTTCGAGGTCGACACCATCCCCTTCCCGGCCGCCGGGCGCGAGCAGGAAACGCTGGATCGGTTCGAGGCACTCTCCCGCGACCGGCGCGCCGCCGCGCTGATCGTCGAGCCGCTCGTGCTCGGCGCCGGCGGCATGCTCATGTATCCGGCCTGGGTTCTGACCGAATTGAAGAGGATCACTGAGGCCGCCGGCACGCTGTTGATCGCCGATGAAGTGATGACCGGCTGGGGGCGCACCGGAACCATGTTCGCCTGCGAACAGGCGTCCGTCTCGCCGGACATCCTGTGCACCTCGAAAGGTCTGACCGGTGGTACCATCCCGCTGGCCGCCACGATCGCCACCGATGCCATCTTCCAGGCTCACTATTCCGAGGATCGCAAGAAGACGTTTTTCCATTCGAGCTCCTACACCGCCAATCCGATTGCATGCGCGGCGGCACTTGCCAATGTCGAGATCTGGCACGACGAGCCGGTGGCCGAGCGGATCGCGGCCTCGAGCGCGATGCAGGCCGCTGGCCTCCAGCGCTTTCGCGACAACCCCCGCTTCACCGATTGCCGGGCAACCGGCACCATCGCGGCACTCGACCTACGCACCGGCTCAGCCGGTTATCTGGCCGAGATCGGGCCAAAACTGCGCGCTTTTTTTCTTGAGCGCGGCCTGCTCGTGCGCCCGCTCGGCAATGTCCTGTACCTTCTGCCGCCCTATTGCATTACCGGCAACGAGTTGGATGGGCTCTATGACGCCATCGAGGAGGCCGGCGAACGCTTCGGCTCAAAGCCATGAGCCGATCATCGCGCATTCTCGGGTTTGGCCATCATGCGCCCGCGCGCAAGGTGGAGAATCCGGAAATCGAAGATCGTCTCGGGCTTGAACCCGGCTGGATCGAGCAGCGCACCGGGATACGGTCGCGCTTCTGGGCAGCGGACGAAGACACGCTGTCGGCCCTTGCCGCGCACGCCGGCGACATGGCGCTGACCAATGCCGGTATCGACCGCGGCGACATCGGCCTACTGTTGCTCGCTACCTCCACACCCGATCATCTTCTGCCGCCAAGCGCGCCCCTGGTCGCACATCGGCTGGGACTAGGTCGCGCCGGCGCGATCGACCTGACCGGCGCCTGCGCCGGCTTCATCTATGCGCTGATGTTCGCCGACGGGTTCACCCGCCTGCACGGCAAAGCGAGCCTTGTCATCGCCGCCAACATCCTCAGCCGCCGCATCAATTCGGCCGAGCGCGCCAGCGCCGTGCTGTTTGCCGATGCCGCCGGCGCCGTGGTGATCGGCCCGTGCGAAGACACTGACCGGGGCATTCTTGGTGCTTCGGTGGATTCCGACGGTTCGGGCTACGGGCTGATCCAGATTCCCGCCGGCGGAAGCAACACGCCGTTCCATGGCGACCTCGACCTCGCGCAGACACGGATGACGATCACTGACGGCCGTGAAGTATTCAGCAAGGCCGTGGAGATGATGACCGCCTGCTCGAGAGATGCGCTCACTGCTGCCCGACTGAGGCCGCAAGACCTCGATCGTTTCGTGCCGCATCAGGCAAATGCTCGCATTTTCGACGCGGTCGGCAGGAACCTCGGCATCACAGATCACTCGATGGTCAAGACGATCGCCGAATATGGCAACTCTTCCGCCGCGACGATCCCGCTCTCATTGTCGCTCGCCCATCGGGCGCAGCCGTTTCGGCCTGGCGAGAAAGTCCTCTTGGCGGCAGCGGGTGCGGGTCTCAGCGGCGGCGCGCTTGTCGTGGGAATTTAGCAAAGCAACGCTTGCGCATAGGACTGCTCATTGAATGAGACTATGAGAATGGCTCAATACGTAAATAGTCGCCGGCAAGCTCCATAGAGCTGGTTCCGTGCGGTGCTCCGCGATGTCTAAGTACCGAACCGCTTGCTCAAATCGCAGCGCTCATCGAAGGCCAGCAAAACCTCATGCAGAGCGAAAATCCTCAACCGCCCGTTTCAAAGACGCTGGCTCCATTTCGAAACAAGGTGTTTCGCTCAATTTGGACGGCCACCCAGATTTCCAGCCTGGGTTGGCTAGTGCAAACGGTCGCCATCAGTTGGCTTATGGCAACGATTTCTGCGTCCGACCTTATGGTTGCACTCGTCCAGGCCGCATCTACATTGCCGGTGTTCTTCCTCTCAGTTTTCGCCGGAGCCATTGCCGACAACTTCAGCCGCCGGTGGGTGATGTTTGCGGGACACTGCCTGATAGCATCGGCGTCGATGACGCTGATGATTTCTGTGGGTCTGGGATTTGTCAGTCCTTGGCTGATTCTCGGGTTAGGTTTCCTGGCCGGCTGCGGCTTTGCCTTGAATGATCCGGCCTGGCACGCTTCGGTCGGCGATATCCTTCACAAACGCGACATTCCGGCCGCAGTGACGCTTATGTCCGTCGGATACAACATTGTGCGCAGCGTTGGTCCGGCCTTAGGGGGCGTGATCCTGGCCGTCTTTGGGCCGCTGGCCGCTTTCGCCTTGGCTGCGGTGAGTGATCTGGCGCCTATAAGCGCGATATGGCGCACCAAATGGGAGGTCCGCTCTTCGCCTCTCCCTCGTGAGAGAATGACGACGGCAATTCATGACGGAGTGCGCTTTACGGCGATGTCTTTGGAGATCAGGGCAGCGACCGCCCGAGCAGCTCTTTTCGGATTGGCAAGCATCTCCATTCTGGCGTTGCTCCCTCTCGTCGTCCGGGATCAGTTGAAGAGTGGGCCAATTGTCTACGGTATCTTATTGGCCGGCTTCGGCATGGGTGCTTTCATCGCGGGCATGGGCAACGGCTTCTTGAGGAAGGTCACGTCTCAAAACAGGCTGGTGGCCTTCGCCTCTGTGGCTTGTGCAGTCTGTTGCCTCTCCCTTGCCCTGACATCGTCGGTTCCTGTGGCGGCCATTTCGCTGGCGCTCGGCGGAGCGGGTTGGCTTATCACCTGGACGGGCATTGACGTGTCGGTGCAGTTGGCAAGCCCAAGGTGGGTTGTAGGCCGCACGCTCTCCATTTACTACGCCTTGAGCGCAGGCGGTATGGCTGCTGGCAGCTGGATCTGGGGTTCTGTCGCGCAAAACTATTCCTTGACCTCAGCATTGGAGGGCGCCGCGGGCGCTCTGTTGCTGGTTGCAGCAGCGGGGATCGTGTTGCCGGTCCGTCCCTGGGAAGAAACGGATCAAGAAAGTTCAGTTTTTCATCCGCCGGACGTGGCTCACGATCTGAAACCCAGAAGTGGCCCTATCGTGGCCAAGGTCGAGTATTTGATATCGGAGGAAAATATCGAGGCCTTTCTGGGCTACATGCGCACGCGGCGACACGTCCAGAGCCGTGCCGGTGCACGAAACTGGACGCTCCAGCGAAATCTGCAAACACCGTCACTTTGGACGGAGACATTCCGCACCCCCACCTGGATGGACTTTCTCCGCCTAAATCATCGACTCACCGCAGCAGATAAGGAAGTCGGCCAGCATCTCCTGTCACTGCATGAAGGAGAGGTGCCTCCGCAGACAGTGCTTTCGATTGAACGAACGACCGAGGCAATTCGTACCCGTACCTCGACAATCTTTTCTCGTCCTCCAAGATGACGCCATCAAGCTGCTATCCAGGGACAGGGTGGATCACCGGTGCTTTGCAGAGCACAGCCTCACACCGAGAGCAGCGTGCTCCGAGTTGTGCGATCGAGCGCACCCAGGCGAGATGATGATGAACGCGGCGTCAAGTGGAAGTCCCCTGCATGCGCTTGCGGAGTCTTCTGCGAGAGCCCATGCCGACGAGCGCCAAACAAGGTCTGATGCCTTCGGAGTCGTGGCCTCAACTCATCGATTCGCGAGAAAAGCATCGAATGCAGCAGCAACGGCGCGAACAACAAAGCGGTGCTCCGGCCGCACGCGGATGAAGCCGTTTTCGACGTCCACGATCCCCTCCTCAGCCAGCGTCACCAAACGCTCAACTGAATCGAGAAAACGAGCTGGTTCGATTTCGTGGGCGGCACAGATGGTCGGCACGTCGGCCTCCAAATCGCACATCATTCGCTCGATGATTGCTGCGCGCACCCGGTCATCGTCGGTCAGACGGTGGCCCTTTGATGTCGCCAGACGTCCACTTGCGATGTGCCGGGCGTAAGAATCCCGTGTTACTTCGTTCTGAACGTACCCCTCGCCGACTCGGCCAATAGCCGACGCGCCGAAGCCGATCACGGTTTTGCAAGTATCGGCCGAGTATCCCAGCGAATTACGCCGCAGGCGCCCGGTCTTCTGCGCTAGCGCGAGTTCGTCGTCCGGCAGAGCGAAATGATCGAGCCCGATCTCCCGGTAGCCGGCGCCAACCAGTGTCTCGGCGACAGCTGCAGCCTGTTCGGCGCGAACATCGCCGTCCGGTAGACCTGCCTGCTCGATTAGGCGCTGATTCTTTATCACGGAAGGAATATGCGCGTAGCCGAACACCGCAAACCGGTTGGGGCGCATGGCGACCGCAGCCATCGCGGTCTGGATGCAGGACTGCACAGTCTGTTTCGGGAGACCGAAGATGAGATCGAAGTTGATATGGCCAACGCCATGCCGGCGGAGATTTTCGACGGCAGCGGCCGTCTGCACCTTACTCTGGATCCGATTGATCGCCTTTTGCACATCGGGATCAAAGCTCTGCACGCCGATGCTCGCGCGGTTGACACCGGTAGCTGCCAAGGCTTCGGCCATTTCCGGTGTGAACGTTCGGGGATCGATCTCCACGGCGATCGCAGCAGTTTTGCTGAAAGCGAAGTGGCGGCGTAGAAATTCCATCAGCGCCAAGTGCTCGGCTGGCCCGATAAGGTGAGGCGTTCCGCCGCCGAAATGCACATCGCTCACCGGCAGCCCTTGCCGCGCTTGCTCCGACACCAAACTGATCTCCTGACGCAGCACCGCCAAATAATTAAGGATCGGGCCGTTGCGACGGGTGACCGCGGTAGGGAAGCCGCAATACCAGCACATGGATCGGCAAAACGGAATGTGGAAATAGAGCGACACCGATTCGTCGGCCGGGAGGCCCCTCAGCCATTCCTCATAATCGTCAGCACCAACCGCCGCAGAGAAGTCTGGCACAGTCGGATAGATGGTATACCAAGGCGGCCGGGGGTCCCGGTACTTTGTCAGGATTGAGGTGTGCAAGGAGCTGTCGTCCCACGTCGCTGATCCATCATTGTTTCGTTGCGCGCTCGTCCTGTCTCTGACCTAAGTCAGTGCGTCCCGCTTTCTCCGCGTTTTCAAGGCGGAGGCGGCGATGTCGCAGTCTCGCTTGGACAGGACGGTATCAACCGAGCGCGCGTGCCATGGTCCGCCTGAGGTGATGGTGCGGTGCCGCATTCAACGTTTGAGTACGTGACGCCGATGCAGTGTGCTTGAGGCGTCTGCGGAAGAACTTTGCAATGCGAAATTCATGTCCGACGCCAAACGTCGCAACGCACCTGTCAAGCCTCGTTCAGACGCCATCCAGGTCCAGCCAGCGGCCTTCCCTGCCGGCCGAAAAACCATACCGGCTTTAGCCACCGAGACGCTCTAAAGCTGACGTCCGCTCATTTGATGAAAGGAAGGCGCCGCTAGGGGGTGCACAAGGCTCCCCAGCTTGACGTCGCTTCGAGCGATGAGCGGCGGTGTGGCTTGTCGTCAAGCGCCGGGCAGCGTGCCCCCTACCGATATCCCGAAAAGATCGACCAAGATCGCCATCCCGACGCCACACGCGGTCTGGATGAGGCCGACCATGAAAATGCGATTGGCGCGTTCGTAGATGGGGCGGCGCAAGGAACTCATGTCGAGCAGCATGGACAGCGCTCTCATCTGCAGTGCGATGCCGAGCAGGATCGGCACTACGGCGAACAGATCGTAGAGTTGCCATGGCAAGGGGTTCGCCGCCCAATGAGTGAGGAAGCCGAGCGAAAAGGCAAGCAGGATACCCACGGCAGTGATTGTGCCGTTGCGGAAAATGGTCTCGATCAGTTCTTCCTTCGGATCGTGCTCGTCCAAGCGGCTTCCTTTCGTTGCTCTTTCCGTCGAGACTAAGTTCTCGAGAATGCTGTTCATCGCCAATTACTCGAGGCGAGCCGTAGGCAACCGTTTCAGGGTGCGATCCCTTCTCGCTATCGGCCGCGCAATGTACCTGCACGGCGAACTTACAGCGGCGAAAAGGTGCTTCGGCCACCATGCGACACATCGGACGTGGACGCCCTCTGTTCCTGGCGCAGCCCTTGCGGACCGCACGCGCGCAGTAATCCTTCTCGGTAGCGCATGAAGCGGCCTCCGTTGCGGTCAGACGGGAAGCCGTCGCTGTTAAACGAGACTGTCACATATCGAACATGGCGAACCGTGTCGCACATTGCTTTTCGCAGTGACCCTCAAAAAAAGTGATTCCAGCGAGACGAAGGCGCGTCGGCCCAATTTTGGTGTCGGCCGCATCTACGCTTCAGGTTGGCATGTCGCTTGCTGCTCTATTCCGAGGCTGCAGCGGTCTGACCGGAGTGTTTCACATATAAACGATAATGAATCTCCTAGCAGAAAACACTATTCTAAGTACATGTGGCTTCTACGCTGGATAACCTCCCATGTCAAGCGCTTTTACGTCCACAAATTGGAGACAACACGCACAAAATTTAGAGTAAAGCTTTCTCTTACGCCTCTATCCTTTTTATTCCTTCATGGAGATCTAGACATGTACATCAAGAATCGTCTTCTCGGCTTAACTGCTCTGATCGCCGCCTCCGTCGTTCGAGCAGCTGGCGCCGAGCGGGAACCGGCCGAGTACATCAAGATCTGCGACGTCCTCGGCTCGGGGTATTTCTATATTCCCAACACCGACACCTGCCTGCGCATCGGCGGCTATGTCCGTTATGATATCGGCCTGGGTGATGTCCGATCCTATGACAGCGCAAGAACCTCGGATGTGAGAACTGGCGAGGACCAAGGCACTTGGCGAAACAACACACGCTTCACGTTCAAAACTTGGAGCGGCCAGCAGACCGAGCTCGGCGCGTTGACGACCTATACCGAAACCCACGTGAATTTTGGCAATAGCGCTAACTCGCGTGACAGTCCTCAGAACTATGATTTCAACAGCGGCCTCGCACTGGCTTCTGCCTGGGTCGAGCTGGGGGGCCTGCGAGTTGGCAAGGACGGGTCGGCCTTCGATACGTTTGTAAGCTACGCTGGCAACGTTCTCGATAGTATGCTCGTTCGGTCGGCCGGCTTCGACACCAATGTGGCTCAGTCCTACTTCGACGCCGGCAACGGCATTTCGACCGTGATTTCGCTCGAACAAGGATCGGGCTCAGCCGGTACTATCGACAGCTATATTCCGCACGTTGTCGCCGGCTTGAAATACACGCAAGGCTGGGGCTCGATCACCGGCGTCGCGGCTTATGACAGCAACTACGAAGCTTTGGCCGGCAAGATCCGTGTCGACGTCGCTGTCACAAACCAGCTGTCGCTGTTTGGACTGTTCGGCTACGGTTCCAATGGCAGTCTCAACGAGGACTCAAACGGCGCAATCGCCAATCATGGGCGCGGCTCGTACAAAATCTGGAACGGCCAGTGGGCTTTCTGGGCGGGCGCCACCTACGAGTTTGACGAGAAAACTTCGTTCAACCTTCAGGTCTCGGGTGATCAGCTCAAGGACTCTGGTGTGGCTGCAAACGTCGTCTATATGGTCGTTCCTGGCCTCACGGTCACAGCCGAGGTCGATTACGACCACTACGGCAACTTTGGCGTCGGCCCTGCCGACCCTACGACCGTCAAGGGCACGAGCAAGCCGAACAGCGTCGGCGGCATTCTCCGCCTCCAACGCTCATTTTGAAATCTCTCCAGCCGCGAGCATCTCTGGCAAAGGCACTTGCCTCGACAACGCACGTATGGAGAGCTTCTTTCGCCATCCTTGAAGTCTGCATCGACCGTCCACGGCCCATCGTACCAACTTGAGACTGAAAGGGGTGAGCCCTGTGTAATACAGCCTAGCCCTTGACCTGCCCAATGAACCGGCCAGGGGTGGTCAGTTCAAATTCGGGGCCGTTTAGAGGGCAGTGTGAGGCCGTGTCAGGTAAGTGCCACTGCTATGTCGGGACCGCGACACGCCTGTCGCTGTGGATGGCTGGAATTGCCCTTCGCGGCGCCATTCATTCTCTTAACATTTACGTGATAATGCACGCTTAGTCCGATCCGCGTGGCAGCACCCATCCTAGGTCGCTATCGGGTGGCCTTAAACCTGAACAGCTCCATCGTCGCGGCTGCTGCCGAAGCAGGAGCAATCACAGGGACCCGCACTGGTGCTTGTCAGCCGTCTGACCCGCTACTTCGTCTTAGGAAGAGCATTGTCTTTGCCAAAAGCCGGCCAGTATTTCGAGATTGCCAGTGTGGCGCCGGCTGAAGAGAAATGACCATAGTCGAAATACATAAACTCTCCTCTGTCGGAATAGGGGCAGCGTCCTGCGCTGCACAGGAATTTCAGCGGATCGATGAATGTGGCGCCTTTGGTAAATGAGCGCACACGTTCGTTGATGCCGGGGTCCATCGCCATCGGCCAGGACGTATCGTCCAGATTTTGGCGCTTGGCGAAGAACGCAATTTTCCGGACGTCAGTTGGGAACTGCGGAGACTGGCCGATGACAAACACGCGCACGCCCAGGGCACGAAGCGTATCGATTGTTTGCTGAAGACCGTCGAAGCCTCTGACCTCATAGTCACTCCATTTACCGCTGAGGATAACCGTCTTGATGTCCGCTTCCAAGATGATGTCCAAGGCCTTGCGATTGAACCGGACACAATCAAGACGAGCGTAAGAGTAGTAAGAGAGTATCGGCGGGCAGCCGGCGTACGTATATTCCACGATGTTCGCCTGCAACCGATTTATGTTAGCACCCAGGCCGGAAACATAGTGCGCGGCGAAGGAGTCGCCCCACAAAAAAACCGTTGTTGGAAAACCGCGAGTGCGCGTGCAATCCTCCATATTCCAGCTTTCGATCCGGCTGGTGCCCTCGTTGAAACAGATGCCATTCCTCCAGTCCCCGACGGAAATGCGCCGCTGGACATAGTCCGGAAACCGTTGCGGAAAGCCGTTGCCGAGCGCCCCCGCCGCTCCGCCGGCACAAAGAACAACGATCGCGAGCGCTGAAAAGGCGAAGATAGGCCCCGGGGCGGTGAAGGTCCTCTTCTGTCGAAACGGCTGCTCTACAAACTTCCAGGAGAATGCAGCCAATGCGAGGCTTGCCACCAACATCGCACCGGTCATCAACGGATCGAGTTTTTGGAACGAAAGATAATGCGCGAACGCATTGAGCGGCCAGTGAACAAGATACAACGAATACGAGATGAGCCCAATCCAGACCAGCGGCCGGACTTCGAGCATGCGGCTGGCGACCGTCGAGGGGGAATTTTGGCCAACATAGATCAGAAGGGCCGTTCCGATGCATGGATACAAGGCGTTGTAGCCTGGGAACGGATCACTCTCCGAAATCGCGAAGAACCCGATGGCGAGAAGGCCAAATCCGGCCAACCCCACCGACTCCATCAGGAATCGGTTGCCCAACGGCGGGGGGCGTTTGAGCATGAGCAGGGCGCCCAACATGAGTTCCCAGATTCGGGTCGGCAGCAGATAGAATCCGGCGGTGGGCGCCAGCGATGTCGCCATCACCGCCACTACGAAGCTGCAGAGAATTATCGGAAGAAGTGTCGTCAGCCAGCGCTTCCCGATGTAGCGATAGATTAGGAACATCAGGATTGGGGCGAAGATGTAGTACTGCTCCTCTACGGAAAGCGACCAGGTGTGCAACAGTGGTCGAAGCGCGGCATCGATCGAGAAGTAACTTGACGTTTTCCAGAAAAAAACGTTCGACCAGAAAGTCGAGGCAGCTATGATGCTAAGACTGAATTCGCGCAGATCCGATGGCAGAAGAATGAACAATGCCGCAATGCAGGTGAGAAGCATCACAAAGACGAGAGCCGGCAGAATGCGCCGGGCACGGCGCCAGTAGAAGTTGACGATCGAAAATTGGCCGCGTTCAAGGTCATCCAAGAGGCTTCCGCTGATTAGGTAGCCGGAGATGACGAAGAAGATATCGACCCCGCTAAAGCCACCCGGGATCGCCGAAATTCCGAAATGAAAGAGTACGACCGGAAGTACAGCAACAGCCCTAAGGCCCTCGATATCGCGCCTATATTGCATCCAGCGGTTCCTTTGATTTTAGATCAGGGCGAGATTGGAGCTTTCAATCCCCGGTAGGAGTGCTGCCAAGATAAGGGACGGTATTAGCCACCTTTATCCGTCCCGAATGTTCTGTAAGTGGCAACTGGTATAGAAGCACGATCGCCATCGCCGGACTTGACGGCCTGATTGTCGAGCAGATCGCGCGGATCGTTGACCATCACGGCCAGGTTATATCCTGTCGAACAACCAAGCGGCTGTTTGAAGGATTCTTCATTGGGTAAAGCACCATATGAGGGACAGACCGGCGGACGGGCGTGATAGACAATCGCCTCAATTCGCACTGAGCCGGCGTCGTGTTGATCGAGCAATTGAATGTTGTCTGCTTCGATTGCCAACTGCCTGGCCTGATGGGCTACCCGTGCGCTGAGCTGGGGCGAACCGCTGATCAGGAGGTGGAGGGCATCGAACCGGCCGCGACTGGCCTTGTCTAGGAAAACACGCAAACGCTGCCGTTCGGAAGCGCGCAGGCTTTGCAACGTCAGGACGGTGGTCTCCTCTCGGACAAGCATTGGTGCCGATGGTTCGACATCAACTGGCGTAGTGCTGGTGCAGCCACTTACGCTTGGTGCCAGAGCGACAAAGAGGATTATAAAACGCAACATCATTGGACGACACTATTCGATGATGAAGCCGAGACCGCCCTGGGCGCTTGGCGCGCCCGCACGGATAGCAGCGCGGTCTCGCGGGGGACTTGCCACGGAATTCGTCGGAGCGCCCCCTCCGTTCAAAGCCGGTGCCGCCCGCTCGGTAGGTGCGCTCATCTGGTTTGGGTTGGAGCCTGGTCTTACAATGTAAGGCGTAACTAGAATGACCAGTTCTGACTCCTCTTTTTGAAACGAGGACGAGCGAAAAAGCGGTCCCAGGATCGGCATTTCTCCGAGCCAGGGAAAGGCCCTGACATCATTGTTGACGTTCCGCCTGATTAGACCGCCGATTGCGAAGCTCTGCCCACTGGCGAGTTCGACGACCGTATCGGCTCGGCGCGTGGAAACTGCCGGCACGGAAATTCCGTTGATTTGCACGGCACCTTGCGTCGACAGTTCACTGACTTCGGGCGTTACGTGAATGTTGATTTGATTGTTGCTGAGAACTGTCGGCACAAATTCCAGACTGACGCCGAAGTGACGGAATTCAACCGATACCTGCCTGTTTTCCTGCAGGACAGGAATGGGAAATTCGCCGCCAGCGAGAAAGCTGGCTTTTTCACCCGACATGGCGGTGAGGTTCGGCTCAGCCAGGACGGAAGCTATATGCTCCTTGGCGAGCGCGTCGAGAACCGCGCTGACGTTGACGGCACCGTTGTCGAATCCGATTTCTGCTGTACCGCCACCCTGGGTTGAACCAGACCCAGCGCTTGCACCGCTTCCGCTTAGAACGCCCACTTTGAAATTGCCGATTTGACCGAAGGCGGACAGGTTGACGCCGAGTGACTTCATGGCGCTGCGTGAGACTTCGGCTACGCGCACGCTGAGGTTAACTTGCAGGGATCCAGTGACCTTGATGTTGTTGACGACTTGCGCTCCGTCGCCCAGATATTGCTCAGTGACTCTTTTTGCGGTGTCGGCGACCTCTGCGTCGGGCGCTGTCCCGCTAAGGATTGCGCCGCGCGGCGTATAGTTGACGCGGATGGGATAGTCGCCGACCTGCTCCCGCAACATGGCGCGTAAATCCCCGATCGGTTGCGTGACAACGATACGCAATTCGGCGAGAGGCTCGCCGTTGCCATCCAAGGCGAATAGGCTGGTCCGCCCCGATTTCTTGCCAAAGACGAAGATTGTTTTGCTCGATGGTGCCTGAAAATCTGCGATCGTGGGGTCAGCAACAAAGATGGTCGTGGCTGGCGCGGGCAGATGAACGGTCTCCCCGAGCGAAGAGGAAAGGGTCAGCGTGGCGTTGATGCTATTCGAAGCCGCACGCGGCGCGCCTTTGTCCTGCTTGTTTTGCGCCGCGACACCAAGTGGGAAAGTCACAATAAGCGCACAGAGGAGATGGCCCAGGTAACGGGGCACTGCAGGTCTAGGAACCTTGATGGCGATCGCCCGCCAATTGAGCGCAGGGCAAGGATGTTGAAGGATCAGCAAAATAGATCTTCTTTCGATTCGACAAACTATGCGGATGACGCGTCAGTCAATTCTAGAATGTAACCAATGCCACGGATGGTCTTGATCCGTGGCGTTGCACCTGATCTGGTCAGATGTCCACGTAAACGATAGATTCCGACTTCAAGCGCGTTGGCAGACACGTCGTCGTTGAACGAATAGAGGTGATCTTCCAACTGCGCACGGGGCACGATGCGGCCTGCCCGGTTAAGCAGATGCTCTAGAATACAGAGTTCGCGACGTGCGATCATCATTGGGTGCCCAGCAACGAAAACCTGTCGGGCGACCGGATCGAAGTTGAGATTGCCAAATACGAGCCTCAGGTCGGTCATTTGTGTCGCCCGGCGCAGAATGGCTCTCATTCTGGCGATAAGCTCATCGGTAGAGACGGGTTTGAGCAGAAAGTCGTCCGCACCACCGTTGAAGATCGCAATTCGCTTATCGAGATCGTTGAGGCTGCTCATAATGACGGCAGGAACTGAATGCCCGTGGGTCCTCAACTGCCTCAGCCAACCCAAGCCATCGCCATCTGGCAGAGCCAATTCCAGCAGGAGAATTTCATAGCTGGCGCAAGAAAATGCACTCGAGGCCAGTTCCAGAGTACCAACGACATCAACGACGAAGCCGCCATCCCCGAGCGCAAGTCGCATGGCGCGCGCAAGATCCGCATGATGATCCACGAGCAGCGTTCGCATTTCATCTCCTATCGAAGAGGGACGGCCCATCGAACGCGTCACCGGCGGCCATCTGATCGGAGCACACGGCGCGCAACTCGTCGCAGCTCTCGGAACTGGTCCGAGTCGGAGGGACATGCAAGTCGCTCGGTGGCAATAGGCGCGGGTGAGGACCAACTGGCGGGCTCAAATACGCCGGTCGGCGAACCCACGACGCCAGCAACCCGCGTGCGATTTCTCGTTGCATCATCTCTCCTACGTGCAGCCCCTACGCTCGCAAGGCAGCGTCGCGGCTCAGAGCCCGATTCCCACAGAGGGTAGGGTTAGCTTTCGAGAAACTGATTGAACAAATCGATTATTTGGATCAAATGCATCCACGGTATGGATGCAGCGCCGCATCTTCAACGACTGCGGCGTCCTGATGGATTCTTGTGTCTGTCGTGCTCTGCTTTTTTCGCTGTCCTTCAAGGCTGGCGAGTCTGGTGGAACCTGCGCGTCATTGGCTGTGGTAGCTTGATGCTCAAAAATGGAGCGCCCCGCGGAAAGCCGCTCTCAGATTTCCAAAAAGCCTTGCTGGTCCAAAAGAGCACTTCGCGTCTCGACACCAAAATGGGCGAGGAAAACTGACGTCTGACAGGGATGTGTATGCAACAGCCGATTTGCGGCACCAGGAAACGACCGCGTTCAGGCTGGAGATCGACGACCAACGTCCTCGATTTCCGCATTCAGGCCACGACGATCGACCGCTTTCCAAGCTCTTCCTGTGCGGGCGGATGCCGGCAAACAGCAGCACAGGGTCAGGGAAACCGCGAGCGGGCCTGCTTGATCGCCATGATCACATTGCCGCTGTTGCGCGTGCGGACCGGAATGCATTCGGTCCAGCCGGTGGCAATTTCGGTCAGCACCATCGTCTGCACGAAGCTCCCCGACCAAGACGTGCCCGAATGCGCTCAACCAAGCCGGGCGGCGGATCTTTCCAATCGCCGAAGGTGCGGGCTTGCACCGAGCGGCGAACTGCCGAACTCATTCCTGCCCGGCGGCGCTGGCCGCCGCGAGCGACGATGCGGACCTCAGCCGCTCCGAAGCCTCCCACAACACGATGAGCGCCTCGCGGACATCGCTGCCGTAACAGCGGCTGCGGCTCTTGCCCGCAGACGGCCTCTGCTCACGACGGTTCATAAGACGGATCGCGCGCGCTTGCGATAATAGCCGATTACCGCCCCGAACTCATTCAGAATGCGCCGCTTGTCAACGCCGCGATAACGCTCCACGATCGCCGCTTCAGTTCCGACCGTGTCGCCATGCTGAGCCGCGCCATACTTCCCCCGAACCGGAATGGCACGACCTGTCCAATGCGGCTCGTTGCCTTCCTTAATTCGCTGACCGGAAAGGTACCGGAAGTCGTCTAACGCATCTTACCCGCTGAAACGGCGGCAACACCTCGACCTCAATCGCAGATCTTAGGAAATAGACGATCGCGTGGGGGCCTGTGAGCATCCGTTCACCGGATTTCCGTCATCGGCTGAGGCGAATTGCCACCATCGACCGTTATCGGATGGGCCGCGATACGTCGCCGTATCATGATTAGGGGGCGCACCTAGCGGAGCCATAGCTCTCCACCCAGCCATGTTCCCCTCGTTGGAAGATGTCCGGCGGACCAGAGGGGTGCTGTCCCGTCAGCTTTTCCTGAAGAGCGGCCAAGGCGATCCCTACCAATCCATCACCACCTTCCCCGAATTGCCGCTCTTCATCGCCTCGAAACCGTCGAGGTAGTCATCGACCCCGATGCGGTGTGTGATCAGGCCCGACACGTCGAGAGGACCCTGCACCAGCGCGATCATCTTGTACCAGGTTTCGAACATCTCGCGGCCGTAGATGCCTTTGAGATGCAGCATCTTGAAGATGACCTTGTTCCAGTCGATCTCGAAGCCGGTCGGCGCGATGCCCAGAATGGCGATCTTGCCGCCATTGTTCATGGTGTCGATCATGTCGCGGAAAGCGGGGGCGGCGCCTGACATTTCGAGCCCGACGTCGAACCCCTCGGTCATGCCGAGCACCGGCATGACGTCGCGCAGCTTTTCCTTCGAGGCGTCGACGACATGCTGGACGCCGAGTTTCTTGGCTAGCGCCAGCCGCACCGGGTTGATGTCAGTGATGACCACTTTGCGCGCACCGACGCATTGCGCGACGAGCGCGCCCATGATGCCGATCGGCCCGGCGCCAGTCACCAGCACGTCCTCGCCGACCAGATCGAAGGACAATGCGGTGTGGACGGCATTGCCCAAGGGATCGAAGATCGCGGCAATCTCATCGGGCACATCGTCGGGGATCGGCACGACATTGTGCTGCGGGATCGCCAGATACTCGCCGAACGCGCCCGGACGGTTGACGCCGACGCCGAGTGTGTTGCGGCACAGATGCCCTCGCCCGGCGCGACAGTTGCGGCAATGGCCGCAGACGATGTGGCCTTCGCCCGATACACGCTGGCCGACCTTGTATTCGGTGACCGCTGCGCCGAAATCGGCAACGGTGCCGACGAATTCATGGCCCGTCACCATCGGCACCGGCACCGTCTTCTGCGCCCACTGGTCCCAATTGTAGATGTGCACGTCGGTGCCGCAGATCGCCGTCTTCTTGATCTTGATCAGCACGTCGTTGGGGCCGATTTCCGGCACCGGCACCTCTTCCATCCAGATGCCCGGTTCGGCCTTGGCCTTCACAAGCGCCTTCATCATGTTCGACATCAGGATTTCCCTATTCCGTGATTGCGCTTCTGGCGAGATAGCCTGCACAACGGGAAGGTAGGCCACTAACTCGTTTGAACGTCCGGAATGGTCAGCCCCGCCTGCTCGGCCTCGCGGCGCAAATTCTGACGGGGCCTGGGGCCGATCTGCTGGATCACCAATCCGGCTGCCAGTGAGCCAAGGTCGCCGCAAGTCTGCAGGTCGCGGCCTTGCGTGTAGCCATGCAGGAAGCCGGCGGCATAGAGATCGCCGGCGCCCGTCGTGTCGACCAGTTCCTTGATGGCGGTCGCCTTGATCACCACGGTCTCGTCGCCGCGCACGATGACGGAGCCCTTTTCAGAGCGTGTCACGGCGGCGATCCGGCAATCCTTGCGGATCTGGGCCAGCGCCTCGTCGAACGACGATGTCTGGTAGAGCGACTTGATCTCGTGGCTGTTGGCAAAGACGATGTCGACCGTGCCCGAGCGCATCAGGTCGAGGAATTCGTCGCGGTAGCGGTCGACGCAGAACGAATCCGATAGCGTCATCGACACTTCGCGGCCTGCCGCGTGCGCCAGCTTCGCCGTCTGGCGGATTGCCTCCTTGGCGCGCGGCGGGTCCCACAGATAGCCTTCGAAATAGGTGACCTTGGCGCCAGACGCCTTGTCGGCTTCGACATCCTCAGGGCCAAGCTCGACGCAGGCGCCGAGATAGGTGTTCATCGAGCGCTCGCCGTCGGGCGTGACGAAGATCATCGAGCGCGCCGTCGGCGGCTCACCCTTGAGCGACGTGGTGTCGAAGGCGACGCCCTGCGCATGGATGTCGTGGGCGTAGATTTCGCCCAGCGCATCGTTGGAGACCTTGCCGAAGAAGGCGGCGCGGCCGCCAAAGCTGGCGACGCCGGCCGCCGTGTTGCCGGCGCTGCCGCCGGAGGCCTCGATCGCCGGGCCCATGCGGCTGTAGAGCAACTCGGCGCGTTGTGTGTCGATGAGGTTCATCGCGCCCTTGATGATGCCGTTCGTCTCGAGGAATTCCTCGTCGCACTGGGCGATGATGTCGACAATGGCATTGCCGATGCAAAGCACGTCATAATCCGGCATCAAAATCTCCGCCATAACCCGAGCCGGCTTCTTGCCACGCCGGCCGGGCGTGGTCTCGCGAGTTGAAATGGGTTGCCGCATGCGCTTGATCCAGCCGCCCTCACGCAGCTGCCGGTCCGGCTTCACGCAGCAAATCGTCAGCTTTGTCCGTCTTCTCCCAAGTGAACTCAGGCTCTTCACGCCCGAAGTGTCCGTATGTCGCCGTCTTGCGGTATATCGGCCGTAAGAGATCAAGCATCTTGATGATGCCTTTCGGTCGGAGATTGAAAACCTCGAGAACAAGGCGCTCGATCCTTTTTTCCTCGATCCTTGCGGTTCCGAAGGTATTGACCATGACAGAAACCGGACTGGCCACGCCGATCGCGTAGGCAAGCTGAACCTCGCAGACCTCCGCAAGGCCGCTGGCAACGATGTTCTTCGCGACATACCGGGCGGCATAGGCCGCCGAGCGGTCAACCTTGGATGGGTCCTTGCCCGAAAAGGCACCGCCGCCGTGACGCCCGGTCCCACCGTAGGAATCGACGATGATCTTCCGTCCTGTGAGGCCGCAGTCGCCGGCAGGCCCACCGACCACGAACCGCCCTGTTGGGTTGACCAGAAATCTGATCCCCGAAGTATCCAGGTGGGCCGGCAGGACCGGTTTTATGATCTCCTCAATGACGCCTTCGCGGACCGTGGCTTGTGAGACCGCTTCGTCATGCTGCGTTGACAGGACTATGGTATCCAGCGCCACCGGGCGGAGCCCTTCGTAGCGTACGGACACTTGAGATTTCACGTCCGGACGCAGCCAGCCAAGCTGTCCCGCTTTCCGGACCTCGGCCTGTCTTTTCGTCAAATGGTGAGCGAGTTGGATCGGCAGGGGCATCAATGTATCCGTCTCGTTGCATGCGAATCCAAACATGATGCCCTGATCCCCTGCCCCTTGCCCGAGATCCTGCCCTCGTCCTTCATCAACGCCCTGGCTTATGTCGGGCGACTGCTCGGTGAGGGCCAGAACGACGGCGCAACGTCGACCATCAAAGCCAATCGCATCATCGTCGTAGCCAATATCGAGTATCGTATCGCGGGCGACTTGGCTGTAATCGATGTGTGCATGGCTGGTGATCTCGCCAGCCACAACGACCATCCCCGTCTTCACCAACACTTCACAGGCGACGCGCGCCTTCGGATCGGTGCGCAGGACCGCATCGAGAATGGCATCGGAGATGTTGTCTGCCATCTTATCGGGGTGTCCCGCGCCGACGGATTCGGAAGAGAACACGAACTGCCTGGTCATAAAAATGCCCTCGCTTCAAGTGCTGGAGTTAGTGAGGAGTTTCTGGATTGGGGTGGCTTATCGGTCGGTGATGCCGGGAACATCGAACGCAGTGCAGAAGTCGGCAACGTCTCTTCGTACGCTCGCATGAACTTCCTGGTCATCGGGCTGGCGGCAGACCGAGTCGATGAAAGCGGCGATCTGCACCATCTCCGTTTCGCGCATGCCCATGGACGTCACCGCTGGTGTCCCTAAGCGGATGCCGCTTGTCAGCGCCGGATGCCGTCGGTCGCCCGGGACCATATTGAAATTCGCAATGATGCCTGCACGCGATAAGCGCTCTGCATAGGCTTTGCCTGACAGCGGCCGGTCCCGAAGATCAAGGATCAGCATGTGATTGTCAGTGCCCCCGGTGACGAGTTCATAACCTCGCTCCAGAAGCGCCTGGGCCAGAGCCTTGGCGTTGTGGACGATCTGCTGACCGTAGACACGAAAGGACGAGTTCGCTGCTTCCTGCAAAGCGACGGCAAGCGCGGCGATAGTATTCATATGCGGTCCGCCTTGCAGAAGAGGGAACACGGCGCGGTCTATACGTTTGGCCAGATTGTGTTTGCTCTTCGGATGATGGAGGGGCTGATAACGGTCTTCATTCCTTGATAAAATGAAGCCACCCCGGGGACCGCGGATCGACTTGTGAGAGGTGCTGGTGACCACATCGCAATGGGACACGGGGTTCGGATGCACTCCTGCGACAACCAGGCCGCAGATGTGGGCGATGTCAGCCACCAGATACGAGTTCACCTCCGAAGCAATTTCGGCCATTGCCGCGTAGTCAAAAATACGCGGATAAGCAGTTCCGCCGACCCAAATTAGCTTCGGGCGTTCCCCCTTGGCGGTCTCGCGCAAGTGGTCATAGTCAATTTGCTGTGTCTTTTCGTGCAGCCTGTACGGGACGCGCTGATAATCGCTGCCGGAAAAATTGACGGACCAACCGTGAGTCAGATGGCCGCCTTCGGGTAAAGGCAAGCCCATGACTTTGTCACGGGGGCTCAAAAGCGCGCGATAGACAGCCTGGTTGGCTGGCGAGCCTGAATAAGGCTGGACGTTGGCGTGTTCACTGCCAAATAGCGCTTTCAGGCGCTCGATCGCGAGGGTCTCAAGCTCATCGACGATCTCGTTTCCGGCGTAGTAGCGCGCACCGGGGTATCCCTCGGCATACTTGTTGGTGAAAATCGACCCGGTGGCTTCCAACACCGCCGAGGAGGCAAAGTTCTCAGAGGCGATCAGTTTGAGAGTTGTCCGCTCCTGGCGCTCCTGTCTTAGAAGCAGTTCGTGAACGCGGGAGTCGACGGCGGCTAAGTGAGGCCGCCCGTAAGTGTCGGGCTGCGCGATGGCGCCGCCGGCGGAGTTATCCATGGTAGTCGCGCTCCATTTGGACTGATCTATTTCACGATCAAGCAGGCGGTCCCTTCAACCGCGCGTCTTGTATTGCTTCTAGGCGTTGTAGGTCTCTTTTATGGTGGCCATCATCGTGGGGCAGGAGATCGACCACCAATTGAGCCAGCCCGCCATCCTTGCCTCCTGCTTGCATATGGTACGAAGACTGCGGACGTTGTTCGTTGCAGCAAAGAAAGTTGGCTCTGACCAGCCGCCGGACGTGGCGTCGAACCTGCTCGCGAGGCAGACTGGTAATATCGGCCAGCTCGCCGACGGTTAGATCCGCATGCGCGCAAAGGCCCAGGATTCGAAGACGATCAAGATGCGCTGCCGTCCTTAGGCGATTTACCAGTGTCAACATTGGTTGGCATCAACCCGGACGGGATGCAGCAAGCCGCTAGCCCTTCTATCCCCATCAATCCGCATGAGACCTCTCTCGTCATTTGCTGTAAATCCGCTGGTATGGATGCTAATGGAAGATGGATCACAGTCCTTTCTACGACTAAGACGCCAGATATTGTGGCGAATGTACCACCTGACAGGAGACTACGCTCACGAACATTATGTGAATTTTTTTTAACGTTGCTGAGAATCAAGAATGAGGTTTGGCGAATGTCTCGCGTCGACTGCCGAATCCTGCCCGACGGGATTATGGGGTGCGTACCCTACTTGTCCTTTCCACATGACCAGCGACGATGGGGCGAAGGCGGCAGACATAGCTCTGGAGCATGCTGCGGTGTCTTTGGCCTGAAGCCGAGGAAGGCGGACCGTGGCTTCCGCGCCGCTGCCGGGAGCCCGCGAACAGGCCAAGTGGATCAGCCGGGTGTTGCCGTCATAGAGCGTGAGACGCAAAGCTGGCCAGCCGCGCCCTGAGGCTGACGCACCGCTCAGCGTCCACCTTGCTCTCGAAGCCCATCGGCATAGCGCCGATAACGACTTGACCGCGTGCGTGTCGACGAGCGATCGGTGAGCGCAAGGATCGAGGGTGCAGTGCAGGATAATGCTGTTTTAAATCAGCGCTGTTTTCAGCCGACTGCCTTGAGCGTGGGCACAAGGATATAGGCCCAAGGCAGGAGATCATCGTCTGGCTGTTCGGGAGGCCGCCCTGGGCGCGCGACAGCCGTTCCTTCGGCTGCGCCGCTCCGCCACCATCCGCGCCGTGCCTTCCGGAGACCATTCCCGCTGCCGGCCGGCGCCCGTGAAAACCTCGACCCGGCGCACCGGCTCGAGATGGCTGGGCTCAGCGTAACTCTGAAGTCGTCATATACCGAAGCCTTCACAGACTTCGGACATCCCCCTCACAGTCCGATCCAGATGGCGTCAGGAACACCGCTTGCGTTGATGCGGATGAACCCCTGCTTGTGCCACAATGACCCTTATGTCAGCGCGCGAGCCAAAGCTTCCGCGCAAGGCGACGGCTAGGATAAGGCAATGCCGACGAAGGGCACATTGCTTGCCACACTCTGGAATGATGGCATGCTCGGCAGGCCTAGGTTTTGCTCAGGGCCGCCTGCAAGGCGCGCTTTGAGGTTATTCACATAGCCTTCTGCGTAGTCCTGCGCCGTCGAGACCGAAAGATCAATGCCTGCCGCCAAGGCCTCTTCCATCAGGTGCTTTACGAGCCCATTTCGAATGGCCAGCTTGACCTCGGGGCCTGCGATAAGGCCGATCGCCTGCGCGGCCATATTGAGGCCAGCTTCCTCCAGCGCTCGCTTCATATCGCCTCCGTTAATGGCCGTACGCAGGAGATTGGCTGCTTGCGACTCAGCCTCGAGAACCATCGAGGCAAGATCGGCTACTTGTCCGAGGCCCGGAATGAAGCTGAGCAGTCCCACCGCCGTTGCCGCCAAGTCGAGCACTTTCGTCTCGATTTTGAGCACGGAGTCGACGACGTGCATGACGGCCCCGCCGTTCTTTTTGGCTGACTTAATGTCAGGCTGGTCCATCAGGCCCATCTTCATGTCCGCGACGGCATTCTGCTCTTCTGCGGTTTGGGCGCCGTGGGTGATTGGCTGCTGAACGTTGCGGTTCGCAGACGACATGTTTGTGCAAAAATGGGCAAAGTCTTTTTTGCTGATATTGCCGGAATCAACCGTATGCCCGCCGCCAAAGTCGAAGAATTTATGATGGGTCTTATAGCCCGTGATCGAATTGTTCAGGAGGCCAAACAAAAGAGGATCTGAAAGGAGCTGAGAGGCTGCTTCCCGCACTTTCGGATCAAGGCTCTTGTCGTCTTTCATTTTCGCCAGTTTGTCGCGAGTCAGAACACCGCTTCCAAAGAACGTGTCCTGATGGTCCTTGATCATCTCGACCGTATTCAGCTCAGTTTGCGTGAGGCTCATCGACGATGAGGCGACTTGCAGGAAATCCTCTTTGTGCATCTTCCCTTTCGAGCCACCGCACAACTGGTTCCAAGCATCGGGGTGATCGAGGAAATATTGCGCCGCCGCAATGACCTGGGGCGGAAATTTGCCGTTTTTCGATTCGCCGCCGACCATTTTCTTGAACTCATCCAGACTCAGGTCCTTGGACAGATTTTCGGAGTACCGGTAAAACTCCCGCAAGGCATCGCTCAAAGTCATGACCGAAGGCTGCAAACCTCCGCTGCCGTCGGATGGTATGTAGTTCTGCTCGTAGCTTTGCGCTTGGGCTTCCTGAAATGCAGCAACTTGTGGGTGGTGGTTTGAAAATCCGGCCAAGTCCTTGGCGTTGATCTTGCCTCCACAGCGGCCGTCGCCCTGCGAGCCAATCGCATAAAAAAGTCCCGAATCCTGCTGCAGTCCCTGGATCGCCGCTTTCAGATCCGGTGGCGTAGAGGGATCATTGGCTTTGTCGGTCAACGACTTCCAAGTAAGCGGGCATTGGTCCTTGTGACGGTTGAGTACCGCAACAATCTGCAACTCAGCCGTGGTCAGCGACCCACCGTTCCACGTGATTCCGGGGCTCGGCCTGGGAGCCGGCTCGATCTTCGGGGTGACGCGGAGCAGATGTTGGGCTTCAGTCGCCTTGGAGCGTTGCGATTGGTCCTCCTTGAGAGCCGCCCTCATATTTGGCGGCAGCAGATCCAGTGGGTGTTGCTCCAAGCCCTTCAATGTCAATTCGACATCCGGTGCCAGATGGCCCAAAGGGTCCTGCCGCAAGTTATCCATTGTCGAATCAAGATTCGACGCTGGCAGATCCCCTTGCGCGAAAGAGCCGGGCTTGTCTGCCAGCACACAAGTGGACAGCATCGCTTCGAAGCACGATGCACTTTGCTGATGCTGGGTCGCAAAATGGGAAACTTTCAGGCCCGGCCAACCCCTTGCGGACTGTAGCGAATTTGAGCGGTAGAAAGTTGAAAGATTGCTGGCCGACATTATGCATCCTCAGACGTGACGTTGAAATCCCCACAAGAGACCCCGACAGAAGATCCCTTGCGTTTCACAAAATTCGACAATTCCAAGCGTCGGCAGGTCACGAATGCGCCTGCCCTGCCTTCAATTGCTGTGTTCCGGGCCGGCTCCAAGGTTCGGTCCAACACAATGGCCGGAGTCACCGCGAGAGCTGCCGGGACTCATCATGAGCGGATTAGCTTTCGAGAAACTGACGAGTTTGCGAAGAGTTCACAAAGGGGTAGCCGCAGTCATGTTCTTCAGAGCTGCGGGAAATCCTCAATGTTCATTTCTTGCCCAGCTCAGGCTTCCCGCCAACGCTATCCTGTTGTGGGATGTCAGAAGAATAAGAAGCATCCGGTCGTCCGTCGCGAACGACCGTAGTGGAGGAGCCGCGAAACAAGATCAGCACTGATTCCTTTGGCGTGGCCGCTATGTGAGTCTGCGCCTGCGCCTCCGCCACCAAGCCGTTAAAGGTCTGCTCCACGAGTGCGACGAAGCGCGGTGGACCGGAAACGAAGACGAGGCCATTGCCTGGCACGGGTTTGACCACATAGCGCTCGTCGGAGATATCAAGCTTGTCGAGAGCCCCCTTGAACGCATCGAAGCGAATCGACGTCATCAAAAGCATTCGAGTTTGCGATTCTTGTGCAGCAGACACATAGAGTACAAGGCCGTCATAGTACCATTGGAGACCGTAAAGGTTCGTCAAGCGGTCGAGGAACGCGCGCGGTGGCAAATCAGGCATACGTCCGCGAATTCGCCCCTTCACCGCAGGACTGATGTTGACCCTGATATTCAGGTTGTTGCCGAATTCCTGCAACGCTGCAGCGAGTTCCTGATCCAGAACCGTGTATCTATAGGGTGTCGCCGGAAGGGACAGCGGGACTGCGTGCGCCGGTTGAATCCCGGTGGACAGAAAAAACCCGGCACAAAGAAGTCTCAAAACATGCAGGGTGACGGGTTGGATAAGCGTTCTCGGCATGTCGCACTGATAAACCAAACGCTGAAATCATCACAAGTGACTAAATTGCCGAAGAGATTTTAGATTGTCGAAATGACGCCGCCGTTAGTCAGCTTGTTGTCAGCTTGCCCCCCTAGGAGTGTTGCGCCGACACCGGGTGATGAATGGGCGGGGCTCGCCCGGTCAGAGAGAGCAACCGAGTCCTTACATGATGATGCCTGTCACGTCGATCTCTGCCACTCTAACGGCTGGCCTCCCCAGGGTCGGATCACCGTCGATTGTCGAGCAGGCCCAGTTTGAGCGCGCCTTAGGGCATGCAGCCGACTCGCTGAAAAACGATGCCGCCGCGGGGCCAGCGAGTGCGGCGCCAGTTGCTGCGGCGATGGATGTTCAGCGCGCGGCTGCGCCGACGAGCGGCATGGGCGATCGCGTGTTGCAGACGATTTCCTCCCTATATCCACACAATACTGTTTCCTTCCCCGCGCTCGACCATGACATAGCCCTTTCGAAGGGCGCTCTACCGGGACCGGCGCAGAAGCTTCCCGTCCCAGGTGAGGCGGGAACCGGAATCTCGGGCATTCCTCAACAAGGGCAAGACTTCGAAATGATGATGGCTGGTCTTCGGGATGTTTACAACGGCGTCACCCAGGTGGCGCTTATCTCCAAAGGCGTCAGCGGCGTCACATCATCCGTGAATAAACTTTTGAAGGAAGGCTGAACCGCGCGCATGATTGGCTTGGCCGAGGGCGAAATCATGCGTGGCCTGTCAGGGTGGCGGTCGGTTAGACTTGTCATGCTGCCAGTTCTCGTCGCCCTCACTGCTTGCAAAGCCGACCTCTACACGCAATTGCAAGAGCGTGAGGCAAATGAAATGCTCGCACTTCTTGAAGACAACGGGGTCGCCGCGATCCGGGTGGTCGCCAAGGATGGAACCAGCACGATCCAGGTTGACGAAAAGCTGCTCGCCTTCTCAATCAACCTTCTGAACGCCAAGGGGTTGCCGCGCCAATCCTTCAAGAACCTCGGTGAGATATTCCAAGGATCAGGCCTGATTGCCTCGCCGACCGAGGAGCGTGCCCGTTACGTGTATGCCCTGAGCGAAGAGTTGTCGCGGACGATCAGCGATATCGATGGCGTTTTTTCTGTACGTGTTCACGTCGTGCTGCCGCATAACGACCTTGTGCGAGCCGGCGCCACGCCATCCTCGGCCGCGGTGTTTATCAGGCACGACGCCAAAACAAATGTCGCGGCTCTGCTGCCAAAGATAAAGATGCTGGTAGCCGACAGCATCGAAGGCTTGTCCTACGATAAGGTGGAAGTGGTTTTGGTGCCGGTAGAACGGTCCGCACACGAGCAACGGCCCGATCCGACTGCTGTTTTGCCACAAGCATCAACACCTCTTCCTGCGCCAATTCTGGCGACCGTGACAGGTTTTGCCGCAGCCGTATTCGCAGTGGCCTGTTATCTCTTGGGCAGCGTTGCTACGCGTCGGCGCAAGCAATCAACCGGCGTTTCCAAGGTCGAGGGGCGCCGGGATGCTTCTGCTGTCGAGGCCATTCGCAAAAGAATGCCTGCAATTGGACGTGGGTGACATCTCATTGCCAATGCCTATACAGACCGCCCGACCTGATGGTCCGCACCAATTGCGTTTTCCGGGCGCGAGCGAGCTTGCGGCTTCGGCCCATCCGACCCGTCTAGCGGCGCGTCTTGATCCAGCGTTATCGGCAGAAACGTTAGTGAAGTTGCAGAAGTGTTCCAGACTGCATCCAAGGCTGGCAGAATTGCTGGGCAACTATGACGTGGATCTGAACCACATCGGCTGCAGGCCGGACCTTCTACGCGGGCACGATCCATATCGAGCTGCCCTTCTTGCTGGTAGTATCTGGCATGCCCGTTCGCTGGTCGCGTTTGTCTCTCAGCCTGAGCTTGCCATCCTTGTTAAACGCATCGGCGTGGATGCACACGCATTCGGAATCCGACACCTGCTGCATGCCGTTGAGAACAGACTGATCGCGGACCCAGAAAAACTCGCTCAGCAAATCGAATACGATGGACATGCATGTCTTGGGGCTTGGCTCCAGGACAGTTCAGCGACCGAGCGTAACCGCGTGCTTCTTCGGTTGCCCGAGGGGACTGCCGCGGAGACTCCAGCACCTGAGCATTGGACCGCCGCCGGCCAATTGCTTTCACTTGTACTAGCTCATTTTGAGACAGAGACCCCGGTGAAATGACAGCCGAACTTTCCGAGGGGCCAATAGCGCCGCAGATGCGTCCAATCGGACCACTGATACCCGCGAGCGAGCTCGAAACCTGGCACAGCGCCGCGCAAGCGCTTGCCGCGGCAGAACGGCATCGGCAGCGCGTTCGAAACTGGGCACGCGCCGTTTACCAGCGGGCGTGGGTGCGCGGCCACATGGAGGGCTCGAATGCAGGCACCGAGGAGATGGCAGGGCTGATTGCGGAGACAATCTCCGAAATCGCGCGACGAAAGGCGGCTCTGGAGCAGGAATTGCCGCAGCTCGTGATGGAAATATTGAGCGATCTTATCGGCGCTTTCGATCCGGGCGAGCTACTGGTGAGGGCTGTTCGTCACGCCATAGAGTGTCAATACAGCGGCGCCGAAGTTTGCCTTCATGTTTCTCCCATGCAAGTCGACATGCTTGCACGAGAGTTTGCTCGATGCGACGGCCAGGATGGTCGACCAAGGGTGCGGATCGAGCCCGACCCGACGTTGTCGCCGCAACGGTGCGTGCTGTGGAGCGAGTACGGCAATGTCGACCTGGGACTTGACGCCCAGATGCGCGCGCTGCGCCTCGGTTTCGGGACGCTATGTGAAAAAGGCGAGCTATGAGAAAGCCCGTCCCAGAACATAACGCTGACGCCGACACTCGAGCTCTCGTTCCAGCAATCTCGTCTTTGAGGGCTGCGGCCAAGCGAATTGACACGCGTGCGGTGCGCGGTCGGATCACGCGGGCTATCGGCACACTGGTTCATGCCGTCTTGCCAGATACTCGTATTGGGGAACTTTGCCTCCTAGAGGACCCGCGAACCGGGCTGTCGCTCGAGGCCGAGGTGATCGGCCTGTCGGGTGATGGTGTATTGCTGACACCGATCGGGGACTTGGTGGGCCTATCCAGCCGCGCAGAGGTCGTGGCCACTGGCCGAATGCGTGAGGTGCCCGTCGGCGGCGATTTGCTCGGTCGCGTGATCGACAGTCGTTGCCGCCCATTGGACGGCAAAGGCGAAATCAAGACCGTCGAAACTCGGCCCCTGCATGGCAGAGCCCCCAATCCGATGACGAGGCGCATGATTGAGCGGCCATTCCCGCTTGGGGTCCGTGTCCTCGATGGTCTGCTGACGTGCGGCGAGGGCCAGCGGATCGGGATTTATGGCGAGCCAGGTGGTGGCAAGTCGACGCTGTTGTCACAGATCGTAAAGGGTGCCGCCGCTGACGTCGTCATAGTGGCGCTCATAGGCGAACGTGGACGGGAAGTTCGTGAATTCATCGAAAGGAATCTTGGTGAAGAGGGCCTTCTCCGTACGGTCGTCGTGGTTGAAACCTCCGACCGCTCGGCGGTGGAGCGTGCGCAATGCGCTCCAATGGCGACTGCGCTCGCGGAATATTTTCGCGATCAGGGCCTACGCGTTGCTCTCATGCTGGATTCGCTGACGCGCTTCTGCCGCGCTATGCGCGAAATAGGCCTTGCTGCGGGTGAGCCGCCGACGCGACGGGGCTTTCCTCCTTCCGTTTTTGGCATGCTGCCAGGCCTGCTCGAGCGCGCCGGCATGGGTGAGCGGGGCTCAATCACGGCCTTCTATACGGTGCTTGTAGAGGGTGATGGCACGGGTGATCCAATCGCCGAGGAATCGCGTGGTATTCTCGATGGCCATGTCATCCTCTCACGCGCTATTGCGGCGCGATCGCATTTCCCCGCTATTGATGTGCTGCAGAGTCGCAGCCGCGTCATGGATGCAGTCGTTTCGGGGACACATCGCAAGGCAGCATCCATTTTCCGCGAGCTCCTATCGCGCTATGCCGAGACCGAGTTCTTGATCAATGTTGGCGAATACAAGCCAGGTGGAGATCCCCTGACTGACCGGGCCGTCGCGTCAATCGACGAACTGAGGGAGTTTCTGCGCCAGAGCGAAGATGACGCGTCAGATTTCGAGGAGACGGTCGCATGGATGTCGCGTCTGACCGCGTGAACTGGGTTCAGTCTTCGAGGTTACGGCTTCTGAAGGAAATGCAAGAGCGTCGTGCCCTTGGCGAGCTGTCCAAGAAGGAAGCCCAGCGCGATGTGGCCGCCTCAGCCGTACAAAATGCCTCTAGGGAGCTTGCAATGATACAGCAACATTGTTCAAGAAAAGAAGCAGCGCTCTATCAGCATCTGATGTCACTCGACAACTTGTCTAGCGCAGCGCTCGACCGTCACCGCCTTCACACTGAACAGCTTGCCGCTGAGATCAATTCCAGACGGCAGATGCTTGATGATACCCAAATCGCTCAAGAGGAGGCTGAGATGGCGGCGTCCAGGACGAGGGAGCTATGGGTCATATGTTCGGCGGCAAGGGACAAATGGCAACAAATCGAGGACGACGTGCGGCGCGCCGTCGAGACTCATTCGGAGGCCGCAGCCGAGATCGAGGCCGACGATGAGATACTGCTGAAATATGCGAGGGGGTCGCTTGCCTAAATGCCGCGCAACCGGATCCGACGGTCGCAAGAGGTCGTCCGAATGACACGACCGTGCAGTCTTTGATAGGCGCTGCGGTCACACCCGCCATGTTCGAACCAGTTCTGAAACTGTCCCGCACGGTTGTCTCGTGGCTCAATGATACAGGAGCGCCGCGCACGCCGTTTCAAAGCCGGATCAACGAGGTGCCGCTATCGGTGCGAACGGCAGGGCTTGTCTGGCAGCAGGAACCTGCTGCCATTCCGATGCTTGACTGCGTCTGGAGAGTGGGAGCCGAAACGGTCATCTTGTCACTGTCGCGCCCGCTCGTAGAGGAGTTCATCACGACAGTGCAGAACGGCTTGGCCTTCCCTTCCGAGCCAACTGCTTCGCTAATTCTCGAACTCGCTCTGGAGCCGCTTGTCACTCGACTGGAGGAGACGACGCGTCTGAACGTGCAACTCGTGCGGGTATGCGAAGCCACGATGCTGGCTCCTCATCTTGAACTCGACATCATTTTCGGCGCGGTCAAGGGCAAGGGCCGTCTATTCCTGTTCACGCCTCTTGACGGCTTAGTACCGCCTGCGTTTCGCGCGCTAGGCGAACTGCTTGCCCAGTTGCCGCGGCAGCTGGGCGGGCTGCCTCCAGAGCTCCCGCTCATTGTTGCAGGAGAGGTCGGCACGCTTCGCCTTCCTGCGGCGCTTCTTCGAAGCGCATGTGTCGGTGATGCATTGTTGCCCGATATTGCGCCGTTCGGCCGCGGCCAGATCACCCTAGCTGTCGGCCAGTTGTGCGCCGAGGCGGATCTTGACGGCGATGAATTAATCTTGCGGGGGCCTTTCCGCCCGCGACCGTGTCCTTTGGAGAGTGCGCATATGACACAACCCGGATCGCAACTGGAGCTTACTAAGGATCTCGACGATGTCGAGATCGTGCTTGTCTTTGAATGCGGCCGCTGGCCTATTTCTCTTGGGGAATTAAGAAGTGCCGGCGAAGGGCATATTTTTGAACTTGGATGGCCGATCGACGGCCCGGTCGACATAGTGGCCAATGGTCAGCGTATCGGGCGTGGCGACATTGTCCGCATCGGAGAAGAGCTGGGCATCAGGCTCCGTGGCGGGTTTGCATGCAATGAGTGAAGCTCAGCCGACAATCCTGGCGCTTCTTGCGGTTACCGCCGGACTCGGTCTGCTGGTTTTAGCAGTTGCCACGACAACGGCCTTTGTAAAGGTATCAATTGTTCTTTTCCTCGTCCGCAATGCGCTCGGGACCCAGACCATACCACCCAATGTGGTGCTGTACGCCGCGGCGATGATCCTCACTATGTTCGTTAGTGCGCCCGTTGCTGAGCAGACCTATGACCGCATGTCGGATCCCAAGCTCCACTATCAGACATTCGACGACTGGGTAAGCGCCGCTAAAGCCGGAAGTGAGCCCTTGCGCGAGCATCTCAAGAAATTCACAAATGAAGAGCAGCGGCGATTTTTCCTATCTTCGACAGAAAAGGTCTGGCCAGAGGAAATGCACGCTGCAGCCACGCCTGATGACTTTGCAATACTTGTACCATCTTTCTTGCTATCAGAATTGAAGCGCGGATTTGAGATGGGATTTCTACTTTATCTGCCTTTTATTGTTATAGATCTGATAGTGACAACTATCTTGATGGCAATGGGTATGTCGATGGTCTCACCAACTGTTATATCTGTCCCGTTCAAGATCTTTTTGTTTGTTGCCATTGATGGTTGGTCAAAATTGATGCATGGGCTTGTGCTGAGTTATACGTTACCGGGAGGCTGATCATCACTGAATCCAGCATCATTACTCTTATGAGCCAATCACTGGTGGTTTTCATGATCTGGATTCTACCGCCGCTCATTGCATCAGTGGTTGTCGGCCTCGTTATCGGCATCCTCCAGGCGGCGACGCAGATCCAGGATGAAAGCTTGCCGCTCACCGTGAAGCTTCTGGTCGTTGTCGCGGTGATTGGGCTGTTTGCTCCTGTGCTAAGCGCCCCGCTCATAGAGCTAGCCGATCAGATCTTCACCGAGTTTCCCGCAATGACACTTAGCTACTAGTCCTCCCCATGGACGCGCTATCGGCCGATATTCAAATTCTGATCCAGACGGCTCTCGAACTCGTCGTTGCGGCAGGTCTTGGGGCAGCCCGCGCGATGGGCATCATGCTGATCTTTCCCGTATTCACACGCTCGCAGATCAGTGGGCTGATCCGGGGCTGTTTGGCTGTTGGCTTCGCACTACCATGCCTGGCACACGTCAGCGGCGGATTGCCGGCGCTGGATTCTGATACACGCCTGATCCAGCTAACCCTGCTCGGATTCAAGGAAGTTTTTGTCGGTGTACTCCTTGGCACTTTTCTTGGCATTCCGCTTTGGGGCCTTCAGGCTGCCGGGGAGCTTATCGACAACCAACGCGGCATCAGCAGCCCGACCGCTTCGGCCGATCCCGCGACGAACAGTCAGGCTTCCGCGATGGGCGTTTTTCTGGGGATCACTGCGATTGCCATATTCGTCGGATCAGGAGGCCTGGAAACTTTGATCAGTGTCCTGTACCGCAGCTACTTGATCTGGCCGGTGTATCAGTTTCACCCGACACTGAGCGGGCCAGGAGCAATGGAGTTGTTGGGGCTTCTCGACCGCATAATGCGCACGGCATTATTGGTATCGGGGCCTGTCGTGTTCTTCCTGATACTGATTGATATATCGATGATGCTGCTGCGTCGCTTTGCCCCGCAATTTAAGGCGAGCCAACTGTCTCCGGCAATCAAGAACATTGTCTTTCCAGTTCTCATGGTCACCTACGCTGCCTATCTGGTGGAGAGCATGAAACTGGAGGTCACACAAGCCAACGGCGCGCTGGAGTGGTTCGACAAATTGCTGCCATGAGCGACACAAGTGAAGAGAAGACACACGCCGCCAGCCCGAAGAAGTTAAGTGAAGCGCGCAAAAAAGGACAGCTGCCACGTAGCTCCGATTTCGTCCGCGCGGTCGGGACTTGCGCTGGGCTCGGCTACCTTTGGCTAAGAGGCAGCGTGATCGAGGACAAATGCCGGGAAGCGCTCCTATTAGCCACCAAGTTGCAGAGCCTACCTTTCGATACCGCGGTGCCGCAGGCATTGGTTGTGCTCGTCCAACTCACGGTCGCGGCTGTTGGCCCGCTGCTTGGAACCCTCGTCGCCGCGGTGATTTTGGCCAGCCTGCTAGCCAATGGTGGATTTGTCTTCTCTCTGGAGCCGATGAAGCTCAGCTTTAAGAAAATTGACCCCTTTGAAGGGCTGAAGCGCTTGGGGTCTGCTCGTTCCATGGTCGAAGTCTGCAAGACCATGTTCAAGGTATTGGTTCTCAGCGCAACCTTTTCCATTGTCCTTCTCGGGATGTGGAAGACAATGGTCCCTCTGCCGATCTGCGGCATGGGCTGTGTTGGCCTCATCTTTATGGAGACAAAATTGCTGATGGGAATTGGCGCCGGCGCACTGCTGGTCGGCGGACTGATCGATCTCCTGCTCCAGCGCGCGTTGTATCTGCGCGAAATGCGCATGACCAATACCGAAGTGACGCGCGAGTCGAAGGATCAGCAAGGAGCGCCAGAGTTGAAAGGTGAACAGCGTCGCATCCGCGAGGAGGCGGCCGACGAGCCTGCGCTTGGCGTGCATCGCGCCACGCTGGTCTTAACAGGAAGGGCGGTCCTGATCGGTCTGCGTTACGTTCGCGGTGAAACCGGGGTGCCGTTCTTAGTTTGCCGTGCCGAAGGTGAGCGCGTTTCACATGTGTTGAGTGAGGCGCGGGCACTACGCCTGACGATCGTCCATGACCATGTCTTAGCGCGTCAGCTGATAAGCACTACAAAACTCGGCCACGCGGTTCCTATGCAATATTTCCAGCCTGTCGCGAAAGCATTCTTTGCCGCAGGCTTGGCCTAGTCATTGGAAGTCCACGACTGCCCAGTTCAAAACTGACCTGGTTCCATGCTAGTGGCAAATGTCGGCTGGCCATCCGTGCCCCAGTGTCTCTGTCAGGCCAACCGCGCAACCGCGGGCCTGGGGCAATCACTCCCCTCGGATCTGCCACCCAGCAACTACGGCAAGTCCTCCGGGCATGACCTTTCAGCCTCTGCTGGCCGGTGCGTGGCGCAGTCCGAGGTTTTGAGGCCGGCAGTGCGGATTTGATTGGTGCAGCCGTTGGAATGCCCTCGTCAGCTAGTCGTCAACTAAGCGCCCTATGTTGAACAGCCGTGCTAACTTGAGCTCGGTTGCGAAACATAGGAGTACGAATCGTCATGTATGGTCGAATTGGTGGCTCATCCGATAGTTACCGCGCGCATAATGCCGGCGAGCAATCGGATGCAGGAAGCGAAGGGTTCGCGGACACATTTGCCCGAATGCACTTATCCGGATCGGAAGGTAGCGGCGCCTCATCATCGGCGGCTCCCCAAGCATACTCCCTCAATTCCCGACCTCCTGTGGTGGAGATCAACAGGACTTCCTTCAGGAGACAGGTGAGGCAATTTCATGGTGATGAAATCACGCACATCGCCGACAATCCTCAAGAGTATTCGGAGTTCGTATCGTCACGAGCCAGGCGCACCGCGGACGTTGCTCAGCAATATGGCATCCGTCGAGATACGGAGCACGCGCGATATTTCAGTTACCAATTGGGAGACCGGAGTGCCGGACTGCTGAGAATGGAAGGCGGATTCAGCATGAACGAGTTCGAATCGGAAAGTTGGCGGGAACAATTTCCTGGTCGAACTGAGGTCACTTCCATAGTGGATCTTCAAGTCGCCCATCCGCTCGTCGAAAATGCGGGCGATATTCTGCTGGAGCATCAACTTCGGATAGACGGCGACCGACCGTTGCTGAATTGGCGTGCGGCTAATCCGGAAGCACAAGCGCGCGCGCAGACGATGGGGTTTGTTGAAGTGGATCATGGCGACCTGGTGCTTGACCCTACGCAGCATCCCGACAAATGGACGAAGAACAGTGCCGGTGAGTGGCAGCGTGCAGGCAAACCTCCACTCTATCTCCACAAAACCGAGGACAGCGACAGCAGCGATAGCGGGTCCGACGACGATTTCATGTGATTTGTCGACCCGCCGCCGAGCCTTGCAACTGGTGACGGTTGCAAGGCTGTTGGCAGTGAATGCTAATTGTCCGGCGACAGCCCCGCCTTAGCGCCAGCGCCGCCGAGCAATCCAGCCCATCTCCCAGACAATAAACTGCGGATGCGCATCGTGGGTGCTTGCGAGCGGATTGTATTCGGGCCGGAACTCCGCCTCTTGGATACGAGCTCTCCCGAATCCAATTTTCTCCACCACACCGTTGGGTCGTTGCGATGCGCCGATCCCGATCGGATCGGCTATGCCTGCTCCGCGCTCGCAGGAAGACCTTCCGCCTCGATCTTGGCGGCGCGATCTCGGCGATAAGTTGGATGGGAGGCAAGATACGCCGCCACGTCAACAGCAGGTAACGCGACATCGCAAATCGGCCCTGACGGTAGCCGATCGACTCCAATCGCCGGACCGCAACTCGCGCAGCGGCATTCGCGGTTTGGCCAGGAGAAATGCTCGCTGACTCACAGCGTGGCCGGCCGCATTCTGCCCTAGACCCCAAAGTACGTGCCCTGTCATGCAGCCTGCGCCGACGGGAGCTCGGCACGCGAATGGCGTGGTTGGCGGCCAAGCCCCGAGGTCAACAAGGACTTACAGAAAGCGGGGGTGAGTTTGCCGCGATGAATTATGACCTTCTCGCGACCGGACCTAGCATCGGCTTCCTCTCGCTCTCGATTGTAGCCGCGCTGTTCGTTGGATTTAACGTGGCAAGCGGTGAATTCGGAATCAGCCAGCCCTTCCAAGTTTCTGGCCATGACGGGGCGACTCGTGTGGATGTGCACCCACATCGGGCTCGGCATCGCACCATTGACCAGCATCTTGGGCTGCAGCTTCATCTCAAACAGCTTTCCTGGCTCGCCACGCAGCGCGATCGGTGCCTCCGGCGGCATCAATTCGTCGGCATTGCACAAATGTTCCAGGTATTTTTGCGCCGGAAATGCGTAGGTCTTCATGCAATCAGTCGTAATGCCGGCTTTTCCTTCATTCAATGCGTTGGCCTGTCCCAGCACCATGTTCAGCAACCCTTTGAGCTGGTCTGTGCGTTCGTGCACTTTGGGTAGCTGGGTGGAGGTGAGTAGCAGGCGTACATTACGCCCCTGCAACCCGGCGAGACAGGTTTGCATCTCAATGGCCTGGGCTCGCAGGTACTGGGCCACATCGTCCACGACCTTACCGGCCTCCTCAGGCTTCATCTGGCGCACTTGGGAGACGACGCTTTGCTGACCGGCCAGATCGAACTGCAAAAGTTCGTCCAATCGTTTGAGCCGCTCCGTCAATACCTCCATTGACAACGCGGCGCCCCCGATTGTCGAGCCTGCCCCCGACGAACTCGCAGCCACCTCTTGCGCTCTCACCTGTGTACTCGCAACTTGATCCGAGCGCGCGAGAACCTTGGCTGCTGGCACTGTGCCGGCGTTCGCAGCGACTGGTGTTGATGGCTGCCCGGCGGCAGAAGTCCCGGCGCGAGCTGCCGACTTATGCTTTGACTTCCCTTTCCTTCGCGCTGTAGTGCCTTCTGACACTGCAGCCGTACCAGCAGTGTCAGCCGGTATCGCAGCGCCTGCCCTGGCCGGCATCGCAGCGCCCGCCTGGGCCTGTGGCGCCATGATGGCTGACGGCGGAGACTGCAGGTTCAACAAGTGCATGGCATCGTGCGCAGTGATCCATGCATCGTCCACGATCCGTTCGAACAGTTTCAATGGGAGGCCGGCATCTGGGTAGGTATGGCTTAGCTTGGTATGCACCTCGTGCAACGCCAATCCAAAATCCGAAAGCCGCTCCATGATTTTTTCTACAACCGCGCAATCATGAGCGTTGAGTGCTTTGCCATCATCCATTATGCCCTTCGCCAAAGAGAGGGCGCGAAGAGCTTCTTGACCGGCGCTTGCCATCAGCTGCACCACTCCATTTCGACCGACGAGGAGTTCCTTCAAATCTGGCTCGAACCTGCTCGCCCGCAGTTCAATCTTGGCCCGCGCAAGACCGATCCGCTCACGGACCAGCCAGATCCTGACACTCAGTACCGAGCCGGCACGCAGCCGCAGTGCGCACCGCTCGGCTTCCCGCATCACGGGCGTTCCACTGGATAGGCTAGCGGTGGCAGCGCAGGCGGATCGCTGCCGTTCGGAGCGCCATGCCTTTTTTTCCCACCACTTAATTGCCGCCGTATGGTGGTTCTCCACATTTAAAATCAACAGCTCCTGCCGGTCCGCCTGGGAGTAGGAGTAGAGTTTATCGACCATACCTGCCGCTTTCTTGGTCTTTTTGTCCAATTTCGTGATCGTCGACAGGCCAAGTTTGTCTACTTCATTCGCGGCGTCGCACACGATCTGGCAACATCTACGCACCTTGTCGTCTGGCATAATTGTCTGCGCCTCAGCCGCAGGCAGGCTAGCGCGGTACTCCAGAATTGCTGAGGCTGCATCGACGACCCGACTGATCAGCTCCACCGCCTCCTCGGGGACGTCGGTTTTCCTGGCCGCAGCCTCGCAATCAGTCAGTTGTTGAACAAGACTGTTCATTCTGAGCTGTGTCGGACTGATATCTTCATTTGACGATGAGCTGGTGCCTTCCACCTGCGCGGTTGATAGTTGGCTACCGACCGGCGCCATGGCTTCGCCCTCAGACATGGAGGGAGAACCGCGCCGCCTTGCGGCTGCGCCACGTGGCGCTACGGTTCCGCGTGGTGGCGCAGCGGCTCCACGTGGCGGTGCGTTCAGGATTTGATCTTCGCCAATCGAGGCGCCTGGCAGACTTTCGCGGGCATCGCCTGGACCGCGCGCAACTGGAAGGGAGGAGGGCCTCCTATCGGCGTCCCCAGAGCGCATCTGCTCCACAACGGAATCGAATGACTGTCCACCTTCTCCCGCAGCAAGACTTGATTGCGAAAGGGAACTGCTCGCCCGCCCCGCGCGGCTGGCTCCAGTTTCAGCCTGCGATTTCCGTGGTCGGCCAATGCCCTTCATATTGCGTCTCCGTAGTAGGCGAGAATGTGCTGCTATTGTGCTGGCGGCTGACGAGACCAGCGGCATCTTTCGGTTAACGTCACGGTCAGCCAGACCCGCGACGGCGTAATGTTCCCGCCAAAGTGCTTCTCAGTAGCAGGCCAAGATTGGCCCGAGCTCACAGGACTTTCGCAACGTTGCCATCGATGTCCTGAGATTATCAGCGCTTCAGTCCGCCGATTTCCAGGAACAGCGAATGAAATCAGACCAACTCGGCTAGCTCCCCTTCCTAGACACGTGCCTGACGATTTTATTGAGGCGTCACTCCTCTCGTTCGCCACCGACAAAGTCACACATTTGCTTCAGAGAAGCGTGTGCGTTGCGTATCGCGCGGGAAACCATTTCGATCTATAGTTACAAAAAGTGTCGAGACGGGACCTTTGGATCCGAAGGTCAGGCACGGCCGGCCTAGATAGACCGCTTGGCTGACGATTAGCTGACGATGGGAGTTCTCACGAACAGGGCAAGAAAATCCGACCGCTTCAAGCTTTCGATATGGTGAGAAGAGGATCCGCACCGGCCTCCCAAAGCCGGCAGACCATCCCATGTTCGTACGGTCGCCGACCTTCTCGAAGCCAATGAGCTCACCGCGCCGGGCCGTGATGTGCAGGCGAGAGAATGGTGATGCAAAGACCGAGTTCCTGCTCGTTGCGTGCGCCCGTGGAGCCAGCAAGAATACGGTCATTGCGGTCATGCAGCACGTGGACCGTGTCTCCTGTTCGACACCACAGCATCGAGGATGCAAACGAGCTGCTGCGGCTGCCATTCGGTCGCGGCATGCGTGGACGGCGGGATTGGCCGAACAGCCGAGATCGTGGTCGACTGTTCGATGCGAGAGCAACATCCTGCAGAGCATACGTTTTTGCGCTGGCCGGTTTTTGTCAAAAGCCGTCAGGTTCTCGAAAGCTCCCGCCCTTAGCTTGATCGAGGTTAACCTTTAACACGTCGCCGCCAATGGCAAATGCCGGAGTACCTGATGATAGCAGCAATTGGGAGTGGAGTTGGCAACCTCGGGACTTCCTTGATCCGAAAGGGCCATGGGGATTCGAAATCCGAGCATTCTGGTGATGGCAAGCCGGCTGGTGGCAATGATGGCAAGCCGGCTGGTGGCAATGATGGCAAGCCAGCTGGTGGGAATGATGGCAAGCCAGCTGGCGGGAACGATCGGGCGGATAACCGGACCGTTTCAAATGATCAACTTCAAGACAACTCACAGTCTGCAGCACAAAGTGAAGCCTTCCAAAGTATCCTGCGATCGTTCGCGTTCCAATTCGCGAACGATGCGATGGCTGAGGCCGATGAAGCTTTGGATGACACAGAAGATGCCTGACGCGGGAAAATCCGGCGTGAGGTCATACAGGCCGTTATTGACGGCACAACTCCAACAGAAAAAGGAATGATCATGGCTGCAGTTGATAATAATAAAAAATCAGGCAATACCAATACCAGTAGCGCCGGCAATACCGATAAAACTAACAGTGGCACTCCCGGCAATACAAGCGGAGCTGATGCTACTGCTTTTCAGGCGCAAGTGCAGGAACTAACCAATGTTAGCTTGGAGGCGACGAAAAGGAGTGTCCAGTTGCGCACTCTAACGACCAATCTCCAGACCATCAAGAAGGCCGCCGACGAACGCGTTTCGTAATGTCGGAAGCGGGTTTTAGACTGCCCCCTAGCGCGTCTCCTTATTGACGCGACGTAGTCCCGAAATGAGCCGCATGGCAATTGCCATGCGGCTTCTATCCTGTTTGAGAGATGCTCTGTGGATGACGCCGTTTCCCTCCGTTTCGAAGTGCGTTCGGGGCACTATTGCGGTCTGACCGGCAAGACGGATCTTCAAAAGTGTTTAATCGGCAGCGGCTTCGATGCCGATTTGGTCTTTGTCGAGCAGGGACTGGCACCGCATCACCTTCGTGTAACTCTTCTTGGCAAGTCGATCGAACTGGAGGCGCTTGCACCCGGACTCAGTATCGAGGGCAACCGGAATATCGCCGCAGGCCAGTCCGTTGTTGTGCCCCTTCCTGTCGTCCTGCTCGTAGGCGAGATGTCCATTGCTTTGTCCGTGCAGGATGCAGAGCCGCCTGGTTCGACCGGCATACCGCGCCTACCGATCGGTGTGCTCGCCATGGTCATAATCAGCTCACTCGGGATCGGCGCGCTTTCAGGCACGATCTCCTATCTTGGCAATGCAAGTGGATCGAGCCCCAATTCACTTCGGGCTGAAGTCGCGTCCAGAACGATCAGTCACCGCGCTGACAATGAACTTACGGAGGCAGCGGCCCAAGAGCTGCAGGAGGAGGTCGATCGAGCGGGTCTTCTCGACGTCAAGATTGGGTCGGCAAAGGGTGTTGTGACCGCCGAAGGCACCGTCACGTCTGAATCGGTCATCAGCTGGCAGAAGCTTCAGCAATCGTTCGATCGTCGCACCAAGGGTACTCTAACACTGGTGAACGGAGTGCTCATCAAAGAGGAGAAGGCGCCATCCGCAATCGCGGTCGAAGCTGTGTGGCATGGGGTCCAACCATATATTGTCATCGACAGCGAGAAGTATTTTGTCGGCGCCATTTTGGCTGATGGATGGGTGGTCGATCGTATTGAGGACAGCCGTGTGCTGCTGAGCAGGAATGGCCGCATTGCTGCTCTCCAATATTGAAAGCTCGCAGGCCCCATCAAGCAGCACTCTATGGCCAGCCAAACATCCTGTCGCGCTCGGTGCTGACAAGCTGGCTGCGTTGGAAACATTTGCTGCCCAGCCATTTCGCGCCTGCTTGTGGCTCTCATGCAGGGTCACGCGCTGGCCAAGGCTGAGGCGCCTTCGGAGTTCGAAAGCCACGTTTCATGGCGTAACAGCAGAGTAAGTCTCAACCGATTGCAAAGGTGTCTCGATGGCCAACGTCCTGCGTGACTTCATCAAGCGTGCGCCGGCCAGCCCGGATTTAATGGTTGCGTTGATGCTGCTTCTGGCTGTCGCGATGATGGTCATGCCTATCCCGGTCGTGGTGGTCGACGCCCTGATAGGATTCAATATGGGGTTGGCCATACTGCTGATGATGGTTGCCCTGTATGTCAGTACTCCACTTGATTTTTCCTCTTTGCCCGGCGTTATTTTGATTTCCACTGTATTCCGTCTCGCGCTCACGGTCGCAACGACGCGACTGATCCTGGCCGAGGGGGAGGCCGGCAGCATTATTCATACTTTTGGCGATTTCGTCATTTCAGGCAATATCGTGGTGGGTTTCGTCATATTTCTGGTCGTCACCATGGTGCAATTCATGGTCCTCGCGAAGGGTGCCGAACGGGTGGCAGAAGTGGCGGCGCGTTTCACGCTGGATGCTCTGCCGGGCAAGCAAATGGCGGTCGACGCAGAGCTACGCAACGGCCACATCGATGCCAACGAATCCCGCCGGCGGCGCGCCGAATTAGAGAAGGAAAGCCAACTCTATGGTGCGATGGACGGCGCGATGAAATTTGTGAAGGGCGATTCCATCGCCGGGCTGGTGGTTATCTGCATCAACATGCTGGGTGGAATTTCGATCGGCCTGCTCTCCAAGGGCATGTCCTTCGGCGAGGTACTGCATCACTATACTCTGCTGACGATAGGCGATGCATTGATATCGCAGATTCCGGCCCTTCTGCTCTCCATTACTGCGGCGACCATCGTCACCCGTGTGACTGGGACGGCGAGGATCAACCTCGGTACCGAAATGGTCAGTCAGCTCACGGCCAGCACTCGAGCCTTGCGACTGGCGGCCGGCGTCCTGGTTGTAATGGGGTTCGTTCCTGGGTTTCCCCTCCCCGTCTTTCTGATGCTGGCCGCAGTGTTCGCTGCGGCAAGCATTGTCAAGGCTGATGTGCTGGGCGCCGGCACTGCCGATGCGAAAGGTGGAACTGCAGCGGAGCCTAAGCAAGCCGCGCCTGCGAAGGAATTCCCGATCGCATTTTTTCTAGCGCCAGATCTTATGCAGGCGGTCGATCAAGCCGAATTGCAAAAACATATTGGGCGCGTTTCGCTCCTGGTCACAGCCGATCTGGGCATTATCGTTCCTCGCATCCCTGTCTTGGTTGACGAGCAGCTGCCTGCATCGCAATTCCGGATTGATGTCGAGGGCGTGCCAGTCGAACAGGACGCCTTAGATCCAAACCAGATGACGCTCCGAGCCGATGTAGCGCACGTCGACTCGAGCGGTGTCCCCCTTAGACGTGAGCCGAAAACGGACAGACTCCCGGTTGAACATACCCCTGCAAAGGCCCTTACGGGCGCCGGCACGGAGCATAGGGCTCCCGGCGAACTCCTCGCCTTGCGCGTCCATGCAGCGTTGACCCGCTACGCACCGCGATTGGTGGGCATCCAAGAGACCCGACATTTCCTGGGCCGAATGGAGCAGGAATATTCTGAGCTTGTGAAAGAGGTGCTACGCACGACGCCGATTCCTCGGATTGCCGATGTTCTGCGCCGCCTCCTGGAGGAAGGTATCCCAATCCGCCACACCCGTCTCGTGTTGGAGGCATTGGCCGAATGGAGCGAGCGTGAGCAAAACGTTGCCCTGCTGACGGAATATGTCCGTTCTGGTTTGAAGCGACAGATCTGCCACCGCCATGCCAACACGGAGGGCATCGTGTCCGCCTTGGTCGTCGAGCGCGAGAGCGAGGATGTGATGCGTGGCGCGGTTCGAGATTCGGATGCAGGCCCCTATCTCGCACTGGAGGATCGGCAAAGCGAAGCGATGCTATCACAGATACGTCAGGTCCTTTCGAACGCAGAACCGGGTCAAACCCGCCCTATTCTGTTGACGTCGATGGATGTCCGACGTTTCGTCCGCGGCTTTCTGACGCGAAACGGGATTGATCTCGCCGTGCTGTCTTATCAAGACCTCGCCTCCGACTTTACAATTCGCCCCGCAGGATCCGTCACACTCCCGCACGGATCGAACAGCGGATTGTTAGAGTAGTCCCACCTTTCCTAACTGAACGCCACGCGCCTCCCCGATAACTGAGAGATAATATGAATAGTAATACAGTTTCTCCATCGCCTATGTTTCTGCGCCGGAACTCACTTCTTTTTGCCCTACTCGCCATTCTGCCTTTGGGCGGTTGCGCCAGCTGGCAAAAGCCGGCTCTTTCCGTGCAGGAGACATCTTCCCCCGAGTTGCTCAGCGCCGATCAAATCGATCCGGCTATGCGCGAACGCATTTTGCGCGAAGTTGGTCAGGATGTTCAAGAGCGGGCTTTGCGGGATGAGGTGAAGCAGCACCCGGACAATGTTGATGCGGCGATACGACTTACAAATGCCTTGGTGGGCCAGAAGCGCCCGCACGAAGCGGTTGAGGTGCTCGACAGCGTCTTGGTTGCAGCCCCAGGAAACGTACGTGCATTGAATGCGAAGGGCGTGATTTTGGACATTGAGGGGCGGCATGACGCGGCACAGGCCCTGTATCGGCGAGCTCTCGAAAACGAGCCAGGCAATCAGATGGTGCAGCATAACTTCAATCTGTCGCTTGCCTTTAACGGCAAGTCCGAACAACCAAGGTTAGCACGATCGCAATAGGTGGGCACAGCGCATGTGCAGCCTGTTCCCCCGCTCGAACACGCGCTCGGCTCCCATCATAGATGGCCCCCTGAAGAGAGCCATATCTATGCAAAACAGTTGCTCCAGATCTGGCCGGCAGAGATCGGCAGGAGAGCCGGATGACATCACGCGGCCACCCGCAAGGCCACCCGCCTCGCTTCGTTGCCAGAGCGCCCTCTCCCTCGCCAGGTCACCGTCTCGCAATGCGGCGACCTGGCTTAAGGCGGTCGACCGAGCGCCCGATGCAGTAGCCATGAATACGTAACGCAGCGATGGACCCGCCGGATCGTGTCGCGCTTGTGCTGGCCGTCCCTGCCATTACAGCACGGTGATTGTAGCTGGATCCTATTCTAGAGGCATCGATGGTGCGGATGCCTTCGATCCAAACAATCGATTTGTTGAATTCGTCCGCCTGAGGAAATTAGCTGCGGCGATCCGACTTCCGACGCCTGCAGGCGCAAAACCAACAGCGTGAGCGCTGCGGGTCCGGAGGCAGGCTGCAAAGTGCAATCACCAGCGCTGATAAGCGGCAAGTGAAGAATGTATCGCTCGGGCGACTCCTGTGTTGTGCACGGTTGCCCCGCGAGGTGAACTGTAGCAGCTTGGCAGCTCAGCGTTCACGAAAGGAGAAAAGATTTGGGGCCAAGCAAAGACCGGCTTTTTTGATTGTCTTGCTGTATCGCTATGGTGGGGCGGGCGCGACCGCTCCCATAATTCAATACGCTGCCTTTAGCGATGGACGATGACGGGATGCGTCGCCGAGACTTCAATGGTGGAGGAGCAGCGCACCCGTCGATCCATTTGCTTTCAGCGGCAACCGCCACTATGTAGCGACACTTCGCCCAACTGTGTTTCAAGCTGCCCGGAGAAGTTTATGACAGAAGAACCCCACAAGACCGACATCCTCATCGAGCTCACTGCCGATGTTGTATCAGCCTACGTCTCCAACAACCCCGTCCCGGCGGGGGAGCTTCCTGCCCTGATCGCCCAAGTGCACGGGGCTCTAAACGGCACGGCTGGACTCATACCGGCAGAAGAGCCTGTGCCTGTAAAAAAACCTGCTGTCCCGATCAAAAAGTCGATCGAACCGGACTACATCATTAGCCTTGAAGACGGCAAGAAATTCAAATCGCTAAAGCGCCATCTGGCGACGCACTATGGTCTGACCCCAGACGAATATCGCGCCAAATGGGGTCTGCCGTCGGATTATCCCATGGTGGCGCCGAATTACGCCGCTGCGCGCTCCGCCTTGGCCAAGACCATGGGACTCGGCCGCAAACCGAAAGAGCCGGAAGCCCCCGCCCCGGCGCCGGCGAAACGGACCCGCAAGAAGGTCGCAGCCTAAATCCGTATCAACAGTCGTTCCGGACGCGCAGCAGCCGTAGGCCCAATCTGCGCGGAATCAAAGGGCGGGGATGAGCCCCGCCTTTCCCGTCCAAGAGCCTCATTTCCAGAGTAATTAATGATGGCTCCAGCAATCCCTGCCGCGGCATTAACTTGCATGCTCCGGCCCGGGTTTCGAGCCGTCAATGCGTTCCGGCGATGACGAAACCTTGCCAAGGCTTTCCCGGACCGTTAGCCAGCCTTGCTGAGGCTGCCTGCAGAGGACTTTCCCGTGCGGCGATCCTGTTCCACCTCGTAGTTGATCTTCTGGCCCTCATTAAGGGTCGACAGGCCCGCTCGTTCAACAGCGGAAATGTGGACAAAGACATCCTGACCGCCGTTGTCAGGCTGAATAAAACCAAAACCCTTCGTGCTGTTGAACCACTTCACCGTTCCAGTCGCCATATCCATTCCTTTGTAATAAGTCGCACTTAGGCAGGCCATTCACGCCAGCCTGATTTGTACACGAGACTTTAGGCGCAGCAAAATCGGAAAATTGCAAGGCCCACTCGATCGCCTGATCTCCAGCAGCAACTGCAACATATGCGAGGCTCGTGCCAGACGAGGCGTATGCCAGACGTTTCGTCGTGCGCTGTCGCTCGAACGTTGACAGAAACAATGACACACCTTGCAAACTCGGCACATCTTGTGGACGTGCTCGGGTCGCTTCTCGACTGCGATACCCGCTCCTGACCGGGTATCGTCGGCCAAAATGAGGGTTTTTGTCATGTGCCGCCAGACCGAAAGATCAGGCGCGCAGCGACCTGCACACTCAAACCGGAACCCGCGAACCTCGATTAGCTTTTGCCTGCTCCGAAGGGCGGTAGCCTGCTCTGAGGCGGGCCACTGTCGGGTTGAAAACCAACTGTCGGGTTCGGAACCCCAGATTGTCGGCAAGGTACGCGCCGCCCACTGGTTGGCCAAAGGGGCACTGGCTCCTGATCCTGCCGCCATGCTCGCCCGATCTCAACCCGATCAAGACAGGTCTGCTCAAAACTCAAGGCGCGGCTGCGGAAGAAGGCGGCCAAAACTTTCGACGCTCTCTGCGGAACTCTCGGCGATATCTGCCAGCTGTTGGAGCCAAATCAAAAACCATTAATTGCGACAGGTGATTTTATGACATTCATTGCAAAGAGGCCAGAATGAACAGCGGAAGAGAGTAGCAGCTCTCTGGTCGCGGCGAGGTGGATCGTCGACACGATCGGCACCTGGCCCGTGCGGGGATCGCACCGCAGCCAGCACCAGAGCCAGACCTTGACCGCTTGCCTTGCTCAGGCGCCTCAACAACGAGTGGCTGGAGCAGATCCACGTGAACTCAGCGATATCGATCAGACGATGCTTACCCTCATGAAAGCCGATCCCGACGCTGTCCAGCGCCGCGAAATCCTGACCAGCATATGGCGCCTCGGATGCCACCGCCTGCACACTCACCATCGACATGCCGGAACTCGGAACCAAAGGCCGCAAGCCTCGCCGGCCTCGGCAAAATGGAGCGGCCGCGCCTTCATCCGGGGCGGCCGGGCCAATGTTCGCCAGGCCCTCTACATGCCCGGCCTTCGCCCTGCGCTTCAACCCCGACCTCAAGGCAAAATACCAGGCGCTAAAGGCGGCAGGCAAACCCGCAAAGGTCATCATCTTGTTGCGAAAGCTCCTCATCCTAGCAAACGCTCTCCTCAAGGCGCAGCGAAAATGGCCCCTAAAACCCTTGACCGAAACGGATACCTTAGCCTTTCAGGTGAGGCGGGCCGACATAGACCAACCGCGGGTTTAACTTCGCGAGTTTAAGCTGATTATGCCGATGCCAACTCTAGCGCCTGCGCGACCGTTTTAGCTTCCATCAACAAGGCGGCAGGGTGGGAGGAAGTACCCTCCCCTGCCGCGAACAAGCTTTGGACAAAACCCCACCTTTTTTGTCCGTAATGTGATCGGGAGGCCGGGGCGCGGCGGTGCTCAGCGGATGTGACGCGCGAGATCTGCGACCCTACCCATCAGCACTTCCATCGGTCCTCGCTGGAAGACGCGCAGCCAAAGCACCGCAAAAGTGCTGATAACCACAACGAAGCCAAAGAGCGTGGACAGGCTCTCGTCTTTGAAAATGTTTATCTTCATAAGATAGGCTATTCCCGCAATGTGCAGCACATAGGCCGTCAAAGACATCGAGCCGACTGCGATTATTGGCCAGACCAGCTTTCGCAGACGCGGGAGCGCATCCACAGCGAGCATGCAAGCCGCCAAGATGATCATTGCGCAACCGGTGCTGCCCACGATCGAAAGCGTCGTTTCGCTATGAGGTGCGGCTATCCATGACGACTTGACTATCAATGACGACTTGGAAGGCTCAAAAACGCCGTCAACGTCAGACCACCACAAGGAGGTTTCAGTCAAAGCGCGGGAACTCAGCGCGAGCAAGGATCCCCCATGGCCCAACACGGCCAGCGCGACCCCCGCCAGACCAAGGCGCCAATGCGCTGCTAGCGTATTAAGATTAAGGCGCGCGATGGCCATGCCAGCGATGAGGAAAGGAACCCAGGTCACCGCGGGATAGTAGCCGTTGACCATGAGGTCGAAGACCGGGTCGAGGAGGTTGGGGGCAACCGACAGAAGGGAGGAACGGACTTGCGGGAGAACTAATGCCGTAGCGGCAGCGATCAAGCCCAGCTGATATGCGCTGAGCCGATGGAGCGGCAATACCAACAAGAAGCAAATTCCGTAGTATTCTAGGATGACTTCGACCTGGGTACCGAGGCAGCCCAGGATTGAGCCAAGCGCGAGCAAAACAAGGGCACGAATTGCGACTCTGGCGATGGCCTGTCTACCGGCTATCCCCGACTTCGGCGCCTTGCGACCTGTAATCAGGAGGATTGAAAAACCGGCCAATACGGCAAACAGGGCCGACGGCCGCCCATGGGTTAGTTCCATCAGAAACCCGACTAGTCCTCCTTCGCCGGGGTCGGGACCGAGATGGGCGGCATACATCCCGAAGACAGCCAGGCCCCGAGCGAGGTCGATGCCGACCAGCCGATCTACTACCGACCCATTCCTAGCGTCGGCAACCGGTGCCTTCATTACCATGGTAGATTCCCTTGTTGGGTGTGTGGATCGCGGGAGCCGCGATAGGAGAGCCGGTCGGCTGCTGCCGTCGCCTCGTGAAAGGGTTCAAAACATCGCGCCATCTGGCGCATCGAGCCGGCGACAGAGCTGTTCAGCCATTAGCCTGGGGTAAGAACAACAGATCGGCTCACAAAGCCTGTGTCACGGACCTGAAAAGTGGTGTCGCGGAACCGTCGTTTTTTGCATGATGGCTAAGCCGAGAGATCCACTGCACCGACGAGAGACTCAGCGACGTTGGATATCCGATCAGTACGCCGCGGCTCCGCCGGTGACGATCACCCCGGGTGTCAAGGCCAGGGCGTAAACCTGCCATAATCTGTGGTGGTGCGCCCGCGACCAATCCGTTCGACAAAGCTCGGCGCATGGTCGAGCCAATCATATTCTTCCATGTGGCTGTTGCCTGAAAAACCGAAGACGCCGTTCGCTGGTCCAGCTGTTCCAGACCTCGGCCTGCGTCGGTCGTTAGAACCGGCGCGCCTGTTTCCCAAATCAATTTGCTGATGCAGCCGCCGGGGGTCACATTGAGCAAAAGTGCCGAGGTCAGGACGGGTTTCATAGGGGCTCTTCGTTTGGCTTTGTTAACGACCCCTTTCTTGCAAGTTGTAGCTGACAGCAGCCTGAAAGCTCCCCAAATAATTCGCTGCCGCCGGTTCAGCCTATTGTCAGCTTCGACCAATAAGATGGGAGCCTTGCCCTCATACCGGAGCTCGGCAGCATGATGCGAATACTGCTCACTGAAGACGATAAGGACCTTGGAAGTGCTATGCACGATCATTTGGTGGCTGGTGGCCACGCGGTCGACTGGGCCAAGAACCTGTCCGAAGCGCGCGATTATGCAGCTGTGGTCGGCTACGACCTTATTTTGCTCGACGTTCACCTGCCGGACGGCAATGGGATCGACTATCTGCGGGAGCTGATCAAGGAACTTGAATCGGCACCGGTCATCATTCTGACAGCCTGCGATCGGATTTCGCATCGCATCGAGGGCTTCAACGCTGGAGCCGACGACTATTTGGTCAAGCCGTTCGATCTGGGGGAACTCTCAGCGCGTATCCATGCAGTGGCACGTCGCCATGGGCATTTTCCGGAGCCGCAATTTTCGGTTGGGACGCTTTCCATACAGGCAGCCGAGCGACGCCTCTTCCGCGACGGGCAGGAGGTCTACCTGACTTGACGCGGATGGGCGGTGCTCGACTACCGTCTGCCCCAGCCCTGCACGGTCGTTTCAAAAGGGAAGATCGTGGACGCGCTTTTCGGCAGACGGCGCTGATTCATACTCTAAAAGAAAATTCGGCTTCCAGTTGCCTTGGCCATGACTGCCCTTCCCGAGAGATGGGTGACATTTCATTCCGGATAGATGGGTTACACTTTCGGCCCTTTGCAAGGAGAGCAAGGTGCCTTGGAAGGAGTGTAACGTCATGGAAGAGCGGCTGAAGTTCGTCGCCCGGCTGCTGGACGGCGAGAAGATGGCGGTGCTTTGCCGGGAGTTCGATATCTCGCGCAAGACCGGCTACAAGATCCTCACGCGCTACAATGATAGCGGCCTGGAGGGGCTGACGGACCGATCGCGGCGGCCCTATCGCCACGCCAATCAGCTTCCGTTTCAAATCGAGAAGCTGATTGTGCGCCTCAAGCAAGACAAGCCGACATGGGGTGCGCCGAAGATACGCGAGCGGCTGGCCCGGCTGTATCCGGATGTGCACCGGCCCGCGATCTCGACGGTGCATATGCCGTGCTCGACCGCCACGGCATGGTCGAGCGCCGCAAGCGCAGGCGCAACAGGGCGACGGGGACACCACTTTCAAACGGCTGTCGCCCTAACGATCTTTGGTGTGCCGACTACAAGGGCGAGTTCGGCAGAGAACACGGCCGGGACAGGGGATCACAAACACTTGACCGTTCCAGACCCTGGCAGTGGCGCATCGATTGACCGTTGGCTCTGTTCGTGGGCACCGAAATAGGGCCTTCTTGGTCCTCGGCAGAGAATATGGCCCGGACGGGGGATAACAAACACTTGACCGTTCCAGACTCTGGCAGTGGCGCATCGATTGACCGTCGACTCTGTTCGCGAGCGCCGAAAATACGGACGACCCCTATGGTCAAAGTGCACTTCTGACCTGCTAGGCACTGTTCGATAACTGGAGGCACCCGCTACGGTGCCCTCGTATTTAAGACACCTGTCAGTTTCAAGCCTGGACATTGACGCGTGGCGCGGCTGCCATTCGTTGACCGCCACGTCGAATTGCCCGCCAACCAGTGTACAGCCGCCGGTGGTCACATTGAGCAAAAGTGCCGAGATCAGGAGGGGTTTCATAAGGCCTCTTCGTTTGGCTTTGTTAACGACCCCTTTCTTGCAATTGTAGCTGACAGCAGCCTGAAAGCCCCCAGATATTCGCTGGCGCCGGTTCAGCCTACTGTCAGCTTCGATCAATAAGGCAGGAGCCTTGCCCTCATACCGGAGCTCGGCAGCCTGATGCGAATACTGCTCATTGAAGACGACGACGACCTTAGAAGTGCTGTGCACGATCATTTGGTGGCTGGTGGCCACGCGGTCGACTGGGCCGAGGACCTGTCCAGAGCGCGCGTTCATGCAGCTGTGGCCGGCTACGACGTTATTTTGCTCGACGTTCACCTGCCGGACGGCAATGGCATCGACTATCTGCGGGAGCTGATCAAGGGGCTTGATACAACGCCGGTCATCATTCTGACAGCCCGCGATCGGATTTCGCATCGCATCGAGGGGCTCAACGCTGGCGCCGACGACTATTTGGTCAAGCCGTTCGATCTGGGGGAACTCTCGGCACGCATCCGTGCAGTGGCACGTCGCCAAGGGCATTTTCCGGAGCCGCAATTTTCGGTTGGGACGCTTTCCATACAGGCAGCCGAGCGACGCCTCTTCCGCGACGGGCAGGAGGTCCACCTGTCTGGACGCGAATGGGCGGTGCTCGACTGCCTTCTACGCCAGCCCGGTTCGGTCGTTTCAAAGGGGAAGATCGAGCACGCGCTTTATTCATTCAATTCGGAGTTCGAGAGCAACACAGTGGAGGTTTATGTCAGCCGGCTCCGCAAGAAGATCGGCGGGGATAGAATAGCAACCGTGCGTGGCTTCGGATACAGGCTCGTGGTCACATGACGAACTCGAACAGCATGACGAGAAAGCTGATATCGTGGTTAGGCGGGGCAACGCTCCTGGTTTGGATCGCCGCCCCAACCATTGCTGCGTTCATTTTTTGCAATAATGTAAACGAAAGTTCGGATGACTTGCTCCAGGCGAGCGCAAAGTACAGACAACCAGAGCTGATCAAGGTCTTGAATGGAAAACACGTTGATCAATACAATAACCACTTGCCAACTTATGAAAAGTACTGGACCCATCGTGAGCAGGTTATTAATAAGTACGGGGTAGTGCTTATTTCTGAACCGGAAGAGGGTCAGCAGCCCTTCCCTGATGCTCCCCTGAGTAACGGCTTTTGGGGAAACGCTGATTACCGCGTCTACACAGAGCAGATCCAAGACGGCGTGTATCATCAGTTGGCCGAACCGCTTGATGGCCGCCGTACCACAATCGCGAAGGGCGCACTTTTTGTCTTCCTTCCGACACTCGTGCTCCTGCCCTTTAGCTTAGCTGTTTGGTGGATCGTGATCCGGCGCTCGCTGCGGCCAATCGAGGTACTGCGACAGCAGATCGGATCGCGCGACGGCGGCAATCTGTCACCAATGGACTTGAGCGATTTCCCGGCAGAGTTGGCTCCAATCGCGGCATCCGTCAATCGGCTTCTCGATCGTCTGCGGGCGGCTCTCGAGGCCGAACGCGAGTTCGCCGCAAACAGTGCGCATGAACTGCGCACGCCGATCGCAGGTTCAATCGCTCAGATGCAGAGATTAGTGGCCGAGCTCCCCAATGGGTCGGCCAAAATGCGTGCGCGCGGCATCGAGCAAGCGCTGTCGAGCCTTGGCCGCCTTGTCGAAAAAGTGCTTCAGCTCGCTCAAGCTGAATCGGGGGTTGGCATGGCGGATCACGCGATCGATCTTGTCCGATCGGTTCGGCTGGAAATCGACGACCTGAGGAAAAAGCCGCAATATGCCGGACGCCTGCATCTTAACGTCGACGGCTGCCCCACTTTGATGCGCAAAGTGGATGTCGATGCGTTTGGGATCCTCCTTCGTAACCTGATCGAGAATGCGCTGATACATGGACTGGCCACTGTTCCGACAACAGTTTCCGTCCAAACTGATGGAACCATCGCTATTGCAAACGCCGGACCGGTGGTGCCCCTCCCCGACCTCGAAGGGCTTACAAAGCGATTTAGTCGTGGTGCTACTCCTGCTGCGGGCTCAGGCCTTGGTCTACATATCGCTAACATGGTTATCCAGCGGATCGGTGGCAGTCTAGAGCTTGCGTCGCCCGCCCGCGGTCGCAATGATGGTTTCGAGGCGATCATACGAATTCCTCAATGACACCGGTGAATTCGACGACAGTTGGACACAGGGCGGATTGCTGGCAAGGCTGCTGACATGGCGAACTGTACGGCAGTATGTATACGGCGTAGAAATCGTACTTCACACAACGCATTTCGGCCGCGGCAATCAATGCCGCTATCATCGTCTGAGCAGTTCGATCGAAGCGACACGACATGATCGGCAAAATCGAAGGCTCCGCCTCACCGCTCGCTCGATTTCGCCCGGGGAGAAAAAAGGCCATCCGAGAAAGTGCAAGCCGCCGCGCAAAGGCGACGTGTCCAATTGTCTGGGTGCCCCTGTGCGCCGGCCCGATCGGGTTGGCGCAGGTCCAGTAAGGACCCGGACCAACCATTCCATTTAGACGACCGGCAGGTTTTAATCGGCGTCCGGATCGCCGTCCCAAAATGCCCCAAGTATACGGCTAGAAAGGCTGCCAACGATCGAGCTTTGGTCGGAGGCGTGCTTGTCAGCGTCTTGGGTGCTTGACCGGCCCTTGCAATGGCCATCGCCATCGCAAGTATCGTGCGTGGCAAGTGAGACCGCAATTTCATCAGCCTGGAGCCGACCGTATCGGTGCTTTTTTCTGATTTAGGGATTTTTCGTTTTCCTCTTGGATCATCACGGGTTTGGAGAGGATCTGGTGTTAAGTGCCATTCGGAGCGCCGGCGAACCGCCCGAAATTAATGTGGTCGAGTCATGAAGCCTCCCGAATGCGTTAAACGAGACCCTTTATGGCGGCCCTGGCTGACAACAGTCTGAAAGCTGCAAGCGGCATGCGAAAATGGGGCGATCCTGAATGACGACAGATGCTATCAACATGAAAGAGGCTCGCCCTGAAAGCTGAGCACGCTTTATGCTCAGGCTGCTGACAAGGCCGAAGCAGCGTAAGTGCGTAGTGAAATCCAAGGTCCACATGGGTCGTCGCGCGTCCCGTGCGCCTGGGAAGGCGCCGGCCCGGCCAAGCTTTCCCAGCTCGTCCGCATGATGCTTCGCTGAGCGTCAATGGACGTTGGCGCGAGACCAAGGCGTCGTGCGTTGCAATCCGGACGGTCCAGGGTATCAGGAGTTTCACGGCCTCGGCCCGCTTGGCTGGCCACAGTTGAAGCTCCAACGTACCGGCTGGCACCGGGAAATTGGGCTCTGCGCTGCCTCAACGCTGATGGCACGGTCAATGCTTGCCTACCGATGGGGCCGCCCATGCCGTGATGCTGTCGGTCGACGTTCGCAAACCAGACCCTCGCGAGACCCAGCGAAGGGGCTCGCCGGTACGACGAGGGACCTTACCTCTTTATGCGCGGCATCATTATCGAGGATGACATGTTGCCTTACACGTCGTCCCTCGCGCTCGGGTCTTTGTGGGGCGGATGAAGTCCTGATCGCGGTGGCACTGCTGCATGTTTGCGTAAGACCCATCCAGTCACGATCGCGCTGTCCTTCGATGTCGCGGTGCTGATAGGCGGGCAGATCGGTGTGCGCGGCGCCCGCCAAAGGATCGTCGTCACGCCGGAGGAGGCGAGCGTCATAGCCGGCGCGCCGGCGAAAGGCGCTTTCTGTCGGATGCCCGACAATGTCGGATATCGCAAGTATCAAGGTTGGATCAAACCTTGCGAATCGGGGCTTTCTTACTTGGCACGGGGCATGCTCAGGTATCCGCAAACACCCAATGGATAACGAGCAGACTTCCCATGGCCTCACCATGCCGAAAGTTTCCCGGACGCATCCAAAGATGAGGCTCGCGTCAGGCCCAGCAACACGCTGACGGCTCACGTGGCTCGGCGTCGCGTGCCGATCCACTTTCTCCCAATAGGCGTTCGGGAGACATAGATCCTTCAAAATGAGGAACAGATCACTTTGCCGGGAACGCAGCCCATAACCCCACTCTCCCTATCAGAACTACCAAGCAAGCCCCGCACTCATGGGCTTCGCAGGACGTCCGTTGCGTCCGAGTTGGTCGGCGCGGGGACGGCTCCGATCCCCGTCGCATGGGAGGACGGCAAGGCGAGGGATTTCGTGCTCGACAACGGCATGGAGGTGGTCGTCATTCCCAACCACCGGGCGCCGATCGTCACCCACATGGTGTGGTACAAGATCGGCAGCGCCGACGAGCCGCCGGGCAAATCCGGCATTGCCCATTTTTTCGAGCATCTGATGTTCAAGGCGACGACCAACCATGCGGCCGGCGAATTCGACCGCGCAGTGTTCGAGATCGGCGGCTCGCAAAATGCCTTCACCTCCTCCGACTACACCGCCTTCTATCAGACAGTGGCGCCGTCGGCGCTCGAGCTGATGATGAGCTTCGAGGCCGACCGAATGCGAAACCTCATCCTGACCGACGATGTCGTCAAGACCGAGCGCGACGTGGTCATCGAGGAGCGCCGCTCAAGCACCGACACTAACCCGCAGGACGTGCTCCATGAGGAGATCGACGCGACGCTGTGGCAGAACCAGCCCTATCGCATCCCGATCATCGGCTGGATGCAGGAGATCGAGCAGCTGAACCGCGTCGACGCCACCGCCTTCTATGAAAAGTACTATTGGCCCAACAACTCCGTGCTGATCGTGGCCGGCGATGTCGAGCCGGAGACGGTGAAGGTGCTGACCGAGAAGACCTATGGCAAGGTGGCGCGCGGACCTGACCTGCCGCCGCGCATCCGGCCGGTTGAGCCCGAGCAGAACACCAGGCGCACCGTCACGCTCTCAGACGCCCGCGTCAGCGTGCCCAGTTTTTCGACGCAGTGGGTGGTGCCGTCCTACCACACCGCCAAGCCGGGCGAGGCCGAAGCGCTCGACCTGCTGGCCGAAATTCTCGGCGGCGGTAACCGCGGCCGGCTCTACCAGGCGCTCGCTGTCCAGCAAGGTATCGCTTCCAGCGCCCGCGTCTATTTCCAGGGCACTATGCTCGACGACACCAAGTTCGCCATCTATGGCGCACCGCGCGGCGATGCCAAGCTGGCTGATCTCGAAGCGGCGGCCGCTGCCGAAGTCGCCCGCATTGCCGAGGATGGTGTCAGCAACGAGGAACTAGGCAAGGCCAAGGACCACTACTTGCGCAATATGATCTTTGCGGAAGACAACCTGGACTGGCTCGCCAGCATCTACGGCTCGACGCTGGCCACCGGCGGTACCGTGAAGGATGTCGAGGAACGGCCGAATCGATTTCCACTGTGTGGTCCTCCACCAGCCAGGCGATGATGCCCTTTTCGGACTTCACCTCCTGGATGTTCATCGCAGCATGGGGCCGAGCGCCGAGCGCATCCGCAAGGTTACCCCCGAGCAAATCAAAGCAGTTGCCGCCCGCTATCTCGCGTTCGACCGTTCGACCACGGGCTATCTCTTGCCCAAGACGGAGAATCAAGAGATGACGGTCAACATCGGCTTTGCCTTCAAGGGCGGCACCAAGCAGGACCCGGTCGGGAAGGAGGGGATGGCCAAACTGATGGCCGGCCTGTTCATCGAAGGCGCTGGCCATTACGACAGCGATGCCTTCCAGGTGAAGCTCGACCATGCCGGCGCCGAAATGAGTTTGGACGCGCAAAGCGACGACATCTACGGATCGATGTGCATGCTTTCCAAAAAGCAGGACGCGGCGTTCGGCCTGCTTCGGCTCGCGCTGAACGCGCCGCGCTTCGAGCAGGGGCCGATCGATCGCGTCCGCGCCGAGATTGTCTCCCGCATCGTCGGCAGCGAGCGAGACCCTAACGCCATCGCTCAGCGCAAATGGCTGCGCGCGATCTATGGCGCGCATCCTTGTTCAAGGCCGGGAGAAGGCACAAAAGAGAGCCTCCCCGGCATCACGCCGTCCGACCTCCGCGCCTTCCACCAGGCCATTTTCGCTCGCGACGGGCTCCATATTGCCGTGGTGGGTGACATTGACGCGAACACGTTGAGGGAAAGGCTTGACCAGCTGTTTGGTGATTTGCCTGAGCAACAAACCCTCGTCCCCGTCTACGATGTCGCGCCGAAACTCGGTCAACTGGTGGAGGAGAACTACGACCTGCCGCAGACTTCGCTGACGTTGGCCTGGCCTGGCGTGAAGCCTAGCGCGCCGGATTTCTACGCGGCCGTGCTGCTGAACGACATCCTTGGCGGCTCATACTTGACTTCCCGCCTTTACGAGGAGGTACGTCAAAAACGCGGCCTTGCCTATCACGTCAGCTCTGAACTAACCCTTGACTCGCTTCTGGTTACGACAGAGACACGCTCGGACTGCGCTGCCCAAACACTGAGCATCGTGCGAGATGTGGTAAAGCAGATGGCGCAGCAAGGACCGACCGGGGCCGAGCTCAAGGCGGCGAAGAAGCACCTGATCGGCGCCTATGCCATCGACCAACTGGGCTCGACCCGCTCGATTGCAGACCGGCTCCTGGATTTGCAGATTCACAAGGCCGACGTCGACTACAACCAGCGTCGCGCCCGCAGCATCGGTCGGGTGACGCTCAAACAGGTCAAGGCGGCGGCCAAAAAGCTGCTTTCGGCCGAGCCCGCCATTTTGGTGGTCGGCCCGCCGCTGGGCGGCAAGGATGAGTAAAGAAACTCATCTCACCTTCCTTCTTCATCGGGGCTTCTCGTGGGAAGAGCGAATGTGGAGGCCCGTGGGCCAAGCAGATCATGCAGACGCGCGGAGTCGTTTTCGCCGACCTTGCGCGGCATTGGCGGTCCGGCGGCCTCTCGCCGAAATGGCGCTCCTCAGCATGTATGCCGCCTTTTTGCAGAATTCAGTCGCATGCCACCAGCAGGCATGGTGGATGAAGCAAACATCCGACTGCTCAATCCATCAATTGATGAACCGCGGGCACTCAAACTAACGAAACTGCTGTCTTTTCATCGGGCTAGCGTGGTCTACCAGCTGCTTTGCCGAGGCCCTACGACGAACCCACTGGTGCAGAATACACACTGACGGCCTGTCGACCTGGATGTTCGCTGCGTTGAGGAGGAATCCGGTATTGCCCCTGTGCCTGCCGATGATCCGCCGTCTGAAATCCCCGCACCTGTTTGGAGCCATCGACCGCCTGCCGGCACTCGGCAGACCAGTTGGCAATAAGACGTTCGAGGTCGTCAATCCGTCGACCGGCGAAGTTTTGGCAGAGCTTCCCGATATGGGCGTGGAGGAGACACGTGCTGCGGTAGACAAGGCCTATGTTGCGCAGTCGGGATGGGCCGCGTTGACGGCCCGAGAACGTAGCGACGTTCTTTGGCGATGGCATCAGCTGATCATCGACCATGCAGGCGATCTCGCCGCGATTCTGACTGCGGAAATGGGCAAGCCGCTTGCCGAAGCCATTTCAGAGGTATCGCATGCGGCGGCGTATCTGCAATGGTATGCCGAGGAGGCCAATCGCGTCTATGGCGAGACGATCTCGGCACCCTCGACAGACCGCCGAATGCTAGTGATCAAGCAGCCCATCGGCGTTGTTGGCACGATCACGCCATGGAATTTCCCGGCCTCCATGGTGGCGCGCAAAATCTCGCCGGCCTTGGCTGCGGGCTGCACAATCGTGCTCAAGCCCGCTGAACAGACGCCGCTCGTGGCTGGCGCAATGTTCGCCCTCGCCCATCAGGCCGGCTTTCCCGATGGCGTGGTCAACCTGATCTATGCGTCCGAAGGTGATCGCGTGGGCCGTGAACTCTGCACCAATTCCAAGATTCGAAAGATCAGCTTCACCGGTTCGACCGAGGTCGGACGGCTGCTGATGCGTCAGTGCTCTGACCAGATCAAGAAGGTCAGCCTTGAACTCGGCGGCAATGCACCTTTCATCATCTTCGATGATGCCGACATTGACGGTGCTGTTGACGGTGCGGTCCAGGCGAAGTTCCGCAATGCCGGCCAGACCTGCGTTTCCGCGAACCGCATTTACGTCCAATCGAGCGTTCACGATGAGTTCGTCAAGAAATTCGTGGAAAGAATCCGGCACTTGTCGGTTGGCGACGGATTCGATGCCGGAGTGGACATCGGACCGCTCATCGACAAGCATGCTCTGGCCAAGATCGAGTCTCACATCGCAGATGCCATTGCGAAAGGCGGCACAATACGATGCGGGGGCCAGCGTATCGGCAAGAATGGCACGTTTTTCGAACCCACGGTCCTCACCGAGATTTCCAGCGTCATGGCAGTCGCGCAAGAGGAGACATTCGGGCCGCTCGCGCCGATCATTCGCTTCAACGATGCGGATCAGGTCGTGCGCGAGGCCAATGACACGATCTACGGCCTCGCCGCATACTTCTATGCCTCAAACCTGAAGCGGGTCTGGCGTGTGGCAGAGGCTCTGGAATATGGCATGGTTGGCATCAACACGGGACGCATGTCCTCGGAGGCGGCACCGTTTGGCGGGATCAAACAATCCGGCATCGGGCGGGAGGGTTCCCGTCATGGCCTCGAGGACTATCTGGAAATGAAATATCTTTGCATGGGCGGGATTTGAAACCTGCTGCACTGTCTCTCCGCCCCACCGGGGGGCGGCCTGCGGTCAATGCCGCCACCTAATTGGAAGTTCCAAACGCCGTTGACCTGAAACACGGATGCCCGGCAGGCGACTGAGCTCGCTGCCGGGCCGGACATGCCTTGGGAGGGCATAAGTCAGCGCTCCTAGGGCCGATGGGCCACTCAGTTCGTGCGCCTTTTGCCGATTGCGTTGCATGGGCCGTGCCAAGCCAAAAAGCATTGATAAACCGCCGATGGATCAGCTTTTGCCCTGTTGCGCATTCTACATTGTGGGATATGCGACAATGCCCAAGCGGTTGAATCGTCGTGTTGGAGACGCCCAGACGGGTCATGACTGCTATTCTTAGGACAGTGCGCAGCAAGCCGCTACTCGCTGCACTCCAGGCACACCATTTCCATAATCAAGCGGTGGGTGCTATGTTGACCGAGCTGTCGACCAGGGAACGGTGTGAGGCCTCAAATCCCTCCATATTGTTGCACCCGCCGGTCCAACAGGACTGCAGGTCCGGACTCAAAGGATCTTGGCTGCTATGGCGACATTGCGGTGCACGCCGCTTTCCGACCAATGATGTGCGTCCAGGTCGAGGCCGGCCCTAATGAACCACCGCCTTGGCACCCTCGCCCATCTCATTTCGGCATCGACAAGCTAGACCAGAGCGCACCTTGCAAGGCGCCATGCAGTCCTGTCGGCGGGCGAACTGTTGGTGACGGGTACAGCTGCGAGCGAACGTTCATCCACCGACGCACAGCGCGGACTGTCGCTTTTCAAATTAGGAAATCTCTGTAGCCACCATTCATGAGCGCGCGGCCACGCGAGACGGCCCGACGGATGCGGTCGCGCAGATGATCGCGAGGATCCGCCCAGTCGGCATGGACGCGCCGTTGACCGATGAGAACTTCGGCGAGCTCGCGATGAGGTGCTCCGGCGAGCGAACCGTCGAGCGCACGAAGAACGAAGGACAAACGGACGCCGCGCTTTTCCGGCGCAAACAAGCGGGGGGGCAACTGTTGCCCTAGACTGAGAGCATTGAGGCACTCCAGTCCCCTCAGTCGATGCTTTAAAAGCACCGCGGGCCAGATGGCTTGCGTATGCAGGCAAACAGGGTGGAGGATATTCGCGCCCGAGACGGCGAGCTGCAGCGCGTGGTCCGCATTGCGAAGAAGAACATGCTGGCTCTTGTCGGGCGCCAGCAGGACGGTTGCACGACAGGGCAATGCCGAGAGTTCGAACGGCGGTGTCGGCGACGAGGCAGGCAACCGTTCCGCAATGACCGGCAGCACATGGACGCACCAGAGCGGACACCAGAATACGACCGAAGCGCGGCCACAAGACTCCGCGAAACAGAACACCCCAGCGTGACAGGTCGCCGGCCGACGCGACCATATCGAGAAAGGATTGGAGAGACCAAGTCTTGCAATGCTGGCGCGCAGCGGTCAGATCGCGCTGGAACGCTGGATTGCGGCGTAAGAACTCCCAAGCCCATTCCCGCAGCGTCAGGCCAGCGGTGTAGTCGTATGATCTTTCATCCCGCCAATCGGCCTGATCCGCGCCAGTCAGGAGATTCATGACTGACATCCCCTGCCCGCGCCTGCGTGCGTCGAAACATTATGCCACTTCGCAAAGCATCGGCGAAGGCAGCAGACGTCGAAGACCCCGTTTCGTTGAAGCGTCAGCCATCGCCACTGTCGGCGACAGAAGATGTGCCCAAATTGCCACCAGACCGTCGAACGGGCACAGCGACGGCCAGCGCGACCTGGAATTGATTCCGTAACGGTCATCGGCTCCTGCGTCGCGATCCAGACGTCCCTTGAAGGCGCAGTAGCGCGGCAGTGGATCGCACTCTGCTTGTCGGCAAGTTGTCGTAGCGGCGGCGCCATAGGCACGGTCATCGGAGGGTCTCCTGCGGCAAGTTTTCGCCATTGGAGGCCAATCTCCCCGCTAGGGCAGCCTGTGCAGTTGCACAGGTGAAGCGGATCAATCAGGGGGAGCCATGGCGGAAACTGGATGATGACGGCTTGAGGAGAGCGGCGTATCGAGGCGGGTGATGAAGCCTGCCAGTACCTCTCAAGGAGAGTGATATGCCATGAACGAGACTATCAACACATTGTTCGCCTTCGTCAGCCCGACGAAATCGATGATACCCCGACGGATGTACTTCGCAGCGGCGCGCGCAAATTGCTTGCGCATGCGATCGAGATGGAGGCCGAAGCGTATGCCAAGGCGGTCGACTGACTGACGAAAGATCAGAATGCGTCGCTGGCGCTCTACGATTTCCCCGCCGAACACTGGGATCATCTGCGATCGTCCAATCCCATCGAAAGCGTCTTTGCAACCGTTCGCCATCGCACGGTGCGTAGCAAGGGCTCGCTATCCTGGAAAATCGCCCAGCTGATGGTCTTCAAGCTGGTCATTGCCGCGGCCAGGAGGTGGCACGATTGAAAGGACAAAATCAGTTGCCGAAACTCATCGCAGGTGCCAGGTTCCTGGACGGAATCGAGGTCATCGAAACGAAGCCGCAGAGCGCCGCTTGATCAGCCTCGTCACCCAAATTCCAGCATAGCTCCATCGGAACTGCCAGCCTTCCTTGCCGATCAGGCGCATATCAGCGCTGACGATACCGAGGACGGCGATGGCGGTCACCTCCAGGCCGCCGAGTAACGACCCTCAAAACACCGCACTGGTCGAGGCCAGCCTGAACCGGTATCTTGTGCCTGCCCTCGGGAGTCGCTCTATCCACCATGTGATCGACACCGACATTGCTAACATCACCAAGAAGATCGTCGCCGGGGGTCACCCGCAAGCGGCTAACACGGCCTTCTGGTGTATGCGGGCATTTTTCAACTGGTGTCGCAAACCGCCGCAACGGCTCATCGCGGTTTCCCCGCGAGGGATTGGAAAATCCGGATCCGGCCCCGATCGTCAAGCGCAAGCGAGTGGTGAACGATGCCGAACTGGCGGCTATATGGACGGGCTGTGAGCCCGAACCGGGCGATATCGGCTATTCGTTCGGCTCCATCGTCAAGCTGCTCATTCTGACCGGACAGAGGCGTACGGAAGTTGCCGCGATGCGTTGGTCCTCAACCTTGAAGCCGGAACATGGAACTATCGGGTGACCGCACGAAGAACGAAGAGCCTACGCTTATTCCGCTGTCCACACTGGCGGTGTCGGTCCCCCAGTCGGTACCGAAGACCAATGACACGTTTTTTTCCCTGCGAGGGGCAACGAAAGAAGCCACTTCTCAGGCTACGCGAAGGGCAAGAAGGCTCTAGACGGCAAGGTCAATACTGACGGGGTGGCTTTGGAGAACTGGACCCTTCACGATCTGCGCAGGACGCTCGCGACAAATCTCGGCAGGCGGCAGGTATTGCCACACGTCATCGAGCACATAGTGAACACAAGGCGGCGTCCTTGACAGACATTGGCGAAATCTACAATCTCTATAGCAACGTCAAGGAGAAGCGCGAGGTGTTGCAGATGTGGTCAAATCACATCGAATGGCTGATCAAGCAGGCTGCGGATGACGCTCTGGCGGCGTAGCTGCTGGCATGGGCGGAAGATGCGGCGCAACAATCGTCAGAGCCTCATCGAATTGGAGATCATACTTGACCAGCAAATGCGCGGCCAATGCTTCGATGGCCGACCAGTGATCGAGTACTAGCCGGGCCGTGCAATCTTCGATCCGCCCCCAATCGGGGCGGCGCGGCATCAGGAACCGCAACTCACCATAGATTCGCTTGGCATCCGCGTAGTCGCTGCTCCCCTCATTCCCATCGGACGCATTCATCGCCATATCGCGCGGGTCCAGATAGCCTTCGAATGCGGATTCTGCAAAAGGACCTGCCAGACACGCAACTATCTCCCGGATCGCATCATCGCGTTCCAAACATCGATCCATATCGTCCTCGAAAATCGGCTTTCGCTTCGAGGTGAATCCTTGCGCTAAATAAAAACCCGCGCCTTCGACAACACCACCGCACTCTCCGTCACCGGCGTGGGGGTAAATACTAACACTTGAGAAAGCAGGGAGTTCACGGTCGTCGTCGAACATCTGACGGTGCAAAACGATGGCGGCCACCGCGTGCCCGGCTTCGTGATGCGCCACAAGCGGCAGATATTGGGAGGCTACATTCATGCGGTGCGGCTCTCAGGTCTAGTTTGCTTTTGCGCATAGGACCGCAATTGTCGTGCCAACTGGGAAAATCATTTCGGGCAATGCGATCGCTCCGATAGCGTTGTGTCTCCTGTCTGACATTGTTGGGAAGTCGACACGCGCCCGTCACAATGCGGTCGACCTTCCGCGCGAGTTGGGTGACCCGTGAAGGCGGCCGACCAGGACGATGTTGCGCTGATCGGCGACGAAGGCGCCGCCGGGCGAGATCGCGCATCAGGGGGTGACCGGCGTGTCGGCGAAGTCGAAGTCGTCGATGTCCTTGGCCAGCGGCAACTTGGCGACAGCGAACTGGTATTTGATGGAGCGGGCCTGCTTCTCCGATATCTCGGCCTGCAAGAGATCACCGACAATCCTGGGCGGCTCGTGCCGTCGCTTGATGGCGACGCGCCCATGATCTCGTCATAGGCTCTGCGCATTCCGTAGAGCTTCAGCGCTCCCATCAGTTCCAGTACCTCGGTGCGTTCCATGGCTGTTTGTCCTCCTGAGACTGTCATAGCGGGCGCAGTCGGCGACCGCTCGTGAGCTAGCTCCAGCGCCTGGGGAATGGAAAGGATCGTGCCCGGCGCCGGATCGCGGCTGCGGGCCAGGATGTTGAGGATCACCGGCGCCGACGATGCACCGTGCTCGATGGCTTCCTGACAGGCGGCCTCGACCGCGCTCAATCCGTCGGTCAGCACCCAGGTGAGGATCAACACCATCTGCCGGTCGACGTCATCAACCGCCTTGAGCTGCGCCGCACCTTCTCCATTGCCGACCGCAGGACCCAGCCAAGGAACGGCGCGCGCCGTGTGCCAGGGATCGTAGACGGCCTCGTTGCGGCCAAAGGAGCGAACGTGTTCTCCCACGACCACGCCATCCTCTGGCGGATGCGATCCGATCGACACAAGCATGGATCTCGACGGGCCGACCGACGGCACTCGACAGCACCGAGTATTTGTTGTTGTCGAAGCGCACCGTGCAGGTCTTCGACACCGACGGGGGAATGCAATGGAAGCCGTCGAAGCGACCGGCAGCCGCTGCCGCTGCGGCTTGGCCGCATTCGCCGACAGAAGCCGGTCCAGCGTCTCACGCCGAGCTCCCATGCGGGGATAGGGCTGGTGCTTGCGCTCGTAGCGGAACTGCGTCTCCTCAGAACGCAGGACCTTGCGCACCACCTTGCGCGAGATCTTCAGCTCACGGCAGATCGCTTTGATCGACTTCCGCTGGACCAGCGACAGCCGACGTATCTTTGCAATCGTCTCTAAAACCAACATCCAAAACACAAATGCCTCCGATCAAGCCGGAGGCATCTTGATGACCCCATCGTTAAAGGGTCCCGTTTGGACGAAAATCACCCTTTAAACAGGGTCCCCATTCCACGAAAAATCAATGCACTACCTTCCGCAGCTGCGAGAGATCGCCACCGACCGCTTTGAAGGGGCTTTCGGCGGTCTCGTCAGCGAGGTTGTGGCATGAAGAAACATCAATCCACAGCATTGGGCCGAAGCATGCCACGGGCTCATGCCGCGGGAGAGCGGGAATATATTCTTGAAAGAAGCGGTCTCCGACATCAATACCGACAGGATGGGCAGCTTTCTCACATCACTTGAGGTCGAGCGTGGCAGTTGCGACCCGCAATGCAAGGCTGGCGGCGATGCATGCCTTTGCGCGGTTCCTGATTTCGGAGCACCCCGAATATATGGATACGCTGCAACTGGTGGTGACACTTCCCTTCAAGAGGGCGCGTGGGTGGCACCTGTCGAACATCTCGATGAGCCCGGAAATCAAGAGCGTCCTGGCGCGTATCGACCGCCGCACGCCTTCTGGACAGCGGGATTACGCTCTGTTTTCGCTGATGTTCAATACGGATGCACGAGTTCAGGGATCCTGAATCTTCTATTGTGACCTTCGTCTGGTATCGCCCTGTCCCGCCGAGCAAAGCAACGACCGCCCCACACTGCTCACCCGGTTCGGTGTTCGATACTTGCTGCGCACACATGGCTGCGGGCGAAGGAACCACCCTGGCTGAAAAAAGCATCCATCATCGCCCTTTGCGGGACACGACGGCATCCACCTCGTTAAGGCGGGTGTTGACATCGCCACCATCAGTCGATGGCCAGGCCACTCGGGCTGAACTAACGATGCGCTACGCCCAGGCCGGTATCGATATGAATCGGCAAGCGCTCGAACAAGTCTTCCCCGACGTGATGTCATCGGCAAAAGATCAGACGATCATCGCTTTGATGGCTGGATGTTTGGCTGGCTGCACCGCTTGTAGACGCTCAGTTATGTGGAGTTGTATCGCGGGAAGTCGCGCGTCTTGGGCTTTTGCGGTGTCAGCTCCACATCTCTCCGCAGTGCACGTTGTCACTGTTGAAGAGCCGTTTGTTCAATCTTCGTCCTGGCACGGCAAGGGTTGTCCATATTGTGGGCGTCTTGCGCTTGCCGAGCTTGTCCGAAATCCAGCGCCGGATCAGGCGTGAACACTGTTGCGTAGTTCGTCAGCCAGAGCGCGGAGAACGTCGGCGCTTCCTTCCAGCGCCGTAAAAGCGTAGGGATTGAGGAACTGTCGGCCCCAGAACAGATTGCGATCTATGCCGGATAGCGTAGCTTCCTCGCTGACACGCGGCCAATTCTCGGCAATGCATCGGAGCTGGCCTTCAACAATCGCAAGAGCTTCCGGCGCGCTGAGCAGGAAGTGATGCGCGGCTTCAAGGCAGGACGCTATCCGGCTCATGCGGTTATTGCCGCTGATGAGCATGGCCTGGCTGGCCTCCTGGCCACTGCGGGCCTGCGGACAAATATCGTACGCAGGCGTGAGGGTGAGCCTAGCCCCGTCCCAGAATGCCGCATGGTTGCGGGCATGATCGTCGGTGTTGCCGCAAAGTATGTTGAAGACAATGCGGCTGAACAACTCGCGCAGAGTTTCCGACGGCGCGGTGAATCGGTGGCGAATGATCTCCGCCAAATCCTGGTAGCTGGCGTAACGCGCCATCATCTCATCGAGCGCGAGCATCGTCAGCGCTGAGACCATGGATTTGCGTTGCCAGCCGCCCGTGACCTTGATCCGGTCGAATCGCTCGACGAGCAACACGTCGTTGCCTGCGGCGCGAACGAGCGAGACGGATGCCGCTCTGATGCCGCACAAGGCGGCAAGCCGCATGGCTATGAATTCTCCTTTGACGACGCTGTAAAGGTCGGCAGACGAGGAAAATTTCGCGACATGCTTGACGGCGTCATCCTCGATCAGCGCCTTTGGCCTTGCGCCGCCGATCGAGCTGCCGTGATGCAGCGCCTGATCTAATTCGGGGGTGAGCGGAATACCTTTCTCTACCCGCTCCGCCGATTGGACAAGCTCTTCGAGAGTGGCATTGGCCAGTGCGCGCGGCTCGTAATGCATGGGCGAAAACTGAAAATCGAGCGCGCCGATGCGGTCCGAGCCTGATTCCAGCAAGAACGTCAGTTCTGAAATATCGAGCCGCGCGATTTCATCGCCCTTCACACCGAATTTGCGGTTTAGGATAACCCGTCGTCCCCAGGCATCAGGGGCAGCATCGCGGATGCATCCCGGCATGGTTAGGCCAGGAAGCAAAGGCAATTCGCCTGCCTTCAGGGGCAGTTCCGGGAGATAAAGCGGGATCGCGCTGCCCAGTTCACGAAAGCTCCTGCCATAGTTGAAGCTGACGAGTCCGTCATGGGCATATAGCCGCCCGGCGACAACCGGCGCGGTCTCGCCCGGCAGCCAGACCCAGACATAGGCTTCGTCGTACTTAGGGACCTTAGAACTCATCGACGATCTGCTTGCCGGCCTTGTAGACGTGCTTCGGCAGCAGCGCGATGCGATCGTCCATGCGGCCTGTGAGGGCTGTGATGCCATTGCCGTCGGCATCGAACAGCTTCACACCGACAATGGCAGCAGCTTCGAACATCAGTCCGATTTCGACTTTGGGATCGCCCTTCTCGATGCGCTGCAGGGTGCTGCGTGAAACACCGATTCTCTCGGCTAACTCCTGTGCGGTTAACCGGTGCTGCATCCGGCCAAGCCGGACGGTCTTACCGAAAAGGCCAAGCGCTTCCATCGCGTAGCGCGAATAGGTGCGTTTATGCGTTGCCGTCATTCGGGTCTCTGTGACCTATACATGATCCATATCGCCTTCTTTCGGCCCTTATATAGGTAATGTCACAGAGCGACTGCCAAAGTCAAGACTCCGTATCGTATGACCCTAATCCCCCTGATTCGACTTTATATGCAGCAAGAGTTCGCATCACGGCTACGTTCGGAAAGCGAGATAGAATGCGACGGGAGACGCCAGCGTTACCCATCCGAACGAGGAAGGCGGATATTGCCGACGGCTCCTGCACAACCGGCCAGCTCTGCGCGCCTCGGGCCAGGCAGAGATCTGGCGCTGGATCGCGGACAGCCTTGAGACGCCTCGCATGAGTCATTCCATGGGCGGTCCCAGTGCCACTACGCCAAGCGCGATGAAGCGTTGCGGTCTTCGTCGCGCGCAACGGCGACAGCGTGCAGGAGGATGGCTCGGGTCAGGGTGGACAAGCATCTGCGTAACATTTTGCTTCTGGAGGACGGGACGAGTCCAGGTTGGCCGCTGCTCAAGGCGCTGGCTCCGCAGCAGAGCGGAGGGAACTGGAGGGTCTGGTCCGGCGTCGAGGCACGGCGCAAGGCCTGCCGCGAGGGCGCGGATAGTGCTACTGGCCAGCGAGAGGATTTAGAACAAGGAATTGCCTTACCTTGGTGCAACGCCCAACACGGGGCACATTGCGTCGGCGCTTTGCCGAAAAGTTGTCGCGGTGCTGGGCGCCTCCAATCTGACCTTCGCCTTTGCCAGGTCCAGCCAGAAGCTGCCGGACTGGATCGAGGGCCAGGTGCGGGCGCTCGCCTTCTTCGGCGGCGTCACCAGGGCGATCGTCTGCGACGCCCTTTGGCAGGCGCACGTGGGCTTCAGCTGAACCGCCTCCGAGATGCGCAAGCCGGCAGCATAGCAAGTCGGCCGTGAACAATGAGAGGGATCAGGCTTCGAGCTCTTTCGGCTGACTTTGTAGGGCTGCGATGAGAAGCCACAAAAATCCCTTCAGCCACCTGAGCAGGAGGGAGAAGCTGTATCCGACGGCGGCCAGAATGGCGTTGAGGGCGTCGCCCTGCTGGCCGGCGAGGTAGTTGCGGCCCATGCGGTGTTCGCTCTTGATGTGGCCGATGACGGGCTCGACCGCCGAGCGCCGCCGCATCTGGCGCTTTGGCTGGGGTGACGCGGCGTTTCTGGCCGGCGGTGAAGACCCTGAGCTTGTGGCTCTGCGGTGCGTTATGGCCGCGATAGCCGGCGTCGGCGAGGATGCGGCCGATCTCGTTGCCGATGGTCTTTTCCATGTCGGGGATGACGCTTGCCAGCGTGTGGCCGTCATAGGGATTGCCGGGCAGTGCTTTGCATGCAGGGCGAACTGGCCACCCCTGGAGCGCTTCAGCGTGGTGGCCACCGACACCTTTACCCCGAACTCGTAGGGCATATGTGCCTTGCCCTTGCCGATGCATTCCACCTCGTGCGCGTGCAGGCTGTAGATCTTGCGGCCGCGCTGGCGCTGACGTTGCTCGAGAACGGTGGCAGGCTGGTACAGCGGCCATTTGAAGAGCGCGTCCAGCCCCGCATCGCCGGCGATCTGGCGACCAATGTCGCGAATGGTCCGGCCGAGATAGGTCTTGAGCTTGCGTAGCGCCTTGTTGGCCCGCTTGAACTGCTTGGCGTGGGCATAGCGCTGGTGGCTGATCAGCGCCAGCTTGCCGACCCGCACATAACTCTGGCGCAAATGGAGCCCCGTCCTCTTGGCCAGCCGCACCAGCCGTTCGCGTGCCCGATGGATGAGCTTGGCGTCGGTCGGGAACATGACGTTCTTCGGCTGCACGGTGGTGTCGACGATCACCTGGCGCGTGTCGGCCGGTTTCATCGCCCGGTCTTGACCGCGAGGCTGAGGCTCTCCTGCAACAGCACCATGATCCGCTCCTCGCCCATACGGCTGCGCCAACGCGTCATCGAGGAGCGGTCGAACGGCAGCGTATGGCAAAAGAACGTCTCGCCGGTGAGATACTGGAAGTAAGGGTTCTCCACCCAGCGCTCGCACAGCACCTCATCCGACAGGTTGAAGGTGTGCTTGAGGATCGCCAGCCCCGCCATCAGCCGGGTCGGCAGCGGCGGCATGCCGGGGCCGTCCGAATAGACGGCGCCGAAACGCTCCTCCAGCACCGGCCAGTCGATCGCCTGCGCCAGCCGCACCAGTTCGTGCTTCATGTTGATGATCTGATCGAGCCTGGAGCGGAACAGGTCCTGCTCTCCCGTCTCGCGCTTCTCGCGTGGCCTGGACATTCGCCGTCCCCTCGATTCGCCGCCGCCGAACCGAGTGAATCACGCTCCGCAGCACAAGGGAATCGAAAACCGAATTGCAGGAAAACAGCGTCCAAATACCGCTAATCCTGCAATTCAAAAGACGCTATCCGCTTCCCAGGCCAGATCAATGGCTTGCGGATTAGTTCACGGTCGACTAGCAAGTGGGTTCTTCAGGGACGACTACTAGGGCGTGTCCTCAGTTGAGGAGGAAAGTTATGGCGACGAGTTGGACGACGGCAAGGAAATTGCGCGCGGTCTTGTCATAACGCGTGGCGATGGCGCGGAAGTGTTGTGCTTGTTGAAGAACCGCTCGACGAGATTGCGCTCGCGGTAGAGTGCGAAATCGGTCTGGTGCGGGATGAGGCGGTTGGCCTTGGGTGGGATGACCGGGGTGATTCGGCGGTCCTTGTGGGTCTGGATGAGGGCGTCGGCGTCGTAGGCCTTGTCCGCAAGAAGGGCTTGCGGGTCGACTTGGTCGAGCAGCGGCCCAGTTGGCTAAGATCGGAGGCTTGGCCGGGGGTCAAAGAGAAGCCGACGGGGTTGCCCAAGGCGTCGACCACGGCGTGGATCTTGGTGATCAGTCCGCCTCGGGAGCGTCCGATGGCTTGGTTTTCGCCCGCTTTTTTTGGGCGCCGGCGCTGTGTTGGTGAGCCCGCACGATGGTTGCGTCCAGCGACATGTACTCGTTGTCGTGATCACTGGCCAAAGTCTTGAAGATCGGTCAAAAACGCCACTCTTGGCCCACCGGTCGAAGCGTTGCCAGACAATCTTCCAGTCCCCGAAACGTGGTGGCAGGTCGCGCCAGGGAATACCCGCCCGGTAGCGGTAGAGCACCGCTTCGACAAACAGCCGGTTGTCCTGCGCCGTTCCGCCCACATGGCCCTCACGGCCGGGCAGGAAATCCTTGACCCGATCCCACTGGTCGTCGCGAAGTCCGTATCGCCGCATCGGTCGGTTCCCCAAATCAAACCGACCACCTATGAAGCACTCAAACACTGATTTGGGAATCCCCTAACTGAAGACACGCTCTAGTTCGTCTTCGGGCTCCATCATGTCGCCGACATCCAAGTGAAATTTTTTGGTCTGCGCCCCCCTCCGCGGCGAAGGGCCTCAAGTTGTTCCTGTTTCGCCGCGGGTCGAAAATGGTGTGATCGACCAATCGATCAAGCTGACGGCACCCTCAAGTATCTCCTCCGTCCGCGCAAGGCTAGGTGAAGCGGCTATGACATAGCCAATCCAGTCTCGGGAATCGCCTTTCCTGAGAATCGGCGTCTTGGGTTCAACGCGGAAATTTACCTCGGCGACACCGGATAGTGCGACCGCCCGACTCTCGCCAACGATCGAATCAATTATGCCATCGCGGTCTGGAACAAGTAGCCGCGCGGCTGCAGTGTGGGATTGCCTTTTTTGCAAATCCCATGCCTCGCCGATCGCCAGCTTGATGTGCTCGGTGACAAGATCGATGCCGTAAGCCAGCCGAATCAGTTGGGGAGTTGGTGTGCAAGGAAGACGTGGATTGACTTCGATGACGACTGGGCCACGCATCGTCCACCGGAACTCAATGCCTGTTGGCCCCCAGCCAAGGCCGAGAGCTCGCAAACAGTTCAGCGAAACTTCGGCGATGCACTTACGCTGGTCATAGGCCAGCGCGGCCGGGAAGGCGCACTCTCGAAATACGAAGTATGGAAGATCGCCCAAGTCAGCGGTCCCGATCCCAATGATGTCATTCCCCATTATCTCCGCACTAAAATACGGGCCTTGTGCGAATTCTTCGACCAGTATCCTCGGCGAAGACTGCCATTTATGCTTCCCGCCCAACAGATAGGTCGAATGTTCGAATAACTCATCGACGGTGCGGCACAAGCGGACTCCGCAGCTAAAACTCCCTTCGGCCGGCTTAAGAATCACTGGTAGGCCAATCTCTGTGGCAGAGCGTTCTATGTCCGTCGCGTTCGCTGCTAAACGATAAGCAGGTATTGGGACGCCCGCCTCCGCGAGGAGTTGACGTTGAACTAATTTGTCGCAGCACCGTTCAACGGATTCGGGGTCGGGTCCGGGTAAATCGAAATGCCGGCAGAGCTTTCCAACTGTCGCATAGAATGAGTCACCGGTGCTTGTAATCCCAGCAATGTCATAGTTCGCACGTAGCTGAAGACATTCGTGGATCAGCGCGTCGAGGTTGTCTGTATCGACACGAATGACGATGCTTTGCGGCGTCAGACGGTTGTACCGAGCTGGATCAGCCGAAAGGATAATTGGGTGAAGACCAAGACGCAGGGCCGCTTGGACGTAGAGCGGACCAACGTCCCATGGATAGATTTCGATTAATATGAGCGCTCTTCTTGTCATGGCTGCTGCCCTCATGTCGCTTGCTATTCGGCCGTCTGAGCATACATCAGTTTGCATAGGCATTGATTTTCGGACTGACCTCCTATCATTGTCGTGAACGTACCATTTTCAGCGATTTGCGGTCGTAAAGATTGTGCAAAGTTACTTGAAAGATCTGTTGCAATGTCCGCGCGCGAATTGGCGAGTGGTGGTCAGGCAGTGAGACTGACGAATTGGCCGGGGTAGGATCAGCCTAAGGCCGTAAAATCGTTAAGACTACGTTCTGATTCGAAGCTTCTTTTGGAAGCTTGAAAGCGTGGATACGACCTTTGGCTGCTGGCGCGCTTTCGACGGAGAGATTGTCAGGATCGGAAGTTCCTGGTCTCCCACGGTTCCGTAACGCCCACCAACGCGAATTTCCACGGGTTCCGCGCATTCCGTCTTTTGTCGAACAGCTCTCGATTGTATTCGAGTTTTCTAGAGCTAATTATAAAGTCGCCTTACAGAATTCACATACTTTTTTAACATATTTTAGCTTGTCGTCAGGACGAGTTTGGTCCCTATTCTGACGTCAAATATGGGGAAGAGAAACATAACCTTTCGAAGCAAATTAATGCTTTCGGAAGTCTAATGTAGCGACTTTAAGAGCGGGCTGTTTCCGTAGCGCCGAACGCGTAGGATTCATTGGTACGGGCAGCATGGGGCGACCAATGATCGCAAGGTTCGCGGCAATTGCGCCGCCGATGAGAACTGTACCGCACCTAATTTGCCCCTATACGGAGGAATTGACATGAATACCCTCGATCAGGGGACCGCACTGGAGCAAGCCGCACGCAAACGCATCAAGGATTCCCATGCGCTCGACGGCGACGTCGATCGCTTGGCACGCTTTTATCGTGAATGGGCAAGTTCCTACGAGTTGGATGTCGGCCGGGA